>NZ_JAPEPI010000002.1:1868495-2179911 GCF_026340305.1 Streptomyces sp. NBC_01381 | reverse complement strand
CCTTCCGGGAGGGCGAGTTCACCGCGATCATGGGTCCGTCGGGCTGCGGCAAGTCCACCCTGATGCACTGCGCCGCCGGGCTCGACTCGCCAAGCTCCGGCTCGGTGCGCGTCGGCACCACCGAACTGAGCACGTTGGGCGACCTGCAGCTCACCGCGCTGCGCCGCGACCGGATCGGCTTCGTCTTCCAGGCGTTCAACCTGCTGCCGACGCTGACCGCCCTGGAGAACATCACGCTGCCGCTGACCATCGCCGGTCGTCGCCCCGACCAGCAGTGGCTGGACCGTGTGGTCTCCATGGTCGGCCTCTCCCAGCGCCTCGACCACCGGCCCGGGCAGCTGTCCGGCGGGCAGCAGCAGCGCGTAGCGGTGGCCCGTGCCCTGGCCTCACAGCCCGCGATCATCTTCGGTGACGAGCCCACCGGCAACCTCGACTCCCGCGCCGGAGCCGAGGTCCTCGGCTTCCTGCGCGACTCGGTGCGCGAGCTGGGCCAGACCGTGGTCATGGTCACCCACGACCCGGTCGCCGCCGGCTACGCGGACCGCGTGGTCTTCCTCTCCGACGGCCGCCTGGTCGACGAGATGGCGCAGCCCACCGCGGACCGGGTCCTGGACCGGATGAAGGAATTCGACACCCGCTCGCGCACCAGCTGACGACACCCGTTCGTACGCCGGCACCTCATCAGCTGACGACCAGCTCGTACGCCGGCACCGCACCAGCCAGCCGCCCGCTCGCCTCCGTCGAGCCCGCCTCCCAGGATCCGCAACCCATGTTCCGTACCGCCCTGCGCAACGTGTTCGCGCACAAGGCCCGCCTGCTGATGACCGCATTCGCGGTCATGCTCGGCGTCACCTTCATCACCGGCAGCCTCGTCTACGGCGACAGCCTGAACCAGGCCGCCACCGCCAAGGCGACCGACGGCTACGAGCGCATCGCCGTCAACGTCTCCGCCGATGCCGACCCCGCGAACGGCGGCCGACCGGGCGACCTCGACGCCCGCACCGTGACCGCTCTGGCCAAGCTCCCCGGCGTCGCCGCCGCCGCGGGCCGGGTCGACGGCTTCGCCGCCGTCGCCGGCCGCGACGGCAAGCCCCTCGGCAACGGCAAGGACGCCCTGGGCGGCAACTTCGCCCCGGCGGCGGACGGCAAGGACCCCGCGTACCGCTTCACCGAGGGTTCAGGACCGACCGCCAACGACACGATCGCCCTCGACGAGGCCACCGCCGCCCAGGGCAACTACCGCACCGGTGACACCGTGCGCGTCGGCACGAACAACGGCGCTGCCTCCTACCGGCTCAGCGGCATCTTCCGCACCGACGGGACCAAGCTCCCCGACGGGGGCAGCCTGACACTGTTCGCCGGCGCCACCGCCCAGAAGCTCTTCCTCCAACCCGGCCACTACGCGAACATCGAACTCACGGCCACACCCGGCACTGACGTGACGCAGCTCCTCGGCCGCGTCGAATCGGTGCTGCCCAAGGGCACCAGCGCGGTCACCGGCGCCCAACTCGCCCAGCTCAAGGCGAGCCTCGCCACCAGCACCACCAACACCATGAGCCAGATCCTGGTCGGATTCGCCGCGGTCGCCCTGTTCGTCGCCACCTTCCTCATCTCCAACACCTTCACCATGCTGATCGCCCGGCGCACCAGGGAGCTGGCCCTGATGCGGGCCGTCGGAGCCACCCGCAAGCAGGTGCGGCGCATCCTGCTCACCGAGTCCCTCCTCGTCGGCGCGATCGCCTCCGTGGCCGGCCTCGCCGTCGGCACCGGGGTCGCCGCCCTGCTCCAGACGCTCTTCGCGTCCGCCGACACTCCGGCCGCCCCGCTCGTCCTCACCCCGACCACCGTGATCGTCTCCATGCTGGTCGGCACCCTCCTGCCCATGGTCGCCGCCTGGCTCCCGATCCGCCGTGCCATGGCCATCCCGCCCGTCGCCGCGCTCAGCGCCGCCGAGCACACGGCCCCCGCACGCCCCGGCTCCCTGCGCACCGGCCTCGGCACCGCGCTGGTGCTCACCGGCACCGCCGCCGTCGTGTACGGAGCCCTCACCACAGGGAAGGACGCCCGGACCGTCATCGGCCTCGGCGCGGCCCTCGCCCTGACCGGGACGATCGGCCTCATCCCGCTGCTGTCCCGGCCGGTCGTCACCCTGTTCCAGCCGCTGCTGACCCGCCTGGCCCCGGTGCACGGCGACCTCGCCGCCCGCAACACCGTGCGCGACCCGCGCCGCACCGGCGCCACCGCCGCCGCGCTCGCCATCGCCGTCACCCTCGCCTCGGGCCTGTCCGTCCTGGGGGCCTCCGCCACCCAGTACCTCGACCGCGCGACCACCCACGCCCTCAGCGCCGACTACGTGGTGAAGTCCGTGGGCGGCCAGCGGATGACCCCCACCACCGCCGCGCCCCTGAAGAAGCTGGCCGACGCCACGTACAGCCCGCTCAACCAGTCCACCGGATACCGCCTGGGCGGCAGCGAGTCCGTCCTGACCGGCGTCGACCCCGCCACCATCGGCAAACTGCTGCGGTACGACGTGGTCGAAGGCTCCCTCGGCAGCCTTGCCAAGGGCCAGATCGCCGTGGCCGACTTCAAGGCAGAGGAGGCGGGCTGGCACGTCGGGCAGACCCTGCCCCTGGAGCGGCAGAACGACCAGCACGGCAGCGTCACCATCGGCGCCATCTACCAGGCGGACGAGCAGAGCGAACTGACGCCCAGCATCACCGCACCCGACTCCCTCGTCACCCGCTACGACTCCGCCCCGAGCACCGCCGCGGTCCTCGTCGCCACGGACGGCGGACCCAGCCGGGCCGCGCTCGCGGGCGTCACCCACGCCCTCGGCGACAACCCCACGCTGAGCGTCCTCGACCAGACAGAGATCCGCGCCCAGGACAGCCGTGGCATTGGCGGCCAACTCAACGTCTTCTACGCCCTGTTGAGCATGGCCCTGGTGATCGCCTCACTGGGCATCGCCAACACTCTCGCCATGTCCGTCCTCGAACGCCGCAAGGAGCTCGGCACGCTGCGCGCCCTGGGCCTGGACCAAGCCGGAGTGACCCGGATGATCCGCCTGGAAGCCCTGCTCCTCGGCGCGCTCGGCGCGAGCATCGGCACGGTCATGGGCGTCTTCCTCGGCTGGGCACTGGGACGCACCCTCCAAGAGAACGTCGTGGGCTACGAGTTGGTCCTGCCCTGGGGCCGCCTCGCCCTCAGCGTCCTGATCGCCCTGGCAGGCGCGCTGCTCGCGTCGCTCTGGCCCGCCCGCAGGGCCGCCCGCGTCGACATCCCCGCCGCGACAGCAGCCCAGTAAACCCCGCCACCCAGCAGACGCATGCCCGGTCTCCACCACGGCTGGTCGGCTGCGGAGTCTTACGGACTGCGCAGCCGATCGTGGTGACAGCGAGCAGGCCAGGCATGACAGACCAGTCCATCGCCCACGGCACACCGGGCCGGGGCCAGGACGCCCCGGGGGACCCGGAAGCGGTGCCGGCCCGGGTCCACGAGGCGCCGTAACCCCGGTGGGGATCAGGCCGGCCCACAACGCCGGCGCCGCTCAATACCTGATTGTCATAGGGTCGGGCACTGTCGGCAGGGCCCGCGCCCCCCTTGCGGGGATGCGGGCCCTGCACTGCGCTCCGACGAGTGGGGCGAAGCCTTGCTTCTCCGCGAAGTCCGGTTCTACCCGCACTCCTTGAGGTAGCGGTTGAAGGCGTGCTTCTTCGCCTTGTGCTCGATGTCCTTGGAGTACGCGTCCTGGTGCAGGACACCGACCGCGAGCCGGGTGTCGTCCTCCAGGTTCTTCGTGTTCCCGCACGCCGCCACGACGACCCAGTCCTCGTCGGTCCCCGCGCCCTTCCCGGTGCCGTATCGGGCCTTCGCCCCGGTCACCGGTTTTGACAGGTCGTACGACACCATCGTCGCAGGCCCCGCGAGGCGGGCCTGTGTCTGGGCGACGGACTGGCCGACGAGCGCATCCAGCGGTACGGGCGCGGGCGGTTCGTCAGCCGAGCCGCAGCCCGACAGTGCCATCGTTCCCGCGAGCAGCAGCGCGGCGGTCGCGCCGCGGGTCCGCGCTCTGTTCCGGTAGTTCACGGAACGCCCTCTCACTTGACCTTGCAACTCACCTTGGCGGCAGAGGGGTTGAAGGCGTACTTCCACCCGCTCGTCCCGGCGACGTAGTCGAGGGGCGTGGTGATGTGCTTCTCGATCTTGTACTTGTACCGGGTACCGATCGGGTACGCGACGAGCGACTTCCCCTTCTTCACCGGCGCGCTGCAGGTCACGGACACCGACTGCGTCTTGGACGAGCTGATGTTCAAGCTGCCCGCGACAGCACCGCGGCTCAGGCCGAACCCTGCGTCGATCGTGCGCGTCGCCGACGCCGTCTTGTTGATCGTGCAGGTCATGCCCGCCGACTGTGCCGTGCAGCGGGCGATTTCGTTCTTCGTGTTCGTGTAGTTCTTGGTCGCCGTCTTCTTGATGACCTTGCTGTAGCGGCCGACCGCGCCCCTGGTCGCTACGTCCCCCTGCTGCGAGGGCTGCGAGGGCTGCGTGGCCGTGACCGCGGACGGCCTGTCAGCGCCACGCTCGGGGCCGCTGTCACTCGCGTACGCGGTGGTCGCTCCTCCGGTGATGGCCAGGGCGAGCGCGCCCCCAACTCCGGCAATACGTATGGTCGATCGCAGATTCACGCATATCCCCTAGTTACCCCTATTAGTAATCATGGTCAGGCATGATCATAAATGCCGGACTGCCGACTCAGTCCGGCAGGGGTGATCTTGAGACGTTGGGGGACGGCCGCCCCGACCCGAAAGGACTTCTCACCCCGAGCGCGGCCATCGTGGCGGCGGTGGCCATGCGACGCATTCAGGTTCTCCCTCCTTGCCGGGGCACGTCCCCGGCGGTAGCCACGCCCTGCCATCGCGGCGTTGACCCGGCTGGAGGACGTCCTCGGGGTGCGGATGCAGTCCGCGATGGCCCACGCCGTCGCGGAGATCCGCCGCAGCACCGGACGCCATCTCGACCTGGACAATCCCGACCACGTCGACCTCGCCGATGCGGACACGTTCGAGCGGAACCTCTCTCGCCAGGAGACAGAGATGGAACAGCGGCCCACCGTCGCAGACCCTGGCTCACCCGATCGCCGTTGAACTTGGCGGGAACTGGCGACCGCAGCAGGCGTATGACTCGGCACCAAGTAGTCGCCCCAGGCCAGGGAGGGGACACGGACGCCCCGTACACCGCTGGCGCCGGGTGAGCTCGGTCAGTCGCGCATCGGGATCAGTCTCAGCCCCGAACGTCATCTGCGGCAGCAGATCGAGGATCGTGTTCAAGTGCGACTCGGTACCGACGAACGAGCGCTCCTCCAGCGACCGGATCCACGAGACGGCCTTCTCCACCGCATAGGTGGCGTCAAAGTGCGGCTCGTCCGAATCCGGCGGGTAATACCTGCGCAGCCAGCCATTCTCCGGTGCCGACCAGACATCCAGATACGCCTTCGCAGACTGGGGAAACGTGCTCCGCACCGGCAGTCGAGCGCGCCCCTGCTCGACGAACACCTGACGACGGTGAGCGCCACTGCGGAGACGCTGGCCAGGACGGCGACGGTCGGCAGTGGCCACCGCGCCTTCTCCAGGGCCGTCACGTGCTCCTCCAACTCCTGCAGTGCCTTGTCCGCCTGGTCACCGCGCTGGACGAGCCGTGCGAGCCGGCCGTCGATCCGGGTGAACCCGACCTCCAGCGCCGAGCGGAGTTCCGCCAGGGCGAGAGCCACCTGTCCCTCGGGCACGGCGGCCACCTCTGCCGTCATCGGCCATGCTTCGGGGTGGCGGGGGCGGGCTTGAGTGGCAGCCACGACGCCGTTCCGGGCCGGCCCAGAACCCTTCCGATCGTGGACTTCAAGGCGAGACATACCCCAAAGCCGTCGAACAGGCCCACGCCGACTTCGCCGCCCTCCAGACCAGCGAAGTCCCCGGACCCCGCCCCACTATCCCTGACCGAGCGTCACTCTGATACAGAGAGCTACTTGCCGCTCCGCCGTAGCTCCGGGCGGACAGGGCCCACTCGTCCGCCAGAGCCCCGGCGCGGAGGGCACCGCGTCACAGCCCCTATGAGCGGGGTCCTGACTGTGGCTGTTTGACCAGGTGGAAGACCTCCCTGCTGCGTAGCGTTTGAAGCAACGGACGATTTCGCGCCGGGACTTGCCCTCCTTGATCCGCCGCTTGCAGTAGTCCTTTGCGGGTCGCCCCGCAGCGGAGCAAGCGACGTACTCGACATGACCGAGCTGGACATGCCCGTTCCCCTGCCGGACCTATGACGCGTCGCGTTGCCAGTACCGGGCCGCTTCAGAGGCTGTTGCCTTTCCGTACTTGATCGCCGTGTTGTCGCTGGTCAAGCAGAGTTTCACGGCTGCCGTGGCAGGCAGTTCACGTCGTGTCGGCGTGGCTGTGGAGGTGCGGGATGCCGTCGGTGGTCGGGTTGTTGGAGGAGCGGGAACGCGCTGCTGCTCAGCGGGTGGAAGTGCTGCGGTCCGAGGCGGACCGGGTGCCGGCCGCGTTGCGGGAAGCGGAACTCGACTGGGAGCGGTTCGTCGTCTCACGGGAGACAGTGGTGGAGGCTCTCGCCGGCCCGGATGGCGTGGAGGAGGCTGACACGTCAGCGTCCAGGGATCCTGAACCGTCGCCGTCGCCGTCGGGTGCGGTGCCGGGGTCGGTGGTGTCCGCCTGGTGCGAAGGGCTCGTGGTGGCGGTGCTGTCGCCGGAGTATCAGCGGATCTTGGGGGTCCTGACCGCTGCGGAGGGGGCGCTGTCCTGCAAGGAGCTTGCTGCCGGGCTCGGGGGGGAGCCCGTGGCGGCGAAGGTGTAGGGGGTGGGTGCGGTCGAAGGCGAACCGACTGGTACGGCAGGGGTGGCTGGTCAAGGAGCCCTCGGGCCGGTTCGCGCTCAGGGCCGGTGTGCGAGGCGGCGGGTCATGAGCATCGTCATCGACCACAGGATCATCGCCTCGAATGATTCGCACCGGCGCTCGAAGTCGCGGGCCAGACGCCGCGTGCGCAACAGCCATCCGAAACTTCTCTCCACCACCCAGCGGCGCGGCAGAACGCGAAATCCGCGCAGGTCATCGCAGCGTTTGACGATGGTGACGACGAGCTGGAGGACGGCCAGGGCCCAGGTGACCAGAACGCCGGTGTAGCCGGAGTCGGCCCACAGCTTTGTGATCGTGGGAAACCGTGTCCGCAGCGCGGGCAGTATGTCGGTGGCGGCCTGCCGGTCGGTGACATCTGCGGGCAGCACCCTAATGGCCAGGAGCAGACCGATCGTGTCGCAGATCAGGTGCCGGCGCCTGCCGTTGACTTCTTGGCCCCGTCGTAGCCGCGACTGTCGGCCCCCACCACCGCGTCGGCCTTCACCGACTGCGAGTCGATCACCGCGGCCGTCGGCTCCGGATCGCGCCCCGCCGCCTCACGCACCTTCCCGCGCAGCCGGTCGTGGAATTCGGCGATCAGGCCGTTCTTGCGCCAGCGCCGCCAGAACGCGTAGACCCGGTCCCAGGCAAGGAAGTCGACCGGCATGTTGCGCCACTTGATGCCGTTGTCGACCACGTAGAACACCGCGTCCAGCATCACGCGATGGCAGTAGCCCTCCGGCCTGCCACCCCGCCCTTCCAGCCACGCCGGCATCGGCAGCAACGGCCGGATCTCCCGCCACTCGGCATCCGTCAGATCCGAGTCATAGGCCCGGTGCCGCTCAGGCCGGTCGGCCGCGTTCCCGAACCAGTGAGCGAGACAATCGCACGCCTCACCGGACAAGTTGAACCCAGCAGCCTCGACCGCGTACAACAGTGACAACAGGGCCTCCTGGCAGCGAGACCGGTTTCTCAGCAACTCCGAACTGCACCAGAGGCCCTGTCTTCCTGCACGGCCACGACAGATTCACCCGCCCCACCGGCCTTTCGATCACACCGCACTCAAGATCGATAGGACAACGGCTTCTCACACCGCGCCGGTCCCAGGTATGACCTTGAGGGGGCCGGCGTACGAGCTCCAAGGAGCCGATCTGCGTGTCCTCTGAGGGACGTCCACACCCCCCCGATACGAAAGCGGTGTGTCGGGCCGCATTCAGCTGGCTGACGCCGTGGAGAGTGGACCTTATGAAAGTCCGCAGCCACATCGTGCTCCTCGCATCCGTCTTCACCACCCTGGCGATCCCTGCTACCACCGCGCAGGCCACCGTCGGGAGCGGCTGTGACGCAGCGGCCCGAACCTGGGTGGAAACACACCAGCAGACGGCGCGAGCCGAACGAGCCGCACTCACCGACAGGCCAACCGCCCGGGCAGCAGCAGATCTGAAGGCAGCGAAGGAGAGGTTCGCGAGCGATTTCCTGCGCGCCGACCTCGGCTCGTACTCCATGGGTTACGACCTGGCCCAACGCGTCAGTGACAACAAGCCGATCGCCGACCAGTGGCGAAAGTCCCTGGACCCCGCGGCACTGCAATCCGTGATCACTGCCCGGGACGCCTACCTGCAGGCAGACGCGGCGCGGGATACAGCCAAAACGGCGGCCCTGACCGAGGAAACCGAGGCGTACAGAGACCTGGTGCGCTGCTTGGACATCCCGAGCCCCACGTCGAGGGCCGTCCCGTAAGGGATCTTCGTAGCGGGTCAACGCCGCGTCGGTGGCGGAGTTGTGGGGTCCGGGGGGGCACAGACGTGAAGGTCCCGGGCCGTGCTGTCGGTCGGAGACCCTACCGGACTAACCGATCATGGCCGGATGAATGCCGGCATCGAGCTTCCCGGCCTGGCTACGGCCCCCTACACATGGGGACTTCCGCGTAGCGGACTGGCGGCTGCCGGACCTGGCGGCGGCGGTGGCACTGGCGCCGCGAACGGAGCGGGGCGCAGCGTCGGACGCACCCCATGGACCGTCGGCCGCAGCCGGTCGCGGCGAGGCCGGTCGCAACACCCGAAGCCGCACCCGCCGCCATCGCCTCCCGCCCCACCAGCCTTTCGATCACACCGCACTCAAGACCGATAGGACAACGGCTTCTCAGGCGGTCAGAAACATGAGGACGCCACAACCATCGGCAGGCCCCTATCGGGACACACCCCGCCAGCCCAGCACCGACAACGCACCATCCCCGGCCAACAACCGACACTGCGAAATTCAGACGCTCCGGTCAGAGATGTCATGAGTCAGACCCCAGACCCGGGACAGCACCCGCCCATCCTCCCAGCACGGCTGCTGCGATAAGGGATCGTTCCCGAGACTCGTGCCTCGCGTGGAAGCCACAGTTCACGGCCTGGCTCACCGAAAGGACGGCACTGCTGGCAAAGACGACGCCCTTGAACCAGGAACCTCTCAACAGTGTCAAGTTCGCCTCACACTTCACATGGTGCGTCATCGGAAAGACATCACAAGAAATGAGCCCAAGAAAAGAACAGGTCAGAGGCGGTTTTGCTGTTCGCGATGCGGCAGGAAGGACGCCGGAGCGTCCAACCTGCGTCACGACTGGCACCCTCGTGTTCGGACTCAGTGCTCGGCGAAGTGACTGGGCCTGCCATCTCGCCGGACCAGTCGGCCCCATCGGGCTGCCTCGGCGCGAGGCATGAGGGTCCAGGTGCCGTCGGCGCGGTGCAGGGCGGCGGAGTGCCAGGGGGTGGTCCAGGCGTCCGGGGCGTCGAGCAGGCGGATGCCGAACTTCGTGGCGCCGATGGGCTGGGGATGGATGGAGAGGCGTACGGCGTCAGGGTGGTGTTCCGCTATGAGGTCGCCCCAGGCGCGACTGCGCTGGATGACGCCGTACGCGCGTTGCCGACACATGCGCTGGAGGGCGGAGCGGGTCCCGGTCCAGTGGGCGGTGTCCTCGGCGAGGAACCGGGTGATGCCGCGGTAGAGGGCGAGGGCGTGGTCGTCGGCGCGGATCTCGGTGCGCAGGGCATCCAGGGTGGGGGCGTAGTGGTCGTGGACGTGGGCGCGTTTGGTGTCGTGCGGGAGGTCGCCGAGCACGTCACGCAGGTCGAAGACGGACAGTCTGTCCAGGCCCCCTCGGTCGATCTGCAGGCGTAGGTCGTCGGCGTAGGCGTCTATGTGGTCGTCGGGGACGCCGATGAGGTCGCCGAAGACATGACCGTCGGAGCAGATGATCACTCGGGCACCGGGCGGGTAGATCCGCTCGATCTCTCCGCACAGAGTGTTAAGGAACGTGAGCGAGAGGCGTTCGCCCCGGTCGGGGAGGTGGCCGAGGACCTTGGCGGGGTTGGGTGACTTGCAGGGGAAGCCTGGCAGGGTGAAGACGATCGGAGCACCATCGCGTATGAAGCCGGTGATCCGGCGCAGTTGATGCGGGAACGCCTCGGCCAACGCCCGGGCCTGGTCGGTGGTGCGGTGGTGGGGCAGGAGCTGCTTCAGTATCCCGACGCTGGTGGTGCTGTGGAGCGTGTCGGGCGCGGTCGTCGCTGGCATGTAGTTCCTCCTGGTGTACGCGGGCACGGCGAAATGGCGCCGTGGCGGGTGGCCGGGCGCCGGTGGTCAGCGGGCGTGGGTCAGCTGGTGGCCGGTGTCAGAGGCGTCGGCCGTAGCCGACGGGAAGACGATTGGTGCCGCGGCCCAGGACGGCCGGGATCCACTCGATGTCCTCGTCTCTGATGGCCAGGCGCAGGCCGGGCAGCCGGGCGAGGAGTGTGCCCAGGGCGATCTGGAGTTCGGCGCGGGCGAGGGCGGCGCCGGGGCAGAAGTGGATGCCGTGGCCGAAGGCGAGGTGGGGGTTGGGTGAGCGGTCGAGGTCCAGCGTGTCCGGATCGGAGAAGCGGCGCGGGTCACGGTTGGCGGCGCACAGCGAAACGATCAGCGAGTCACCGGCCGGGACCTCGGTGCCGTGCAGGTCGCTGTCCTTGTCGAAGAAGCGCCAGGTGGTCAACTCGAAGGCGCTGTCGTAGCGGAGAAGTTCCTCCACCGCGCGGGGCAGCAGGGAAGGGTCCTCACGCAGGCGCGTGAGCTGGTCCGGGTTGCGGAGCAGGGCGACGAGGGCGGTGGTGATCTGGTTGGTGACCGGCTCCTGGCCGGCGACGAGGAGCTGGAAGATCATCGAGTCCAGCTCCTCCTGGGACAGTTCGCGGCGGTCCCGGGCCCCGACCAGACGGCTGAGCAGGTCGTCCTCCCCGTGCTCGCGCTTGTGGGTGACGACCTCGGCGATGTAGCTCTGCAAGCCGTGGAGGCGGGCCTCGTACAGCCGGCGTCCGGGGTCGGTGGGGCCGACCGGCTGGACGACCTTGCCCCAGTCGCGGTCGAAGCGGGCCGCCAGCACCGGTGGCAGGCCGATGACCTCCGCGAGGACGCGGAACGGGAAGTGCGCGGCGAAGCCGCCGACGAGGTCGGCGGGGCCGCTCTCGGGCAGGGCGTCGATCAGGTCGTCCGCCAGCTCCTGGAAGCGGTGCCGCAGGCTCTCGATCCGACGTGGCGTGAAGGCGTCGGCGACATGGCTCCGCATGCCGGTGTGCTTGGGCGGGTCCTGGTGGAGGAGGTGTACCTGGAGCTGGGAGTGCTGCGGCTCGGGCATGATCGAAGCGCGGGCCCGCCAGCGGTCGTTGCCCCGGTCGTGGTTCTTGCCCAGGCGGTCGTCGCCCAGGGCGGAGTGGGCGGCGTCGTAGCCGGTGACGAGCCAGGCTTGTACGCCGCTGGGGAACAGGACGCGGTGGACCGGGCCGGCCTCGCGCATCTGCTCGTACAGGGGGTAGGGGTTGGCCTTGTAGGGGCAGCCCATCAGCGGGACCGGGTCGGGCAGCGTCCCGGGGTCCACGGCCGGCAAGGGTTCTTGGGTGGTCATGGGCAGGCTCCTCAGAGGGCGAGTTCGGGCTGGTAATGGTCGAGCCACAGGGCGAGGTCGACGACGCGTTCCAGGCGCAGACGGTGGCCCCACTCCAGTTGGTCGGACGGAGTGTCCAGGCACGGTTTGATGAGGGTCTCGTCGGCCAGGGCGCGGACCTGTTCCGTGGCCAGGGCGTCGCGGGCCATGTCCTGCAGGCCGCGGTTGTAATCGGGGTGGTGGGTGGCCGGGTAGTGGTTCTTGGGCCGGTGGAGCACCGAGTCGGGTGCGAGGCCCTTGCCGATGGCGCGCAGCAGGCTCTTCTCCCGGCCGTCGAAGCTCTTCAGCGCCCAGGGGGTGGTGAAGGCGTACTCGACCAGGCGGTGGTCGCAGTAGGGGACGCGGACCTCCAGTCCTTGGGCCATGCTCAGCCGGTCCTTGCGGTGCAGGAGCTGTCGCAGCCAGCGGGTCAGGGACAGGTGCTGCATCTCGCGCTGGCGGTGCTCCGCGGGCGTTTCGCCGTCCAGGTGGGGTACGGCGGCCATGGCACTCGCGTAGGTGTCGGCGCGGAACTCGCGTATGCGCAGGTCGAGCGCCGGATTGAGCGGCATGGCGGCCTCGTCGCCGGTAACCAGCAGCCAGGGGAAGGTCCGGGCGGCCAGGGCTTTGGGGTTGTGGAACCAGGGGTAGCCGCCGAACACCTCGTCCGCGGCCTCGCCCGACAGGGCGACGGTCGAGTGCCGGCGTATCTCCCCGAAGAGCAGATAGAGGGACGTGTCCATGTCGCCGACACCGATCGGCGAGTCGCGGGCCACGACGACGGCCCTACGGTGCTCAAGGTCGAGGAGGGCGCGCGGGTCGAGTACGACGGTGCTGTGGTCGGTGCCGATGAAGGCGCCGGCCTCGGTGGCGTAGGGCGTGTCGTGCCCGGTGCGCAGGACGTCTCCCTTGAATGCCGACGCCTGATCGCTGTAGTCGACGGCGTAGGAGCGGACGCGGGCGTCCGGGCCCTCGCGCCGGCGGAGTTCGTCGGCGAGCAGGGCGGTCAGGACGGTGGAGTCGAGGCCGCCGGAGAGCAGGCTGCACAGCGGGACATCGGCTTCCAGCTGGCTGCGTGCCGCCGCGCCGACCAGCTGACGGACACGTTCGACGGTCGCCTCCCGGTCCTGGACGTGGACGCCGGCTTCCAGCTGCCAGTAGCGACGTTCGCGGATGCCGTCCCGGTCCAGGACGAGGATCCCGCCAGGCTCGACCTCACGTATGCCGGACCAGACCGTCGGCCCGGTGTTGAACAGCAGGCTGTACGCCTCCCGCAGCCCGTCGGCGTCCACGCGGGGCCGGATCTCCGGGTGGGCGAACAGGGCCTTGGGCTCGGAGGCGAAGGCGAGACCGCCGTCGACGGCGGTCCAGAAGAGGGGCTTCACGCCGAGGCGGTCCCGGACGAGGAGCAGGCGCTGTCGGCGTTCGTCCCAGACGACGAAGGCGAACATGCCCTCCAGATGGTCGGCGGCGTTCTCCCCCCACTCGGCGTAGGCGCGCAGCACGACCTCGGTGTCGCTGCGCGTACCGAACTGGTGGCCTCGGGCGCGGAGTTCGGTGCGCAGGGCGTGGTGGTTGTAGATCTCACCGCTGTAGGTGAGCACGATGTCCGGCTCGTCCGGCCGGTCGGTCATCGGCTGCACGCCGCCGACAAGGTCGATCACGGCCAGCCGGCGGTGGCCGATCGCAGCGCGCTCGCCGAGCCAGACGCCTCCGGCGTCCGGGCCGCGTGAGATGAGGGTGGCGGTCATGGCCTCGATGACCGGGGCCTGGGTGCGGGCGTCGTGGTGAAAGGACGCCCAGCCGGTGATTCCGCACATGGGGGGGGTCTCCTGGGTCAGGCGCAGGCGGCGTCGGTGGTCTGCTCGGGCAAGGGGGCAGGTGGCCGACCGGGCAGCGCGACGAGGGGTACCGCGAGGCAAGCGGCAGCGGCGGCCAGGGCGAGCCCGGCGTGTACGCCGTTGCCGGGGCCGGTGAGGCCCGAGACGGCGGTGGCCAGGGCCGGGCCGAGGGTGAAGCCGAGGCTGCGGGCGAACTGGACCGTGGAGCCGACGGTGGCCGTACGGTCGGGCGGGGCCGCGCTCATGACCAGGGCCTGGGTGGGGCCGCCGTTCAGGCCCATGCCGACGCCGGCCAGCGCCAGTCGCCATGCGACGTCCCACGGTGACCAGCCGTCGCCCAGCGGGACGAGCAGCAGCAACCCGGCGGCGGTGAGCGCGGCGCCTGCCGCTGCGACGGGCCGGGCCCCGTACCGGTCGGCCAGACGTCCGCCGAACGGTCCCGCCACCCCCATGCCGAGCGGGAAGGCGAGGACCACGAGACCGGTCGTCGTGGCGCTGACGCCGTCGTCGCGCTGGAGGTGCAGCGCGACGACATAGTGCATCGCGGCAAAACCCGCGGCCAGCGCCAGCACGGCCCCGTGCGCCCGGAACAGCCCTGAGACACGCAGTACGCCGGTCACCGGACGGCCGCCCGAGCGGCTCAGCCACCACCACAGAGGCGGGATCGCGGCGAGGGCGAGCCCGAGCCGGGCCGGTTCGTCCGCAGCGAGGGTCAGCGGCAGCAGCAGGGCAGCCACACCGGAGGCCACCAGCAGGGCATCCACCGCCGAGCGGCGCTCGGGACGCCTCAGACGTGCGTCCCGTGGCATCACACGCCACGCCACGGCGAGGGCGAGCAGGCAGAAGGGGAGTTTGACGAGGAAGACGGCGTGCCAGCCGAAGTGGTCCAGTAGCAGGCCGCCCACGGCCGGTCCGGTCACCGCGCCCAGCGGCCCCAGGGTCGCGGGCACGCTCATCGCCCTCCCCCGCAGCTCCGGCCGTACCGAGCGCATGGCGAGCACGGGCATCAGCACGAACAGCGCCGCCCCGAAGGCGCCCTGCGCAAGCCGGGCGGCGATCAGCCAGGCCATCCAGGGCGCGGCGGCCGCCAGCGCGCTGCACAGGCCGAAGCCGGCGGTGCAGACCAGCAGGGCCGAGCGCATGCCGACGCCGTCCAGCCATCGCCCGGCCGGCAACAGCAGGGCCACGACGGGCAGTTGGTATCCCAGCGCGGCCCACTGGGCGGTTGCGGCGGACACGTGCAGTCCGTCCGCGATGTCCACCAGGGCCACGTTGACGATGTTCATGTCGAGCATCGCCATGAACGCCAGTACGCCTGCCACGGCCACCAGCGGCCAGCGGTCCTCACCGAGGGCCATGTGGCCGGGCTGTTCCGTTCCCGAACCCTGGTGCGTCACCGTTCCGCCCCTTGCGTCTCCTGCTTCCGTACCGCCTCGTCGCCGGCCGGGGCACAACTCGGTACACGGGGCGAACCTCCGTCACCCGGTCCAGTAGTCGGAGCAGAAGCGGCGCCAGTTCCCGGCCAGTTGGAAACCCGGCTCAGGTGAACCGCTCGCGGTACTCGAGCGGCGAGATCCGCAGCACCCCCAGGAACGCACGGCGCAACGTGGCCTCCGCACCGAAGCCGACCTCTCGGGCGATGTCCGGGGAATCCGGTGCATGGCATGGCGCTCGAACTCAACCGCCACGGGAACGCGTGACCACATCAATCGCAGGTCAGGGCGTAAGGAAATCCGTGGACGAGCCCGTAGTACACCACTTAGTGTGTGGCTCCACGCCCTGAGACGGATGGAAGGAGGCGAGTGCCGTGCGGTTCACACCTTTCCAGCGCTCCCTCATTCCGCTGTCCCGGCGTGGTTCGTGAGTTCTGACCGGGAGCGCTCCAAGCAGCCTGTATCCCGGAGGAATCCATGACCGATCAGGTCATCCGCGCGCTCTCCGCGAGCGACGCTCATCTCTTCGACGCACTCCCCGACCCCCTGGGCGCCCGTGAAAGCCATCGGCGTACCCAGTTCCGCCCCGACTGGAAGCGCGTCGCCCTGCGCGACGGCGAGGTCGTCGCACGCGGCGCGTGGTGGGGCGGCCCCAACGACTCGGAGCCCGTAAACATCAACTGGTTCGACGTGGCCGAGGGCGAGGAGGAAGCCGGGGCCGAGCTCCTGCGCTCCGCTCCCTGGCAGGTCGAACTCGAGATCAACCTGCCAGGCGGCTGGCGGGAAAAGACCGACCTGCGCACCGCCGCCGAGGCGCGCTTCGCCGCCGCACGAGCCGCAGGGTACGAACTCCTGGTGGAACGCTTCCTGTACCGCTGGACCCCGGAGCGAGGCCTGCCCGAGCGGCCCGGACGCCTGCGCTTCAGCGCCGAACCCGACGACACCGTGTTCTTCGACGCGTTGCGCCGCATCCACTCCGTCACCCTGGACGCCCACGCGCTCAGGGCCATCGAGGAGGGCGGCCTCGACCAGGCCGCCCAGGAGGAACTCGACTTCTTCCACTGGTGCCCCTCCCCACGGGAGTGGTGGCAGATCGCGCACACGCCGGAGGGCGACCTGGCCGGCATCCACATCCCGGCCCACAACCCCTCCGGCCCGACCATCGGCTTCATCGGAGTCGTCCCGGAACAGCGCGGTCACGGCTACGCCTACGACCTCCTCGCGGAGTGCACCCACCTCCTCGTCGAGCAGGGCGCGGAGTTCGTCGGCGGAGCGACGGACCAGGGCAACTTCCCCATGGCCGCGAACTTTGCCAAGGCCGGCTTCCCCGTCATCAGTGAACGCATCAACTTCCACCCGGCGGGCCAAGCGGCTTAGCAAGGAGTAACACGCGCTGAGGGGTCCGGTCCGAGGGCAGGCCCGGACCCCTTGTCAGCGACATGCGGGATCTTCGCTGTAGCCGGCGGCCACCGTCTCGTCGTCAGTCCACGTACCTCACGGTGATCAACAGTGGACACACCCGCTTCATTCACGCGCGAAGAAGGTGGCGCGGGCGATGCTCGTCGACTCCCCTCAAGGCAACTACGGGGACGTGGAAGGTGCGTACGGAGTCGATCGCCGAGGCGGGCAAGGAGGGGCGGGACGCAGCTCCTGGGCGACCGCACCCAGTAGGCACAAGATCGGACAGAAGTTACTTCTAGGTATGCAGTGACTTAATGCGCAAGCAGCAGTAGAACTCGTTCCCATTCCTACGAGAGTGAGGAACGCCACATGAGTGTCACTGTCACGCATATCACCGACCCCGGGGGCGTCACACGCCGAAGATTCATCGCTGGAACAGGTTCTATTCTCGGAGCCGCGACCCTCGCGGGTCACGCCACCGCGGCGCAGGCGCAAACCGGCCGCGCGGCGGCTCCCATCGGCGACGGAGCCCATGCCCCCGCCCTGGTGATCGGCACCGGGTACGGCGGTTCCGTCGCCGCACTGCGTCTGGCCCGGGCGGGCGTCGACGTCCACATGATCGAGATGGGCATGGCCTGGGACACCCCCGGCGCCGACGGCAAGATCTTCGCCAACACGACCACGCCGGACGGCCGTTCCTACTGGCTGCGCACCAAGACCAAACAGCCCCTCAGTAACTTCCTCGGCTTCCCGATCGACAAGGACATCCCCCGCTACACCGGGATTCTGGACGCCGAGGAGCTGGGCGGGATCATCGTCTACCAGGGGCGCGGCGTCGGCGGCGGCTCACTGGTCAACGGCGGCATGGCCGTCACGCCCAGGCGCGAGAACTTCTCCGCCATCCTGCCGTCGGTCAACACCGAGGAGATGTACGCCACTTACTACCCGCGCGCCAACGCCGGGCTCGGGGTCCACACCATCGACCCGGCCTGGTTCGACACCGTCGACTGCTATCAGTATTCCCGGGTCGGCCGTAAGCACGCCCAGCGTTCCGGCTTCCCCTTCGTCTTCGTGCCGAGCGTCTACGACTGGGACTACATGAAGCAGGAGGTGGCCGGAACCGTCCCCAAGTCGGCCATCGCCGGCGAGATCCTCTACGGCAACAACTACGGCAAGAAGTCGCTCCAGAAGACGTACATCGCCCAGGCCACCGCGACCGGCAGGGTCACCATCTCGCCGCTGCACAAGGTCACTTCGGTCGCCCCCGCGACCGCGGGCGGCTACACCGTCGTCATCGACCAGATCGACACCGGCGGCACCACCACGGCCACCAAGACCGTCACCGCCGACAAGGTGTTCTTCGCGGCCGGCAGCGTCGGCACCAGCAAGCTCCTCGTCAAGCTGAAGGCCACCGGCGCACTGCCCCACCTCAACGACGAGATCGGCAAGGGCTGGGGCGACAACGGCAACGTCATGTGCGGCCGCGCGAACCACATGTGGGACGCGACCGGCAAGCTCCAGGCGTCCATGCCCACCGGCGGCATCGACAACTGGGCGGCGGGCGGCGCGTTCGCCGAGGTCGCGCCGCTGCCCACAGGGATCGAGACCTACGCCTCGTTCTACCTGTCGATCACCAAGAACCCGAACCGGGCCGCCTTCTCCTGGAACGCGGCGGCGGGCAGGGCCGAACTGAACTGGCAGACCGCCTGGAAGCAACCGTCCATCGACGCCGCCAAGACCATCTTCGACAAGATCAACGCGAAGGAGGGGACGATCTACCGGACCGACCTCTTCGGCACGTACAAGATCTGGGGCGATCACCTCACGTACCACCCGCTCGGCGGCGCCATCCTGGACAAGGCCACCGACAACTACGGCCGTCTGCACGGCCATCCGGGCCTGTACGTCATCGACGGCTCGCTGATCCCCGGCAACACGAGCGTCAATCCGTTCGTCACCATCACGGCGCTCGCCGAACGCAACATCGAGAAGATCATCGCCACTGATGTGTAGCAACACCCCTCAATGCCCCGGTCGATGCGCGGGTCGATGCCCGGTTCAATGCCCGGGGAGTACGCACACCGTGTCGAGGCCGAGCACGTGGTTGAGCCGGCCGAACGCCGGCCAGGAACCGAGGCACATGCTTAGTTCCACGATCTCGCGCTGGCTGTAGTGCGCGGTCATCCGCGTCCAGAACTCGTCGTCGAGGCCGTGGTGGTCCAGGGCGTACCGCTCGGCGTACTCGGCGGCAAGGCGTGTGCGGTCGTCGAAGGCGTCGGTGGTGCGCCACTGGGTCACCGCGTCGGCGAACTCCTCCTCGACCTTCCGCCCGTCCCGCTCCGTACGCCAGTCGAGGCAGAGGAGGCAGCCGTTGATCTGCGCGACGCGCAGCCGCGCGGCCTCGAACTCCCGTAGTCCCAGGGTCGTGTGCTCGTACACCGCGAGCGAGAAATTCGCGGCGGCCATCCCGATGCCGGGGACCATCTCGCCCCACACGTAACCGATCGGCTCCTGCCCCTCGGGGATGTCGATGTTCATCGGGCTCATCGCTTGCTCCTTCCGAGCTGGGCGCGTCAACCATACGAAGGGCTGACCATCTCCCGCAGAACAACGCAGGGAGCGCCCTATCTGGCACCGTTCGCCAAGGACGGTGATCAGGAGGCTGTTGCGCCGTCGAGCGGTCAGCCGCCGTGAAGGCCCCACAAACTCGAGGGCCGGGAAAGGAAGGCGTGCCGCCGGGTCGGGTCGGTGACGAAGGCGAAGGATGTCAGGCGGGGTGACGGGCACGGTGTCCCCTGTCGGATCGCCGAGGGAGAGATGAGGGCGGCCGGGTGGGGCCCACTTGGAGCCCGGCCGGCGTATAGGCTGCGCGGGATGTCCGATTCGCAGGGTGCCTCGATACTCCTCGGTCCGCGGGGCCGCCGACTGTGCATGGTGGTCGCGGAGCGCAGCGGCGGCGACATAGGGGAGGCCCTCTTCCACACCGCACTCGATCCTGCCGACGAACGGAAGCGGCGGGAACTGGTCCGGCTGCTGGGTGGGCTGGATCCCGCCCACGCTGTCGCAGCCACGGGTGAGCAAGGGCTGATGGGCGCGCTGGGCGACAGCGCGGCCGCCGCGATGTACTGGCAGGAGCCCGACGAGGAGGACTCCCTGCTCACCCATCAGGAGTTCGTCGAGGCGCTGCGCCCGCTCGCGCAAGCGATCGAAGACGCGCCGGAGACCGGCTGGTGGTCGGCCGACGTGGCACCAGACGCCCAGGTGTACGTGCAGTGGATGGAGGGGCGCCAGGACAAGCACCGCCCGCCGCCCACCCGCGCTCCGGCCGAGGCCCTGCGGGCGTGGAAGGCAGAGGCGGTGAAGGACGAGCACGATGCACACTCCTTTCCCGAGGACTCCTCGGTCATCTACAGCGGGATCTGGTGGTCGACGCCACCGTCCTCCGGACTCCCCGTGACCTCACGCGCGCTGCCGTGGCTGGGTGCTGCGCAGCTCATGGCCGTCGAGGACGGGGCGGGTTGGGCACGTGCGCGGGTCTGGCCGATGCGTATGTCGAAGAGCATCCGGAGCTACGAGATCACCGGGCCGCAGGCGTGGACGGACCTGGTCGGGCGGTATCCCCTGCGGGTCAGCCGAGCCCGGCGGCATGACTGGGAGCGGGCCACGGGCCGCGCGGCCGAGTGGTACATCCCCGACTGGGAGGCGGTCGCCGCCGACTTCGACGCGGTGCACCTCACGGTGACGGGGTATCTGGCCACGGCGGGGCGGGCGTTGGATGTGAGCGGCACTGCAGGTGCGGGGGACACCGGCCAGCCCCATGCCACCGTGCTTGCGGGATGGGACCCGGACACGACGTACTGGCTCACCGGCTCCGCCGGCCACAGCGACTCGCCGACCGACTGGGAACTGCGCGACGTCGACGGCAGCGAGGATCCCGTGTGGGTACGGGTGGTTGACCGAACGCGTTGAAGGCTTGTGCCCTTGTGGCTTTCACTTCGCCCCGTCACCATCCCTCAATGCGCCCGTTCGCCCCCGCCAACTGGGGCCGCTCGAAGGTCCTGGCGCGCATTCCGTGAAGGCGATCATGCTGCTCGCATATATGACACGGCCAACCGACGGAATTCGCTGACCTCCTGAAACGCGGCTCCTGGAGCATGAGCCTCCCGTGACGGCGTGTGGAGTCTCCCGGTAAACCGCGGCACGCACGGTGCCGGTGAAGGGCCGAACTCGCCAGTCGCACAGTTGAGGGGATGCCGAGTCCGGGGCGTATCGAGGTTCCGGCGACGGCTGTTCCTCCGGCGCCGTGTGAACAGGTCCGGGGCATTCGTCATCCTCGACGGCACCCTGCTGCCGATCGACCGCATCGCCGCCGGCACCCCGTACTACTCCGGGAAACACAAACGCCACGGCATGAACGTCCAGGTCCTCACCGATCCGTTCGGACGACTGCTCTGGGCCTCGCCGGCTCTGCCCGGCTCGACTCACGACCTGACCGCCGCACGACAGCACGGCATCATCGAAGCCCTCGCCGATGCAGGACTCAAATGCTGGGCGGACAGTGATGAGGACGGCCTTGAGCTGATTGATGGCCTGCGTGCGGGCTTTGACGGCCGACACCTTCGTCAGCTCGTACATCCTGGCGACCTGCACCGGCCCGTCGCCCGCCTTGGCCCGGGCACGAGCCCGGCCACTCAGCACGGCTCGCGCCGCGTTCTGGGCATCCAGCGGATCCGACTTACCGCGCCGACGGCGATCCGCCCGGTCCATCCGATTCACGTCCAACACGTCCACACCCTGCGCCAGCAGATAGCGCGACAGAGACGCCCCGTAGGAGCCGGTCCCGTCCACACCGGCCCGCCTCACTACACCCGACTTCCTGGCCCACTTCAGCAGATCCCGGTAACCGGCTGCCGTGGCCGGGAACTCGTCGGTGGCCAGCACCACCCCGTTCACGGAGAGCACCGCAGCCACGTGCGCATCCCGATGCGTATCCACTCCCAGCACCGCCTCTCCCCCAGGACGGCGACGGCGGGCCTGCGGCGAGAGCGACGTACTGGGCACCGTCGAAGTAGACATGCCCGTTCCCCTTCCGGTCCGACGACGCGTCTCGTCGCGTTGCCGGAACCGGGCCGCGTCAGACGGTCAGAATCGTGAGAACGCCACAACACTCGGCAGGCCCCTATCGAGACACACCCCGCCAGCCCGGCACCGACAACGCACCATCCCCGGCCAACAGCCGACACTGCGAAATTCAGACACTCCGGTCAGAGATGTCATGAGTCAGACCCCAGACCCGGGACAGCACCCACCCATCCTCCCGCCCGCCACAGCACCGCCACCCAGAAACAAACACAGAGCATGCTCAGTCCCAGCTCCTGGGACACCTGGATCTGACTCCGGCATTCCCACAAGCCGGATGGAAGTGGGACGACCCCGAACCTTGATCATCCTCACGGAATGTGTGCCTGATCCCACTTCTCAGCTACATAGCCACCCCCGCGGTACCCGAACCGCGTCCTCGCACTCCGGGGAGCGGGAACCCACACGAGCGGTACCGGCCGGGCGTGCTTGGATGGACCTGTGGCCCAGACAATCGATACACCGTTCGTCGGCCGGGCAAACGAACTCACCCGGCTCACCGGTGTGCTGGAGCGGGCCGCGGCCGGCGACCCGCGCGCCGTCCTCGTGGCCGGGGACGCCGGCGTCGGCAAGACCCGCACGCTGACCGTGGCCGCGGCGCACGCCACCACCACCGGCATGACCGTCCTGACCGGCCACTGCGTGGACCTTGGGGACGTCGGCCTGCCATACCTCCCGTTCACGGAGATCCTCGGCGCGGCCGCCGCCGACGAACGGCTCGCCCCGGCCTTCGCCGCGTACCCCGCGGTGGAGCGCGTGATCGGCACGGCAGCGGGGGCAGGCCCCGTGCCCGACGCCGGCAGCCGCCTCCAGCTCTTTGAGGGTATCGCCGGCCTCCTCGCCGACCTGACGGCCCTGACCCCGCTTCTCCTGGTCATCGAGGACCTCCACTGGGCGGACCAATCGTCTCGTGACCTGCTCCGCTTCCTGCTCAGCCGGGGTGTCCTACAGCGGCCCACGCCCGGCGGCCCGCCCCACAGGCTCGCAGTCTTCGCCTCGTACCGCGCGGACGACCTGCACCGCCGTCACCCGCTGCGGCCGCTGCTCGCCGAGCTGGTCAGGCTGCCCGCCGTCGACCGGCTCGAACTGCACCCGCTGGCTGACGCGGACGTGGCCCGGCTCGTGTACGCGCAACGCATGGGCCCCGTCTCCGACAGTGCGGTTCGCCGCATCGTCGACCGCGCCGAGGGAAACGCCTTCTACGCCGAGGAGTTGCTCGCCGCGCTGCCCGAGGACGACGAGGGCGCGGACTCAGCCGCCATGCCCAGCGGCCTGGCCGACGTCCTGCTCATCCGGATCGAGCAGCTGACCGAGACTGCCCAGCTGGTCCTGCGCACGGCGGCTGTGGCGGGGCGCCGGGTCGGGCACGACCTGCTGCGCGGCGCCGTGCAACTGCCGCAGGAGGAGCTGGAATCGGCGCTGCGCGAGGCAGTCGGTCACCAACTCCTTGTGACCGACGACGCCGCGACGTACTCCTTCCGGCACGCCCTCACCCGCGAGGCCGTGTACGCGGATCTGTTGCCCGGCGAACGGGTCAGGCTGCACGGGGTGTTCGCCGCGCTCCTCGCCTGCGAGGGCCGTCCGGCGAACAGCGCGGCGGAGCGGGCCCATCACTCACGCGCGAGCCACGACCTGGCTGACGCGCTGGCGGCCTCCCTCGAAGCCGCCGACCACGCCCAGCGCCTCCGCGCACCCGCCGAAGAACTGCGCCACCTGGAGGCCGCGCTCGAACTGTGGGCCGTGGTGGACTCGTCCGCGCACCCCGAGCACAGCGACCCGGTCACTCTCACCCTGCGTGCCTCGGCCGCCGCCGCACACGCCGGGGATCCCCATCGCGCGGTCCAGCTCACCCGCTCCGCGCTCGCGCGGGCCGGCTCGGAGGCCGACTCCGAACTTGCCGCCCGCGTGCGCTACACCCTCGCGGACAACCTGATGCGGATCGACAATCTGGATGCCGCGTTCGCGTACAGCAGCGAGGCGCTCGGGCTGATCCCGGCCGAGCCGCCCTCGCGCACCTGGGTGTGGGCGGCCGCGACCCACGTCATGGCGGCCCGTCACGTGGGCCGTGACGAGGACGCCGAACGCGTCGCCCGGCAGGCCCTGGACATCGCCGAGCGGCTCCGACTGGCTGACGCCCAGGCTGATCTGCTGATTTCACTGGTCGGTCTCGAGGCGCACAACCGGCGTACTCCGCAGGGTCGGGAGCGGCTCCTCGGAGCCCGTGAGCTGGCCCGCGCCGCCGGGAACCTCCAGGTGGAGATGCGGGCGCTGTACAACCTGGCGATCGGTTGCTACGAGTGCGGCGAAATGGACCCGTGCCTGACCTGGATCAGCGACGGACTCGACCGCGCCCGCCGTGCCGGCCTCCTCTCCTCGCCGTACGCCGTGGAGTTGCGCTATCTGCAATCCCTGCTGCTCTACACGCTGGGACGCTGGGACGAGTGCACACGAACGGCCGCCGCCGACGTCACCCTGCTCACGGCCAACTCCGGGTTGACGACTGCACCCGCGCTGTATGTCGCCCTGGCGCGCGGCGAGTTCGACGTGGCGGTCGGTGGCTCCCGCGCACTGCTCGACGGCCCCCCGGACTGGATGGCCTCGCTCGTCGCGAGCATCGTGCTCATCGACGCCGCAGCGCTGCGTGGTGACGCCGAGGACTGTGTACGGCAGTTGAGTGCCGCGGTCGACGCACTCACGGAGGGCGTGCCTACCTGCAGGCCCGACGTCCTGGTCCGGCTGGCCGCGCTCAGCCTGTCGGCCGTCGCGGACGCGGCGGAGGAGTCCCGCCTGGCCGGTGACGCACCGAGCACCAGTCGCTGGACGGACACCGCGGCCGAGCTCGTAGAGCTGGCCCGGACCACGGCGGCCCACGAAGACGGCACTGAGCTGGGGCCCGAGGGCCTGGCCTGGCTGGCCCGCGCCCAAGCCGAGGAAGTGCGCGCCGCCACCGGCCCGGATGTCACCGCCTGGGAGCGGGCCGTGACCGCGTTCGGCTACGGCGAACCATACGAACTCGCCCGGTGCCGACGGCGGCTCGCGGAGGCCCTGCTCACCGCCGGCCGCCGCGAAGAGGCGGCCGAGCAGGCGCATGCGGCCCGGGACACGGCCATGCGTCTCGGCGCCGTACCGCTGCGGGAGGCGCTCGACGCCTTGGTACGACGCGGCCGTATCGCCGACGCACCGGCCGCCGGGGAGCGGATCGCCGACCTGACCGCCCGGGAGAGCGAGGTGCTGCGGCTACTCGGCCGGGGGCGCACCAACCGCCAGATCGGCGAAGAGTTGTACATCAGCGGCAAGACAGCAAGCGTCCACGTCTCCAACATCCTCGCCAAGCTGGGTGCCGCGAGCCGTACCGAGGCCGTCGGCATCGCATACCGCGAGGGCCTGATCGAGCCGGAGACCAACGCGTCGGGCTGAGCAGCCACAGCGCGATGCACTATGCCCGATACAGCCCCAGGCGCATCCGGGCCACGTGGGCGGGACCGGGAACGTCGAGGAGGCGTCCAAGGCGTTTGGATTCTCACGAGCACATGGCTACGACCTGGTTCGCCAGGGGAAGTTCCCGTGCCCTGTGCTCCGCATCGGCCGCAGCCAGCGAGTCGTCACCGCATCTTTGCCCCGGGTCCTCGAAAGCCGCGAGCCGGAGTACGGCAGGGCCCATACCTGACACTGCACACCCTCACAACCCGCCACACACGAACCCCCGCCCGAGCACACCGGCGGGATTCCTCGTGTCGCAACAGCCCCTATGAGCGGGGTCCTGGCTGTAACTGTATGACCAGGTGGATGACCTCACGGGCCGCCTCGGGGCTTCCCATTTCCTGGCCCGATTGCGTATCCACTCCCAGCACGGCCTCCCCCGCAGGGCGACGACGACGGGGGTGTGGGGCAGGACACCAACCTTCCCTCTTACTGCAAGACCATCCGGTCGCGGAACTCGCTCCGAACGAGTGATCGAAGCCCGGGTCGTCCAACTCCAGGCCCAGGCAGTACTTCCAGTCCAGACGGCAGGACACTTCACCCCGGTCATCGTCCGTACGCCTGCCGCAGCGTCGTCCGCTGACGTTCCGGGCTGTGTTCGGCGTACAGCCTGGCCTGTGTCTCGTCGGTGTGTGCGGCGGGACCGTGCGTCAGCAGGGCGACGGCCGTTGCCGCCAGTTCCTGCGGCGTGTCCACCAGGTCGGGTACGCCCAGGGACTCCAGCGCCGGGATGCGCCGTGCCACCACCGGCCGTCCCAGCCCCACGGCCTCAAGGAGGGTCATCGGGGCTCCTTCCCACTGTGCGCAGTGCGCGTACACGGACGCCTGGGCGAGCATGTGCTGTATGTCGTGGTGGTCCAGCCAACCGGTGACGGTGACACCGGCCTGCTCCAGTCGCTTCCGGTGGTGGGGTTCCCCGTCGCCGAGCCAGAACCAGTTGCTCGACGGCATGAGCCGTCGTCCCTCGGCTGCCGCGTCGGCGAAGAAGCCGGGGTCCTTCTGCGTGCACAGCCGGCCGACCACGGCGATGCTCCGTGGCGGCAGGCCGTCGTTGCTGCTGTCCGGGCCGCTCTTCTGAGGGCGCACCACGTTGGGTACGTAGACGGTTGGTTGCCGCTTGCGAAGCGCGTGGGCGAGTTCGACTTCGCGGGGACTGGAGCCGGCCACGATGCCGGTTCGCCAGGCCAGGAGGCGCTCGGCCGTCCACACTGCCGCTTGCCCGTACGGGGCGAGGTCGGTGCGCTCCATGGCGTAGCAGTGCGGGGTATAGACGATGCGGTGTCTCGGCACGGAGAGCGCGAGGCGCACATACCCTCCGGCCAGGGAGGAGTGGGCGTGGACCACGTCCGGGCGCTGGTACCGGTACAGCCTCCCCGTCTCACGGACGCGTGCGAAGTGGCCGGGCGGCATCCGCCAGGCGCCGTCGAAGAGGTCCTCCTCCGCGTCGGTGACCTGGTACCCGTCGCGGTCACCCATCAGCAGCAGGTGCCGCATCTCGGGGACGGCCCGTGCGTAGTCGCGGACGATCGTCTGCACGCCCCCCTGCCATGCCTCCACGACGTGCAGGACTGCGGCCGGCGCAGCATTCACCGCCGCCGCCCCGCCCGGGTCACCGCGCATCGTTCGTCCTGAGGACGGCGGGCAGCGTACGCAGGAGGATCATCACGTCCTGCTTCGGAGACCAGCGGTCGATGTAGCGCAGGTCGAGCCGGATCGCCTCCTCGGCCGTGAGCACGGAGCGGCCCGAGACCTGCCACAGCCCGGTCACGCCGGGCTTGACGGACAGGCGTCTGATCCGTTCCTCGGGGCGCAGCGTCGCGTTCACGGTGTGTGCGCAGGGACGCGGTCCGACCAGGGACATGTCGCCTCGCAATACGTTGACCAGCTGGGGCAGTTCGTCCAGCGAGGTCTTGCGCAGGACACGGCCGACCGCCGTGATCCGAGGATCGTGGCGCGGCTTTGCGCAGATGGACAGCTCGCATCCTTCGGCCTGCAACAGTTCTGTCAGCGCGACGGACGAATTGGCGTACATGGTGCGGAACTTCAGCAGGGTGAACGACCGTCCGTCGATGCCGTCCCGGGCCTGCCGATAGATGACGGGGCCCGCACTGCTCACAGCCACCACCAGGCCGACCAGCGCCATCAGGGGAAGAAGGGCGATCAGCAGGGCTGAGGAGAGCACGATGTCGAGCGTGCGCTTGGTTCGGGAGACGGCGCAGCGCGGAGGTGGGGGCGCTGTCGCGCCCGTGTCGGCTTCGGCTTCGGCTTCGGCTTCGGCTTCGGCTTCGGCTTCGGCTTCGGCTTCGGCTTCGGCTTCGGCTTCGGCTTCGGCTTCGGTGCGTAACTCCGCCACGTACTCGGTCAGGTCGATCCAAGGTATCCAGCCCAGGGCCCGCGCCTTGGAGTTGTCGGCCCGGCTTCTGAACCGTTCGCCTCGGCGGGCGGGCACCATCTCGATCGGACCGCCGAACATCCGGGCCACATCGATCACCCGGTGTTCCTCGCCGCGTCCGAGCAGGTATCCGTCCCCGGACCCCTTCTCCGCGCAGAGGACGATGCCTTCGACGATGTCGTTGACGTGGGTGAAGTCGCGGCTCTGCGTGCCGGGTTCGACCACGGTGAGCGGCTGTCCGCCACGGAGCTGTTCCTCGAAGATGCCGATCACGGTGGCGTAGGAGCCGGTGGAGATCTGTCCCGGACCGTAGACGTTGTAGAAGTAAGGGATGACGTAGTCGAGTCCGAACCAGTCGCCGTTGTTGCGGATGTACTCGACGTTCTTCGCCTTGGTCCAGGCATATGGGCTGAGCCGCTCGTCGCCGCCTTCGTTGCCCAGTACGGAGCTGGAGGCGGCGTAAACCAGGCGGGCTTCGTGCTCCAAGCACAGACGGACGACTTCCCTGGTTCCGAGGAGGTTGAACTCCCATACCCGGTCGGGCTCGTCGAAGGACTGGGCGATGCGGGAGTACTCGCCGAGGTGGTGCACGGTGCTGATGCGGTCCAAGCCGTTTTCGGCCCAGAGTGCGGCAATGTCGGCGGTGTTGCCTTCCAGATATCGGACCCGGTCGTCCTGGACGTGGTTGCCGTGGCTCCCGGTGAAGTAATTGTCGACGGACACGATCCGCAGGCCGGGATCCTTGGCCAGCAGCCTTCGTATGAGGTGGCTGCCGATGAAACCGGCACCGCCGGTGACGAGAGTGAAGCGACGCAGGTCGTCAGCCATGGACCATCTCCTCATGATGGATGGACTCGCTGCTCGGCTCCACGGGCGAACGTCCCGTTCCGCCCTGGGAATTGTCGGAGCTGAGGCATAACTCCCCAGCCGCGCACGTCCCTATGTGCCCGGCGATGGAGGCCTGGCCGGTCCGGTGCGCCGATGTGCCGGTTTGCGCCGCCGTCTCGCCGAGAAGCCTGCGTGCAGCCGCCGGCGCGCCGCCGGCGGCGGTGAACGCGACCCGGCGTTGCCGATCGTTGTCGAGGGGGGCAAACCCGGCCAGGAGGCAGTCCCGAACGCCGCCTTCGGGTCATGGACGAGCTGATCGAGGGGAAGCTGATCCGCCTCTGCGGCCCGAAGCGCCGACGCCCGGCAGGCCAAGGTGGCGTGCGAGGGCGCAGGTCAAAGCCCGCTGCCCCAGGGCCCGGACAACCGCGGGCGAGGAGGTGAAGCTCCGGCCCTGGGAGCTGTTCGCATCCGAGGACGTTCTCCGGAATGATCTTTACGCCAGCCGGCCTGGCGACGGCTGACGGCCCGGCACGGTGACCGGCTCGGCGAGATCATGGATGAGTACGGCCGGCCGACGGCGGAACTCGTCGGTGAGGAGGCCGCACGCGCGGCAAGGCTGATCGCTCAGCATGCCGACCGGCAGCTCGATGTGCGGCGTCGTGCCCTCCAGTTGATGCAGCAGGCGGTGGCGGCAGGCTCGGCCGGCCCCCGCGAGCCGGCTTTCCTGTGCGACCGAGCGCTGGTCAATGAGGGCCGCAAGCAGGTCTATGGCACTCAGATCGCCGGTGTGAAGGACGGGGCGCCGGTTCCGTGGCCCTGCGAAGAGCCCGAGCGCATGGACGAACTCCGTGCGGAAGTCGGCATCGAGCCCTTCGATGCGTACGTCGCCAAGTTCTCCGTGGCCTGACGCCCTGTTCCCAGTCGCGTCCGGTGGATCACCGCCCGGGCTTACCTGCCGCCGGGCGCCGAACACCGAGGCCCCCTGCCCGCACCTGCCCGGCAGGGGCCTCAGTGACCGTCACGTGTCACAGACGCCGTGTGTCACGGACGGCGGTTGGCGCCGTCGGCCAGGAGGGCGTCGCCGATGAGGCGGACTCCTCGGGACAGGCGGCCCAGTTGCTGGAGTTCGACGGCGTACATCCTGATGGAGTTCTCGATCAGGGACGCGG
Source organism: Streptomyces sp. NBC_01381 (assembly GCF_026340305.1). Taxonomy (NCBI): domain Bacteria; kingdom Bacillati; phylum Actinomycetota; class Actinomycetes; order Kitasatosporales; family Streptomycetaceae; genus Streptomyces; species Streptomyces sp. NBC_01381. Next base: position 2,150,395 of record NZ_JAPEPI010000002.1, on the reverse strand, counting down.
ACACGCCCATCGCGGGCAGTTCCGCCCGGCTGGTCTCCAGGGCGATCCGCGCCGTCCGTACCTCGTGCTGCAGTTGGAGCTGTGCGTGCCGGGCGAGCAGTGCGGGATGGCGGTTCAGCGTCGGATAGGTGCCGTACCGGGCCGGGAGCAGGTCCCGCAGCCAGCGCATCGCCGTGCGTTCCCAGTCCGGGGTGCCGGGCGCCTTGACCTGGCAGGGCCAGTCGGGGCTGAGCGTGATGGAGGCAGTCTGGCGCATTCTCGTCGCTTCCGAGTGGTGTCGAACTCTGATCGAGACGTTGTTGTGGCGGCCTCGGCCCAGGGGTTGACCGAGGCCGCCGTGAGCGCTCCGGTGGATCCGAAAGCCGGGACCGGGCACGGGCGGGACGTGAGGAGGAGTCGTCACACCGCGTGTCTGTTTCCGGGAGGGCTTGGGGTCGCTCTCCCTGGCGTCTGGTGGATCCGGGGCGCTGGGCAAGTAAATATATATACCGTCGAGTACGCAAGGGCATGAAAAATTACATGCGAAGGTGAGGGTGAAGATGCCCGGCGGAGCGGGGAGGGGAGGGGCCTACAGGAAGAATCCGTGCTGGTCGGCGACCTGCTCGTAGCTTTCGAGGCGCGCCTGCGTCCGCTCAGGGTCCGCGTCGGCCATCGCCTGCAGCAGGGCCGCGGACAGCAGGCCGGGCGCCGCGTACGAGTCGAAGACGAGCCGGGACCCGGTGCCCGCGGTCAGCGTCACGTCCGCCGCGTCCGCCAGCGGCCCCAGGGTGGGATCGGTGATCAGCGCGGTACGGAGCCCCACGCTCCGCGCGGCCCGGAGCGCGCCCAGGGTCTCCTTGGCGTGCCGGGGCATGGCATAGGCCAGCATCCAGGTCCCGCCCGCCGCCCGGGACTGGAGCAGGGCGTCGTAGGCCACGCTGCCGCCACGGGTCACCAGGCGTACGTCGGGGTGGATGCGCCGGGCCGCGTAAGCGAAGTACTCCGCAAGGGACACCGAGATCCGCAGGCCGAGTACCGTCAGCGGCACGGAACCGGCCAGCTCGCGCCCGATGTCCAGCGCCTGGTCGGTGTCGGCGAGCAGGCGACGTAGGTTCTGCAGGTTCTCGATCTCGGCGTCCACGGCCTCCTGCAGCGCGTTGCGCCGGAACTGGCTGCTGCCCCCCGGGGAGCCCGCGACCGCGCTCAGGGCGATCGGCTGGAGCGCGTCCCGCAGGGCGGGATAACCGCTGAACCCGAGGGAAACGGCGAAGCGGGTCACGGACGGCTGGCTGACACCGGCCCGTTCCGCCAGCTCCGTGATCGAGAGGAACGCGGCCTCGGTGAGGTGATCGATCAGGTACTGGGCGATGCGCCGCTGCCCCGGGGACAGCCGATGGCCGTCGAACAGCGCACGGACCCGCTCGCCGGGGGCGCGCTCATGGTCCGGCGACTTCCCGCCCGGCGTGATGGCGGCCGCCTGGGCGCGTGCCTGCTGCCCGGATGACACCGACGGGCCTCCCTCTCATGTCACTCGTCACCCAACATAGCTCACACCCTGTGGCCACCCCTCCAGTCGCCCACCGCCGCCTGTGTCCGTGCGCCGGACCGAACAGCGGCGGGTTGAGGCGGGCGAAGGCTTCCCTGCGCTCGTGCGGGAAGTGCGGGTAGGGGGCGGGGCGGTGGCCGGGCGCGGCTCACTGTCCACACGGTGCGGATACAGTGCGCGTTTCGGCAGTCTGGATTACCTGAGGAGGGGAAGCGTGACCGACATCAGCGAAGCCCGATCCGCGGACGGTGCGGCGCATGCGACCCAGCAGAGCCGACTGCGCCGGCTGATGCGCTACATCCCTTTGATCGCCCCCGTCCTGCTGTGGACCGTCCCCTGCTGGGTGCTGCTGCACGCCGGCCAGCACTGGCCCCTCCCCGTGACGCTGGGCGGCACCGCCCTGTTCGTCCTCGGTCTGATCACCATGCCGCTCGCGATGATGCGCGGCCACGGCCGGCGGCAGCAGGACCGGGCGGCCATCGTCGGGGACACCCTCCTTGGGGCCGGCTGGATACTGTTCACCTGGTCCCTCCTCCTCGGCGTCCTGCTGCGCCTCGCCCTGACCGTGGCCGGCGTGGGCGACGGCCAGGACCGGGCCCGGATCGTCACGTGGGCGATCCTCGGCGTGGCCGCCGTGCTCCTCGCCTGGGGGTATGCCGAGGCCCGCCGGGTTCCACGGGTGCGCCGGCTCGACGTACAACTCCCGCGCCTGGGAGCCGGATTGGACGGCACCCGCGTCGTCCTCATCACCGACACCCACTACGGCCCGCTCGACCGCGCCCGCTGGTCGGCGCGGGTCTGCGAGACGGTCAACACCCTGGACGCCGATCTGGTCTGCCACACCGGCGACATCGCGGACGGCACGGCCGAACGCCGCCGCGCCCAGGCCGCTCCGCTCGGCACCGTGCGAGCCACCCGGGCCCGGGTCTACGTCACCGGCAACCACGAGTACTACAGCCAGGCCCAGGGCTGGGTCGACCTGATGGACGAGCTGGGCTGGGAGCCGCTGCGCAACCGCCATCTGCTGCTCGAACGCGGCGGCGACACCCTCGTGGTCGCCGGCGTGGACGACGTCACCGCCGAGTCCTCCGGCCTGGCCGGCCACCGCGCCCACCTCGCCGGTGCCCTGGACGGCGCCGACCCCGACCACCCCGTCCTGCTCCTGGCCCACCAGCCCAAGTTCGTCGACCGGGCCGCGGCGGGCGGTGTCGACCTCCAGCTCTCCGGTCACACCCACGGCGGCCAGATCTGGCCCTTCCACCACCTCGTCCGCATCGACCAGCCCGCCCTCGCCGGCCTCAGCCGCCACGGCACCCGCACCCTCCTCTACACCAGCCGCGGCACCGGTTTCTGGGGCCCGCCGTTCCGCGTCTTCGCCCCCAGCGAGATCACCCTGCTCGTACTCCGCTCCCCGCAGCGCCCCCCACCCAGCCCCTATAGCTGCTCTCAGAGCGTGACGCCCTTGACGCGGGGGAAGGGCTTGGCGAGGCGCCAGTTTTCGTAGAAGCCCAGGAAGAGGCTCCACTCCGGGTTCACGGCCATCCAGTTCGCCAGCGGGACAGGACCGGTCGGCGTCGGCATGGTGGTCGTTCGTATCTCGGTGATGAAATCGTCGACCTCATGCGCTCCGGCACGCTGGGCCAACTGGAAGATGCCGATGGCCAGACTGCCGGAGACATAGGGGCCGAATATGGCCCGCTTCGTGCGCAGGTAGGACCGTGCCGCCGATATCTGCTGGGTGGTCGGAGGATCGGAGATCGCGCCGAGGCCGGCGAAGCCCGGCCTCGGGTAGACCTTGCCGACCATGCCCTGAACCGTGGGATCAAACGTGAGCTTCCGCTTCTGGAAGTCGGCCACGATCGCGGGAGTCGCCTCCGCGGAGGCAGCGATCCGCGAGTGCAGGAGCACTGATGCGTCGTTGTCCGACACTTCCTTGGTCACCGTGGCCGTGATCTGTTCCTTGGTCCGGCCTTTCACATAGTCCTCGGGGTCCACGGTGACGCCTTCGCGCGAGAGGATCCCGACCTTGGTGATGACCAGCGTGCGCAGACCACTGGCGGCCAGTACCTGGTTCACCGAGGAGAGGGCCGCCGCTGAGGTCGCACCGTCCGCGGTCCAGACGTGACTCCTGAATCCGGGGGTCCGGAAGCGCCCGGTTCCGTGGGCGATCACATCTGCGATGTAGGACCGGTTGGGCTCCGGAATGCCGGCCCAGATGTTCCGTCGCTGCGCGTCGTCCCGCCCTCTGATGAGCGCGTCGCGGATGGCCCATTCCGTCTGGAGAATCTTCTCGGCACGTTCCTGCACCGTGCCGTACAGGAAGATGTGGTTGTCCTTGGCGTCGTTCCAGTCGTACGCGTGATTGCCCAGCCAGTGGCCGCCTGCGGCCATGTCGAAGAAGGCGCCAGTTCTCGCCCTGCACCACTCGCTTGCCGACCAGGTAGAACGTGGCCCGCGCCCCTGCGGCATTGAGGGCGTCGAGCACTCGGCCGGTGTTGCCGGCTGCGTCGGGCCCGTCGTCGTAGGTGAGCTCGAGCCGGGAGATCCGTGCCGGACGGCTCGACATGCTGGGCGGTGCCGTGGCCGCCCGACGGCCGGAATCGCCGTCGACCTCGGTCGTGAGGGTCGGGTAGGCGGCCCGCAGACCACCCCAGCCCAGAGCCGCGACGGCCGAACCTGCCTCGGTTTCGGCCGGGTCGTGCGGTTGGGAGACGCGCGGGGCGCCGGCGCCGGCGCGGTGGTGCTGGACGACATGCACGAGTTCGTGGGCGAGCAGCCGTCGCCCCCGGTCGAGGTGCGGTTCGTAGTGCCCAGGGGCGAAGAAGATGTCGGATCCGCCAGCGCATGCCGCCGCTCCGTGGCGGCGCGTTCCGGCTGCGGACTGCGCATCGGTGTGCACTCGTACGTCACTGAAGTCGTGCCCCAAAGCGCGCTGGAACGTGGCGCGGACGTCAGGGTCGAGGCGTTGGCCTCGCGCGTCCGTGCCACGCCGGGTGCCAGACTCCCGGGCGGGCGAGCCGGCGGTGCCGGATTCCCGGGCGGGAGCGCTGAGTTGACGCCGCAGAGGAGGCTCGAACACGGCCATCACCACCACACTCCCCCGCCTGCTGTTCTCCCCGGGCGTATGGCGCCACGACTGACCACACGCTAGCCAGCCGGCCGTCACCACCGCGTCACGTGCTCCGACGCGGCTGCGGGCTCGCAGGCCGAGCGGGACCGGCCGCGCCCGGTAAGGCAGCAGGGCCCGGGCCGCGCGTCGCGGTCCGGGCCCTGCCCCCTACGGTGCCGCCCTGCGGCGGCGGTGTGTCAGCTCTGTTCGGTGTCGTCGCTCGGCTGCCCGGCGCCCTCGGCCGCGGCCACCTTCTCGCGCATCTTGCGCACCAGCTCCGCCTTCTGGTCGGCGGCGCCCTGGCGGTCGCGGTTGCGGTGCGGACCGTTGTTCTGCCGTTCGGCGCGGGACAGCTTCTTGCGCTGGCCGCCGCCCATGCCCACGGGGTTGTTGATGTTCTTGCTCACGGGTTCTCCCGGAATGATGTGAAGGGACCTACGGATTCATCGGTGGGGGACGGGCGCGGCGACGTCGAGGGACGTCAGCAGGGGCCCATCACGCCCTCACTCGTAAATCAGCGTCTGGAAGAACATGGGCAAGACGTTACCCGGTTCCGTCGGTCCCGCACACCACGCTTTTCGCCGGGCCGGCGTCGAGCAGCTGCGGGGGCATGGCATTCCACGAGCCGGATCAGAAGTGCTTCCGCAGTGTTAGTGGAACGGCAGCACGGCGTCAGCGGAACGACAGTGGGCGTGGGCAGGCTGGTCACGACCGCGGCGGACAAGCCGTCCGCGAACCGAATCACCGCACGGGGGATCCTCACATGCGTACGTCCCGCATCCGCACCGCCGCCCTGGCCGCCGCCACCGCCGCCCTCGCCCTGGGCGGTCTGACCGCCTGCGGCGGCGGGGACAACGCCACCGACAACGCCAAGAGCAGTGCGAGCGAGGACGTCGGCAAGAACACCGGCACGGACGGCCGGGCGACCGAGAAGGGCTCCACCGAGAAGACCGGGAACGCCTCGGAGAACACCGGGAACAAGCCCGCCGCGGGCGGCGTGCAGAACGGCTCCGACGCCGCGTCCGTCAGCCAGTGCGGCGACCAGGACATCGACTTCTCCGTCCTGCACCGGTTCCGCGGTGAGCAGGGCGAGCACCTGCTGATCACCGGGCGGAACGACACCTCCAAGCCCTGCTGGGTCACTTCGCACCCGTCCGTCAAGCTCGGCGACACCGACGAGGTCCTGCCGCTCTCCAAGGACTCCGAGGGCGGCGACTCCAGGATCACGATCCAGCCCGACGGCAAGGTCTACTCCGCGGCGGCCCTCTTCTCCGACGGATCCCCGAAGCGCGCCGCACAGGGTCTGGCGCTCGCCCTGCGCGACGAGGCCGGCCACACGAACCCGGGCGTCTCGCTGAACGTGTACGACGAGACGGGTGCCGCGTCGAATTTCAAGTGGACCAGCGCGGACATCCTGAACTGGAACACCTCCAAGCCGTACGACTTCTGATCCCCACGCGCTCTCAGGGCAGCCCCGGCCGGGTGCGACGGTCCGGGGCTTTCTGCCTTCTTGTCAGTGGATCAGCTCTCCATTGCCGTCGAGAGTGGTGTGCGCCAGACTTTTTGGCAGGGCTTTCGAGTGCCGGTCGAGACGCGGCTGCCGACCACGAGCGGGAGGATTCCCATGCTGCAGCAGGTCGCGGAGGGTGTGCTGACCCACCAGAGCGAATTGCTCCAGAACAACACCGCTGTCGTGCAGGGAAAGGGCGGCGTGCTGCTCGTGGACGCCGGTATCACGGGCGATGAAATGGTCTGCCTGGCGAACGACCTTCGTAAGTTGGGCCAGCCCGTCATAGCGGGCTTCTCGACGCATCCTGATTGGGATCACGTCCTCTGGCATGCCGAACTTGGCAAAGCGCCTCGTTACGGTACGGCCCGCTGCGCGGCTCATATGCGAGAACTGCTGTCGCACGCGGACTGGAAGGCCCGCGCCGCCGAGGGGCTGCCGCCGGAAATCGCCGAGGAAACACCGCTGGACCTGTTCGGCCTCATTACCGGTCTGCCTGCTGAAGCCGCGCAGATTCCCTGGGATGGCCCCAAGGTCCGGATCATTGAGCATCCCGCGCATGCCCCGGGCCATGCGGCGCTGTTGATCGAAGAGCGCGGGGTTCTCGTCGCCGGCGACATGCTCTCTGATGTCTTCATTCCGATGCTCGACGACACCGCAGACCCGATCGAGGACTACCTCCTCGGGCTGCGGCTGCTCGAGGAGGTGGCGGACGGCGTCGATGTCCTCATCCCCGGTCACGGGTCCGTCGCCAGAGCCGATCAGGTACGCGCAAGGATCAATCAGGATCGGGCGTACCTGCACGCCCTGCGTGACGCCCACGTTCCCAGCGACCCGCGGCTCGGCCCATCGGCCAAGCCTGGCTGGGAGTGGGTGAACGACATACACGAAGGGCAACGCCGGCGCCTCGCCCAAAGCGGTGTGGGCGACGAGACGTCCGGCTAGGGATCCGCTTTCGCCACAGGACGACCCCCGTGTCGGTCGGAGTCGGAGAGAGAATCAGACGGTCGGGTGGAGGTAGAAGGTCTCGTTGGCGACGGGGAACTGGCCGATCTGGTCGGGCCATTGGACGACCCAGGTGCCGTTGCCGGAGCCGCCGCCGTCGATGTTGGCGTACAGCCCGGTGGCGTTGTTGCGGAGCATCGTCATGTTGGGCAGCGCGGCGTTGGGGTGCTCCAGGGTGAAGTTCTGGGTGTCGCGCTGGGGGTCGGGGTCGCCGTTGACGTTGTGGCAATCCCAGATGTTGAGGTAGTTGCCGGGCCTGCTGGCCAGACCGTTCTGGACGTCAAGGCACTTGTTGCTGTCCGAGCTGACGACGCGGTACATGGGCTTTCCGTTGCTGCCGGTGCCGACGTGGAAGAGGCGCCAGCGCTGGTTCGAGGCGCCGTTGGGGTCGTAGATGATGACGTGGCTGCCGTTGCGGTCCTGACCTTCGTACACGTCAAGGACGCGGGTGTCGGAGTTCTCCGGGTGGATGGTCAGCTCCCTCGGCTCGGCGCCGCCGCGCATCGAACTGAAGTGGACGGGCCAGTGGTCACTGCCCGCGTTCACGCCGACGGTGGCCTGCCAGTTGTCCGTGTCCACGTTCGAGACCAAGTAGTCGAGCTCGCCGCCGCTGCGCTGGGTGGCCTGTCCGGGGTTGTAGATGCGTGTGCCCTGCGGCAGGTAGGAGTTGTGCAGCGCGTACGGGTTGCGGTTGAAGTCACCGAGGACGGCCCAGTTCTGGTACGTGGCGGTTGCCGCGTCCTGGGAGACCCGGCCCACCAGGGACGCGGCGTCGCTGCCGCCGTTGGCGGAGGCATGGACCGAGGCGAACAGGACGTTGTCGGCGCGGTTGCCGACCGCCAGAGCCGAGCGGTAGACCCCCCGCACCTCACGTACCTCGTCGGGCCACCAGGACGTGACGATGCCGACGTTCTGGGACTGCTGGTCGAGGATGTGCAGATAGCGCACCGGGTGACGGCTCGACTCCCGCCACTCGTAGACGCGGGCGCCGCCGCGCATGCCGATGTACGTGGCAGCGGCGGGCTGGGTGTCGGGGACCTCCTGGAGGGCCACCACGGAGCTCGTCTGCGCGAGGGCGTAGGCGCCGGCCCACCGGTCGCGCCCGTTCTGCATGTTCCAGGTCGCCGTGCGGTGCGTGTCCGGGTTGGCCGCCTGCGCGGTTCCGGCGCCCGTCACCAGGAAGGTGCAGAGCATGAGTGTGGTGGCCAGCACGGCCCCCAGGCGACGTAACAGGCTGCCGCGTGCGGTCCGTCCGGAGGGTCTGTGACGCCGCTGGTTCAGAGGTAACGCGCGCCTAGCGGGGTGGGTTCTCATCTGGTCCTCCTGGTCGTTCGGGGGGGATGCTCGACGGCGGCTGCTGCGGCCTGCCACGCGAGGAAAGCTAGGGGGGAGCCCTTGCGGTCGATACCGTCAAGTGACGTATTCGCAGCACGCCCAGCCGCCGAGTGCGGTTCGTGGCCGCGATGCCTTGGAAGGCACCCCGTGCTGCTAGGGACCGCCAGGGATCGCTATCGGCCGGATGCCGTCTGTGCGCAGGCGTGTGCATGCCAATAGGCTGTGCGACCTTCGCGTGCGTCCTGGGGGGTTCTCGTGAACGGTCTCCGTGCGGTCCTTGTCTGCCTTGTGCTCGCGTGTGCCGCGGTGGTGTCGCCGGCCGCTGGTGCCGCTCCTGCTGCCGCTGCTGCCGCTGCTGTGGATCCGCGCTGGTCGGCGCTTCCGGTCCCCGCCGCCGCCCCGCCGGTGACCGTGAAGGATCTCGCCGCCCGTGGTCCTGGCGAGGCGTGGGCGACCGGGTACGAGCACGCCGCCGATGGGCTGCGGCCGATGCTGTACCGGTGGGACGGCAGGGCGTGGAGCCGGGACACGACCTTCCCCGGGGCCGGTGAGCCCGGCTGGCTCGGCAAGGTGCAGTTCGTCGGCGAGGAGGTGTGGATCTTCCACAACCGCGGGGGTGAGGGGGAGATCCTGCGCCGGTCGGCGGAAGGGCCGGCAGGTTGGCGTGCCGTCCCGCTGCCGCAGACGCTGTGGACGTACCAGGACTTCGCCGCGGTACCGGGTGCCGCGTGGGTGGTCGGTGAGGACGACACCGGGCTGAAGGTGCTGCACTACGACGGCTCCGCCTGGACCACGCAGTCCGCCCCGGACGGCGTGCTGTACCTCATGGGGATCAATGCGCGTACGGCCACCGACGCCTGGGCCTGGGGGGACACCAGCACCGGGGCCGGAACCACCGTCCTGCGCTGGGACGGCACGGCGTGGCGGGACGCGAACGTGGCGCTGCCGCCGAACAGCAACGTGCACACCATCCTGCTCGAACCGTACGGCCGGGCCACCATCGGCGGCAGCCAGTACACCGACGGCGTGGCCCGCACCTACCTGATGACCTTCAACGGGCATGCCTGGCGCACCACTTACCCACCGCTGGGCGACACCTACACCGAGGCCATGGTGCGCGGCCCGGACGGCGCGCTGTGGCTGCCGGTGCGCAGCGACCGCGCGTTCCAGTCGAAGTACGCACGGGTGGACGGCTCCCGCACCACTTTCTCGTACGGACCGGAACGCACAGGCGCGATCGACGTCAAGCCGCGCGTACTGGCGAGGGCCGGGTCCCAACTGCTGTCCTTCGGGACCGCCGAGATCTACGGCTCGAAACCGAACCTGATGAGCGAGCGGCTGGGAGGCTGACCATGGCACGCGGACTTCCCATGGCACGAAGACTGCCCATGGCACGCAGGCTTCTCGTCGCGGCCCTCGCCGTCGCCATGACCATCGTGGCGATCATGTCCTCTGCCGCGGCCTCGGCGGACCCCCCGTCCTGGCAGCACGTTCCGGTCCCGGCGCAGGTTCGCCCGCAGGCCGGTCTCAACGAGGCCGTGGCGTTCGGGCCCGACCGGGTGTGGGCGGTGGGTGCCGACGCCGTCGGGCGCGAAGCCCCGGGCTTCCCGCTGGTGCTGCGCTGGGACGGAACCGCGTGGCAGCGCCAGGGTCTGCCCGGCATCGGCTGGCAGGGAGAGCTGCTGTCCATCGCCGCGACCTCGCCGACCGCGGTCTGGGCGGTCGGCCGCGACTCGGCGGGCGGCGCCCGCCTGCTCCGCCACGACGGCAAGGCCTGGTCCGAGGACCGGCCGCCGCGCGGTGTCGTGCTGACCAAAGTCGTCGCCGGCGGCGGTGAGACCTGGCTGATCGGTTCGCGGGACGGCGCGCAGGTGCTGCTGCGCCGGGACGGGCGCGGCTGGCGGGACGTACCGGTGCCGCCGGGATGGGTGTACGGCCTGCACATCCTGGCGGCCGACGACGTCTGGGCCGCGGGCGCCACCGAATCGGGTGCGGCCGTGTCGCACTGGAACGGGCAGGAGTGGCAGCAGACGATCGTCAGCGGGTTCCCGCGGTCGGGCGTGAGCAGTGTGCTCGCGGTCTCGCCGACAGAGGTGTGGGCGGGTGGCACGGCCGGGTTCGTCGGCGGGCCGCCGGGCAAGCCGATTCCGCCCCTCCTGGTCCGCTTCGACGGGCAGGCGTGGAACCGGGTCGCCGTGCCCACCGACTTCGGCTCGATCAGCTCACTGGCGCCCGGCACGTCCGGCTCGCTGGGCTGGGTCTCGGTGGCCCGCTCGCAGAAGTGGGGCCCGCCGGGCAGCAATCCGCCGCTCGTCCCCGGGCCGGATTTCCTTGCCTGGAACGGAGGGTCGTTCACCGAGTACAGCGAACCGGCGGTGGCCGGCGAGGGCGAATCCTGGGCGCTGCGGCTCGCGCCCGTGCCAGGCACGGCGACGGTGTGGTCGGTCGGCCGGGCCGACGGGCCCGAGGGCACCTTCGCCCCGCGCGTTCTGCGGTTCGGCTGAGATGACGGACGGGGCTCCGTCCGCAGTGGACGGAGCCCCGTTTCGCGCGTGGAACCTCAGCCGCATGGCGGGTGCGCCTCGGCGCGGGCAGGGTCGATGCCGTCGACTGCCGGGATACGCCGTCGCGGTGCGCGGGGACCGGGGCGTCCGTCGCCCATACGATCCGTCGCCCATATGATCCGTCGCCCCCATGAGAGGGGTGCTGCGCGTACCGGCCGCATGGTTTCGCCGGTGGCGATACCTGGCTCGCGGCAGGCAGCCGCCGACCTACCGTGACCGCGTGCTCTCACCGATCACGGGTACGGCCGCCGGTGTGCCGTTCACCGCGCTGCCGCCGGCCGGCGGCGGGACCGCGCCGCTGATCGTCACGTGGCACATGCTGGACGCGCCGAGGTCGGACGCCGCGTTCGCCGCCGCGCTGCCGATGAGCGAGGTGCCTGCGTGGCGGGTGCACCTCGGCATGCCGATGTGCGAGGCGCGCATGGTCGACGGCAGCATGGACGCCGGCTTGGCGTTGCTGCGCGAGGACGTCCTGATGTCGTATCTGCATCCGTTCGTCCGGCAGGCGGCCGAGGAGTTCCCTGCCGCGCTGGCATCGATCCGAGCGCAACTGCCGGTCGATGACGGTCCGATCGGCGTCCTTGGTGGGTCGCTCGGCGGGGCCGTCGCGCTGCGGATCCTCACCGACACCGAGATCCCGGTCTTCGCCGGCGCCGTCGTCAACGCCGCCGTCCGGATGCGGTCTGTCGTCGGCCTGTTCCCCGGCGGCTATCCGTACGACGCCGAGTCCGAGAAGGCCGTCGACAGCCTGGACTTCGTCGCCAAGGCGGGCGCCATCGCCGGTCGCGTGCCGCTGCTCGTCGTCAGCGGCGAGCGGGATCATCCGGGGCTGCGTGCCGATGCGTCGGACCTCGTCGACGCACTCGGGGAGCGGTCCGAACTGCTTTCGATCCCCGGGTTGGCGCATCCGCTCGCCGAAGAACCCGGCATCGAGCCCGCGCCCCAGCTGCCAGTGGCCCGCGAGGTGGACGCCGGCCTCACCCGGTGGTTCCGCCGCCGGCTCGCGGCGGCGGCCCCGCTCCCTCAGTGAAGGGGCGTCCAGTGCTCCAAAGCGTCGTCAAGGCGCGGATCATCCGGGTCGTCCCATACGAGACAGCCCCACACGATGCCGGGAACATCGGAGCCCATCAGGTCGGGCGGCCCCTCGGTCAGCGTGCGGTGGACGGCTTCCAAGTACGCGGCCATCGAAGGGTGGCGCGGCTCTGACACCTCGGGCCCGGCCATCGTCGACCAGTGGCCGACGCCGGCTTCGGACACGTACTCGCCGTACTCCGGCCCGGCGGCGTCCCGCGAAACCCACGGAACCACCCGGGCCCCCTGCCAGTAGTCGCGCTCGCCGATCCCCGGAAGCCTCGGGCGCACGGCATCGGCCGGCGTGAACAACGCCCCGTCCGGCAGGAAATCCCCGGAGCCGACCTCGCCCTCCTCCTCGTTCTCCTCGATGTACTGGTTCTCCACACCACCGCACAGCCGCCACACGGCCGCCAGTTCGGCGGGCAGCCCGTAGCCGAGGTGCTGCGTCAGCTGGGCACCGGCGGCGTCAATCGCGCACTCCGGAGCAGGCGGCAGCAGTGAGGCGTACGACGTTGGAGCGTTCACCCGCAGCCAGGCGGTCAGCCGGAGCCAGGCAGCGGTGACCTGCTCGACGGCGTCATCATTTCGCTCAGACATTCGATCACCGTACGGGGCGAGGCGGCCCACTCAGTGAGTGAGGTGGCCCCCTGAGTGAGTACGGTCGTCCCATGGAGCTGGAGCAAGTCGGCGGGATCCGCGCAGTCCTCATCGACATCGACGGAGTGCTGACCGTGTCCTGGGATCCGCTCCCCGGCGCCGTCGCGGCCATGGAGCGGCTGCGCGCGGCGGGGCTCCCGCTCGCCCTGGTCACCAACACGACCTCGCGCACCCGCGCCTCGATCGCCGCACGCCTCGCGGAGGCGGGGTTCCCCGTCACGGCCGACGACATCCTCACGGCCCCCGCCGTCACCGCGGCCCACCTGCGCGAGCACCACCCGGGCGCACGCTGCCTGCTGCTCAACGCCGGTGACATCAGGGCCGACCTGACGGGAGTGACGCTGGTCGACGAGCCCGAGGCTGATTCAGATCAGGAAGTGGACGTCGTCGTACTCGGCGGCGCGGGCGAAGAGTTCAGTTACGCGGCCCTCAACCGCGTCTTCCGTCACCTGCAACGGGGAGCCGCCCTCGTCGCGATGCACCGCAACCTCTACTGGCGCACCGCCGACGGTCTCGACCTCGACACCGGCGCCTTCCTCCTCGGTCTCGAACGGGCCGCCCGGGTAGAGGCGACCATCACCGGCAAACCGTCCGAGGCCTTCTTCACCGCCGCGCTCGCCCACCTGGGCGCCGAGCCGTCCGCAACGCTCATGATCGGCGACGACATCGAGTCCGACGTGCTCGCCGCCCAGCGCGGCGGCATCACCGGCGTACTCGTCAAGACCGGCAAGTACCTTCCGGAGACCCACCGTTCGGCCTCCGGAACACCGGACCACGTGCTCGACTCCTTCGCCGCACTCCCCCACCTCATCGACCACTTGGCCTCGAACGCCAACTGATCCATACCGCACCGCACCGCGAAAGGACCCACCCATGCCGTCCGGAACCGTTCCGCCGCCGTACATCGACGCCGAGACGATGTCCCGGCTCGTCCCCATGCCCACGGCGATCGAGGCGGTGGAAGCCGTCCTGAAGACAGATCTGGACCCGGAAGCGGAACCGCCCCGAGGCGTGGTCGACATCCCCGGCGGGCAACTCCTCCTGATGCCGTCGGCCACCACCGCGTACACGGGCGTGAAGATCGCCACGGTCACCCCTTCCAACGCAGGCCGCGACCTGCCCCGTATCCAGGGCATGTACGCACTCCTGGACGGCGTGACGCACACGCCGCGCGCCCTCATGGACGGCATCGCCCTGACGTCCCTGCGGACGCCCGCCGTATCGGGCGCCGCGATCAAGTACTTGGCGGTGCCCGAAGCGCGCCGCCTGCTCGTCTTCGGGACGGGCCCGCAGGCCTGGGGGCACGTGGAGGCGGTCCGGGCGGTGCGGCCCACCCTGGAGCATGTCGACGTGGTCGCACGGACCCCGGAGCGGGTGGCGGCCTTCGTCGAACGCTGCCGCACCGCGGGCCTCTCGGCGGCGCCCGCCACCGCGGCGGACGTCGCGTCGGCCGACGTGATCTGCTGCTGCACGACGGCACGCACCCCCCTCTTCGACAGCACCCTGCTGGCGGACCACGCGACGGTGGCGGCGGTGGGCTCACACGAACCGGACGCCCGCGAGGTCGACGAGGCCCTCCTGTCCCGCGGTTCGGTGGTGGCGGAGTCCCGCGGCGTGGCCCTGAGGGAGTGCGGGGACATCATCCTGGCGATCGAGGCGGGCACCTTCGACGTGACCCGGCTGCGGACATTGGCCGAACTCGTACGCGGCGAGACGACAATCCCCGGCGACCGGCCCCGGCTGTTCAAATCGGCGGGGATGGCTTGGGAGGATCTTGGGGTGGCGGTGAGCGTGTACGAGGGGTGGGCCGCCCTCGGTTCGACCGCCGGTTAGGGCGCGGCCGCGCGAGCGGCCCGCGCCATCTCACACCACCCGCACCGCATGCCGCACCACCGCATCGAACAAATACCCCTGCGCATTGTGCACCGTCGTCTCCGGCTGGGTGCGGCCCGTGGTGTCCGTCGCGCGGGCCAGGAGAGTGGTCGGGCCGGGGGTTTTGGGATGCCAGGTTGTGGTCCAGCGGGTCCAACTGGACGTTTGGGGCTTGTCGTTGAGGCGGGCGGGGTGCCAAGTGGTGCCCTCGTCCGTGCTGATGTCGACCCGGGTGATGGCGCCGGACGCCGACCAGGAGCGGCCGGTGAGGTGGTGGGTTCTGGCGGCCGGGAGGCTTGCGTTCCACGGGAGTTCGAAGGCGGACTTGAGGGTCTGGAGGGTCAGCGGGGTGCTGCCCTCATCCGGGTACGCCTCGCCGAACAGGCGGTAGAAGTCCGTGTTCCAGGGTGAGTAGAGCGGGGTTGTGGAGACCTCGATGTCGCCCAGCCATTTGATCGAGGCGATGCCCACCCAGGAGGGGGCGAGAATCCGGACCGGGTAGCCGTGGTCCGGCGGTAGTGGGGCGTCGTTCATCTCGTAGGCCAGGATCACGTCGTCCATTGCCTTGGACAGGGGCAGGGGGCGGCGGACTCTGCCCAGGTTCGTGCCGTCGTCCGTGACGTAGTCGGCGTCCAGGCCTCGCGGCAGCACGTCCACGGCGCGGCGGGACACTCCGGCCAGGCGCAGGACTTCGGAGAGGCGTGCGCCGCGCCAGTGGGCGTTGCCGATCGCGCCCAGGGTCCAGGGGGTGCCGGAGACGGGGGTGCCCTGTTGCGTGGCGAAGAAGCTGCGGGCGTTGCCCGCGCATTCGACGAAGGCCGTGCGCGACACCGAAGGGAGGCCCTTGAGGTCGGAGAGGGTGAACTCCCTCGGGCCGCCTCGTAGTCCGTCGCCCCAGATCTTCAGCTTCCACGTCTTCGCGTCGAGCCGCGGGGTCGAGGTGTGGTTGCGTACGAAGAAGTGGGAGGCCGGAGTGCGATGGCCGGTCTCTGACAGTGACTCGAACTTTGTCTCCGCGTTGGTGCCCCGGATCGTGAAGCGGTCCGACGGGAGTGGTTTCACGATGCCGGGTACGGAGCTCCGGGTGCCTGCCGTCGCCTCCGCGCGCGGGGCGGCCAGTGCCAGCGCCGATGCCCCGCCCGCCGCCGCGAGCAGCCGCAGCATGTCCCTGCGCGCCACCCCGGCCGCTCGGGCCTCCCCCGCGAGCCACTGGGCCCTGCGACGTCCGTCGTACGCCTCTTCGGACACCCCTTTGGAGATCATGGGCGTCATCGTACGAGCCGCCCCTCGGACAACTCACCGACGAAACACGCCAGTTACGGGGTTGTCGTAGACACCACGTACACCATCGGGTGGTCCGGGTTGGCGCGGTTCACCACGACGTCCAGCGTCGGGATCGGGTCCTTCTGTTCGTGGGTGAGGCCGTACCAGGGGCCCGGGTCCGTGAACTCCCAGCCGACGACCTTGCGGTCGCGCTTGCTGATCGTGATGTCGTTCTTCTCCAGGTCGGCGGTGCTCGAGCCGATCTGCTTGAGGAACTTGTCCAGGCCCTTGTTGCTCGTCAGGAACTGGGCGTACATGCGGCTGGTGCGCCAGTTGTTCGTCTCGTAGTACGCGACTTCCCTGGAGTACGGCGGGATCGGCACGTCGTACAGGCGGCGCTGCACCTTGGAGGGCCAGCCCGCCGTGAGGCCCGTCGCGGAGTACTTGGCCTCCTTGTCGCGCCCGCTGTTGCGGCTCTGGTTGGCGGAGATCACCAGATAGCCGGCGGGTACGCCGATGAGCAGGACGATGATCGTCGCCGTCAGCCAGCGGCGGCGGATCATGTGGCGGCGGTCCTCAGGGGGACGCTTGCCCTCGTCCGGGGAGTCCGGGGAATCCGATGAGTCCGGAGAGTCCGGGGACGAGGGCTGGCGGGGCACGGTCATCTGCTTACTGGGTTCCCTGAGAGGTGCGGTTGTTGGAGCGGCGCGCTTCGGCGTACCGCTCATAGCGTTCGTAGCGCTCCACACGGCGGCGGTTGGCGCGGCGGAAGCGGCGGGCGACCAGACGGGCCAGGTCGGCGGCGCCCACCATGCCCGCCTCGGGGCCGAGCTGGGCGCGGGCGATGCGGGCCTCGGGGCGGTAGCCGCGCCCGGTGAGGTGGCGGCGGAAGGCGTCGCGGGCCGGGCCGATGAGGAGGTCGTCGGCGGCGCTGACACCGCCGCCGATGACGAAGCAGGAGGGGTCGAGGGCCGCGGCGAGGTTCGCGATGCCCACGCCGAGCCACTGGCCGATGTCCTGGAGCAGCTCGACGCACATCGCGTCGCCCTCGCGGGCCAGCTCGGTGATCAGCGGGCCCGAGATGTCGGGGATGTTGCCCTTGACCCGTTCGATCAGGCCGTACGCCACCGGGGAGTCGGCCGCGGCGAGCTCCCGGGCCTCCCTGACCAGCGCGTTCCCGGAGCTGTACTGCTCCCAGCAGCCGCGGTTGCCACAGGGGCAGCGGTGGCCGCCGGGGACGACCTGCATATGGCCGAATTCGCCGGCCACGCCGAACTTGCCGCGCTTGACCTGGCCGTCCTCCAGGATCGCGCCACCGATGCCGGTGCCCAGCGTGATCATGACGAGGTGGTCCTCGCCGCGGCCCGCTCCGAAGCGCCACTCGGCCCACGCGGCCGTGTTCGCGTCGTTGTCCACCATGACGGGCACGGCGAGGCGGCCCGAGATGCGGTCGCGGAGGGGTTCGTTGCGCCAGGACAGGTGCGGGGCGAACAGGACGCGGTTGCGGTCCGCGTCCACCCAGCCGGCCGCGCCGATGCCGACCGCGTGCACGTCGTGCCGGTCGGAGAGGTCGAGGACCAGCTCGACGATGGTGTCCTCGACGACCTTGGGGCTCTTGGACTTGTCCGGGGTCTCCGTGCGGAGCGTCTCCAGGATGTTGCCGTCGGCGTCGACGACGCCCGCCATCACCTTCGTGCCGCCGATGTCGATGCCGACGGTGGGCACGCGGGGCGCCGTCAGATGCGATCGGCGCTCACGCGTGCCCACGGTCCGCAGGACGGTGGCTCGTGCGGAGCCGCGGTGCGCGAGGTCGCGGTAGGTGCTCATTGCTTGGATTCTGCCTCACGCTCGCGGGGGCGCGCACAACAGACCCGGGGGCGCCCCTTTAGGGGCGCGGGGAACTGCGCGACCAGCCCAAGAAGAGCCGCAGACGCGTCTGCTCGGTACTCGGCAGACGCGTCTGCGGCTTTTTCGTGGCTGAGCGCGCAGTTCCCCGCGCCCCTGACGGGGCGCTTGTCCTCAGCGTCCCTCTAGCTCGTGACGCAGGTCATCCAGCTCCGAGCCGCCCGCCATCTGGCGGGTCAACTCGTCCAGGGTGACCTCGTCCCTCGCGTAGCTGCCGAACATCGCGCCGCGCTTCAGGAGGATGAAGCGGTTGCCGACCAGGTACGCGTGGTGCGGGTTGTGGGTGATCAAGACCACGCCGAGGCCCGCGTCCCGCGCGGCGGCGACGTACTTCAGGACGACGCCCGACTGCTTGACGCCGAGCGCCGCCGTCGGTTCGTCAAGGACCAGGACCTTCGCGCCGAAGTAGACGGCGCGCGCGATCGCCACGCACTGGCGCTCGCCGCCCGAGAGGGTGCCGATGGGCTGGTCGACGTCGCGCAGGTCGATGCCCATGCGGAGCAGCTCCGCGCGGGTCGTCTCGCGCATGAAGTCGACGTCCATGCGGCGGAAGGGGCCCGCGCCCTTCGTCGGCTCCGAGCCGAGGAAGAAGTTCCGCCAGACCGGCATGAGGGGGACCACGGCGAGGTCCTGGTAGACCGTGGCGATGCCGCGGTCCAGGGCCTCGCGGGGCGAGGACAGCTTCGCGTCCTCGCCCTCGATGCGGAAGTCGCCCGCGTCGTGCTGGTGCAGGCCCGCGATGATCTTGATGAGGGTGGACTTGCCCGCGCCGTTGTCGCCCAGGACGCAGGAGATCTCGCCCGCGTGGACCTCCAGGGAGACGCCTTCGAGGGCGCGGATGTTGCCGTAGTACTTGCTGACGTCGTCGAGCTCGACGAGCGGGGTGCGCTCCGCCGTGGGAACCGCGTCGGTTGCTTCCGTCATTTCGTCGCCTCCGCGCGCTTGCGGACCCAGTGGTTGAGCAGGGTCGCCAGGAGCAGCATCACTCCGAGGAAGAACTTGAACCAGTCGGGGTTCCACTCGGCGAACACGATGCCCTTGCTGACCATGCCGAAGATCAGCGCGCCGACCGCCGCGCCGACCGCGGAGCCATAGCCGCCGGTGATCAGACAGCCGCCGATGACGGCCGCGATGATGTAGATCAGTTCGTTGCCGACGCCCTCGCCGGACTGCACGACGTCGTACGAGAAGAGCAGGTGCTGGCCCGAGATCCAGGCGCCGAAGGCGACGCCCATGTAGAGGCCGATTTTGGTCGCCGCGACGGGGACGCCCACCGCGCGGGCCGCGTCCTCGCCGCCGCCCACCGCGAAGATCCAGTTGCCGACGCGGGTGCGGAGCAGGATCCAGGTGGCGACCGCGATCAGGGCCAGCCACCAGACGATCGTGATCTTGAAATCTACGCCGCCGATGGTGATCGTCGAGGCGAAGACGTCCTTGGCGGAGGAGAAGCCCTCCATGTCGGCGATCGACTTCGTGGAGACCGTGCCGCTGATCAGCTTGGTGAAGCCGAGGTTCATGCCGGTCAGCATCAGGAACGTACCGAGCGTGATGATGAAGCTCGGCGGGTCGGTGCGGGTCAGCATGACGCCGTTGAAGACGCCGACCGCGAGGGTGGCCAGGAGGGAGACCACCACGCCCACCCAGACGTTCGCCGTCATCTGGTAGCTGAACATCGAGGAGATCAGCGCGGACGTCGTCACCATGACGCCCGCCGACAGGTCGAACTCGCCGCCGATCATGAGCAGCGCCACCGGCACCGCCATGATGCCGATCGTCGAGGCGGCGTACGTGACCGTGGCGAGGCTGTTGGCCTGCAGGAAGCTGTCCGCGACGATCGCGAAGAAGAGGAAGACCGCGATGGCGCCGACGACCGAGCCGAGCTCGGGGCGGCCCATCAGCTTCTTCAGCGGCGAGGTCTTCAGGAGGCGCTCGTCCGTCTTGGTGTCCGGGGACGGGGCGGGCGCGGGTGCTGTCGCTGTCATCGGGTCCCTCGCTTCGCGTAGTCCTCCAGCTCGGCGGCCTGGTCCTTGGTGATGATCTGCGGTCCGGTCAGGACCGGCTTGCCGCCGCCGAGGACGTCGGCGTTGTACTTGTAGAGCCACAGCAGGTCGACGGCCTCGTAGCCCTGGAGGTAGGGCTGCTGGTCGACGGCGAAGCCGAGGGTGCCGGACTTGAGGCCGGCGGCGACCTTCTCGTTCAGGTCGAAGGTGTCGATCTCCGCCTTGCTGCCCGCGCCGTCCTTGGCCTTCACCGCGGCGTCCGCGAAGGGCGCGCCGAGCGTGACGACCGCGTCGATGTCCTTGTCGGACTGCAGCCTGGCCTCGATGGACGACTGCACGTCGGGCATGTTCGTGCCCGTCACGTACAGGTTCTGCAGCTTGCCGTCGAAGGTCTTCTCCGCGCCGTCGCAGCGCTGCTCGTGGCCCACGTTGCCCTGCTCGTGCAGGATGCAGAGCGCCTTCTTCTTGCCGCGCTTGTTGAGCTCCTCGCCGACGGCCTCGCCCGCGATCGTCTCGTCCTGGCCGATGTGCGTGAGCGCGCCGAACTCCTTGGACTCCGCGGAGCCGGAGTTCACGGTGATCACCGGGATGCCGGCCTTCTTGGCGCGGGCCAGCGGGCCCTTCATCGCGTCGGGCTTGGCCAGCGACACGATGATGCCGTCGACCTTCTTGTCCACGTAGGAGTCCACGAGCTGAGCCTGCTGCTGGGCCTCGTCGTCATGGGCGTACAGGAACTTGATGTTGTCCTTGACGGCCGCCTGCTCGGCGCCGTTCTGCACGATGTCCCAGAACGTGTCGCCGTCGCCCGAGTGGGTCACCATCCCGAAGGTCCAGCGCGGCGTGTTCACCGCCGCCTTCCCCTGTGCCGCTGCCGCCTTGCGGGCGTCTTCCGCGCGCTTGCCACCGGTGCTGCTGCACCCCGCAAGGGATACCCCGAGCACCGCGACCAGCACGGCGCCCACCGCACGTACCCCTGTCTGAACCCTTGCCACGACGCCGTGCCCTTCTTGCTCTGCTCCTCGGTGAGGCCGGTCCGGATCCCCGGCCCCAGCCGCCCAAGTATCGACCACGCGGATCACGCATGTACTCATCGGGTACCGCGGGCGGTGTACTTCTCCAGCTGCGGCACGTCCTTCTCGGTGACGATCGCGGGTCCGGTGAGGACGGGCTTGCCGCCGCCGATGACGTTCGCGTTGGTCTTGTAGAGCCACAGTTCGTCGATGGCGAGGTAGCCCTGGAGGTAGGGCTGCTGGTCGACGGCGAAGCCGACCTCCTTGGCCTTGAGGCGCTTGACCACCTCGGCGTTCAGGTCGAAGGTGGCGACCTCCGCCTCGCTGTCGGCGTCCTCCTTGGCCTTCACCGAGAGCGCGGCGATGGGCGCGCCGAGCGTGACCACCGCGTCGATGTCCTTGGTGGCCTGCAGCTTCGCGCTGATGGACGACTGGGCGTTGGGCGCATTGGTGCCTTCGACGTTGAGGTTCTCGACCGAACCCTTGAAGGTCTTCTTGACGCCCGCGCAGCGCTGCTCCAGCGAGACGTTGCCCTGTTCGTGGATGACGCAGAGCACCTTCTTCTTGCCGCCCTTGGTCAGCTCGTCGCCGACGGCCTCGCCCGCCACGGACTCGTCCTGCCCGATGTGGCCGAGCGCGCCGAAGTCGGCGGAGAACTCGCCGCCGGAGTTGATCGTGACGACGGGTATCCCGGCGGCTTCGGCCTTGCCGAGGACCGTCTTCATCGCCTCGGGCTTGGCCAGGGTCACGACGATGCCGTCGACCTTCTTGTCGATCGCCGACTGGACCAGCTCGGCCTGGCCCTTGGCCTCTTTGTCGTTGGAGTAGAGGAACTCGACGTTGTCCTTGCCGGCCGCCTGCTTGGCGCCGCTCTGGACGATGTCCCAGAAGGTGTCGCCCTCCCCGGAGTGCGTCACCATCGCGATCTTGAGGCGGGGCGTGTTCACGCCCTTGCCGCCGCCTCCGCCGTCGCCCGACTTGTCCTCGTCGTCCTTGCCGCCGGAGCTGCTGCATCCGGCCGCGAGGGCGATCACCGTGATGCAGGCCGCGACACCTGTCGCCGTACGGGATGTGCGCATGGTGGGACCACCTCTTCTCCCGGCCGCCTCGATGCGGCTGGGGGGAGTTCTAGCGGTGGGTGCGCGGCAGCGTCAATGGATTTGTCAGAACATTCTTACGACGGTGATGTGAGCGGGCGCTACGGCCGTACGAGGAGCTGGAACTCGAAGGAGTAGCGCGAGGCCCGGTAGATGTGCGAGCCGAACTCGACCGCGCGGCCCGTGTCGTCGAAGGTCGTGCGCTCCATGGTGAGCAGCGGGGCACCCGCGGGCTCGCCGAGCCGCTCGCCCTCCTCCGCGGTGGCGGCGCGGGCGCCGACGGACTGCCGCGCACTGTGCAGGGTGATGCCGGCGGCCCGCATCAGGCGGTACAGGCCGGTGGCCTCGAGCCGGTCGGTGTCGAGCGCGAGCAGCCCTGCCGGGAGGTGATTGCGCAGGTAAGCCATGGGCTCCCCATGGGCGAGCCGGAGCCGCTCGACCAGGTGCACCTCGTCGCCCTCCGCGATGCCGAGGGCGGCCGCGACCCCGGCGGACGCGGGCTCGACGGTGTTGAGCAGGACGCGGGTCTCGGGCCGCTGACCGGCCGCTTCCAGGTCGTCGTAGAGGCTGCTGAGCTCCAGCGGACGCTTGACCTGACTGTGCACGACCTGGGTGCCGACGCCTCTGCGCCGCACGAGCAGCCCCTTGTCGACGAGCGACTGGATGGCCTGGCGGACGGTCGGCCGGGACAGACCGAGGCGTCCGGCGAGTTCTATCTCGTTGCCGAGCAGGCTGCCCGGGGTGAGGGCGCCGCGCTCGATCGCCGCTTCCAGCTGCTGGGACAGCTGGAAGTACAGCGGGACCGGGCTGCTGCGGTCGACGCCGAGCTGCAGGGAGACCGTCGGGTCCACGGCTGGTTTGGCGGCAGATTTGGGCACGGGCCGAGCGTAGCCCCAGGAAATGATGACGGGAAGTTCTGAAGTTCTGTTGTCCGGACAAACCCGGCGCGGACAACGGCTCGGCCCTGGCCCGTGCAATGCACCGCGGGCGGCGTCACGGCACCCGTGCGACACCGACCCATCCGGCCCGGATGGTCAGCGAGCCCGGCATGGCCGAGTCCGGCTTCCACTTCGGCCACGGGACGAACCCGGGATCGACGAGATCAAGGCCGTCGAAGAGGGAGACCGTCTGCTCCGGGCTGCGCAGGATGTAGGGGATCGCGCCGGAGTTGTTGTACTCGTCCTGCACGCTGCGGTGCAGTTCGTCGTCGGCGTCGGAGTGCGTCAGTGAGGCGTAGCTGCCCGAAGGAAGGCCCGACACCAGACCGCGCACCAACGTCAGAACGTCCTCCCACGGGGAGATGTGGCCTAATACGTCGTTGATCACGAGGCCGATGGGCTGGGACATGTCCAGCGTTTTCGCGGCGCCTTGAAGGATCGTGTCGGTGTCACGCATGTCCGCAAGGACATAGTCCGTGGCGCCTTCAGGTGAGCTCCTGAGCAGCGTGTCGACGTGCATCAGGACGATCGGGTCGTGATCCACATAGACCACCCGGCTGTCCGGCGCGACGCGTTGGGCGATCTCATGGGTGTTGTTGGCCGTGGGCAGCCCGGCACCCACGTCGAGGAACTGCTTGACACCTTGCTGCGCCATCCAGGTCACCGAGCGACGCAGTACGTCACGGGACTCCCGGGCCATCGGGACGATCAGCGGGAACTTCTCCTTGTAGGCATCACCGGCCATCTGGTCGGACGCGTAGTGATCCTTGCCGCCAAGCCAGTAGTTCCAGACGCGCGCGCTGTGCGGCAGGGACGTGTCTATCTTGTGGATGTCTGCGGGTTCGCTGCTCATGACAGTGCTTCTCTCAATAGATCAGGCCATGGATCGGGCCATGGATCGGGCAATAGATCAGGCAATGGACCAGGCGCTTCGGCCGAACAACACTGCTGTACACCGTAGTTCGGAGTCCCGATCATGTCGCCGACATCGGAGCAGATGACGGCTCGGGGAAAGCGGAACCCCATTTCCGCAGACCCTTTGTCCGGACAAAGGATTGACAGGACCTCTGCGCCTGGCGAGGGTGGGTCCATGCGCATCGGACTCATCGGAACGGGCCGTATCGGCACATTTCACTCCGCGGCTCTGCGGCGGCACCCGGACGTGGCGGCACTGGTCGTCGCCGACGTGGACGCCGGGCGCGCGGCCGACCTCGCGTCCCGCATCGGGGCGACGGCCGCCGCGTCGGTGGACGAGCTCTTCACCGGAGGCGTGGACGCGGTGGTGATCACCGCGGCGACCTCCGCGCACGCCGAGCTGATCGGCAGGGCGGCCCGTGCCCGGCTCCCCGTCTTCTGCGAGAAGCCCATCGCCCTCGACCTGGCGGGCACGCTCTCCGCGCTGCGGGAGGTCGAGTCCGCGGGGACGGTGCTCCAACTGGGCTTCCAGCGGCGCTTCGACGCGGGGTACCGGGCGGCGCGCGATGCCGTGCGCGCGGGGCGGCTCGGGCGGCTGCACACCGTCCGCGCGATCACCGCCGACCCGGCGCCGCCGCCGGCCGCGTATCTGCCGCTGTCCGGCGGGCTCTACCGGGACTGTCTGGTCCACGACTTCGACATGCTGCGCTGGGTGACGGGCCGTGAGGTGACGGAGGTGTACGCGACCGGGTCCGACGCAGGGCCCGCGATGTTCCGCGAGGCGGACGACGTCGACACGGCCGCGGCGGTCCTCACCCTCGACGACGGCACGCTCGCCACGGCCACCGCGACGCGGTGCAACGGCGCGGGCTACGACGTACGCATGGAACTGGCGGGCGAGGACGACCAGATCGTCGTCGGCTTCGACGACCGCACTCCCCTGTCGTCGGTGGAACCGTCCGGACCGCCGCCGCCCGAGAAGCCCTGGCCTGGGTTCCTCGAGCGGTTCGCGCCCGCGTACGAGGCGGAGCTCGCCGCGTTCGTCGAGGTCGTACGGGGCGAGCGGGCGAACCCGTGCGACGGCCGCGAGGCGCTGGCCGCGTTGCGGATCGCGGAGGCGTGCGAGATGTCCCGGCGGGAGGGGCAGGTGGTACGGATGGCGGAGATCGCAGGGGATAATCCCAGCCCGTCGAGGGGGCCCCTCCCTGCTCCTTAAGAGCTTGGGGGAGTTTGGGGACGAACTCGGCGGAGCCGGTGATCGACGGTGCTCACGGCCTCGGGGCTACTCAACCCCGTCCAACAACCCCGCATCATGCGCCAACAGCGCAACCTGCACACGGTTGTTGAGGTCCAGCTTCGTCAGGATCCGGGAGACATGGGCCTTCACCGTGGCCACGCTCAGGAACAGCTCCGCCGCGATCTCCGCGTTGGACGCCCCTCGCCCCACCGCGACCGCCACCTCCCGCTCCCGCTCGCCAAGGAGCGCAAGCCGCCCCAACGCCCGTTCCCTGCGCCCCTGTTGAGGGTCGTCCCCGGTCACCCGAGTGATCAACTGCTGGGTCACCGAGGGCGAGAGCACCGGCTCCCCCGCCGCCACCGCACGCACCGCCGCGACGATCTCGGCGGGCGCGGTGTCCTTCAGGACGAACCCCGCGGCGCCCGCCCGCAGGGCCCGCAGCACCTGCTCGTCCGCGTGGAAGGTGGTCAGGACGATCACCTCGGGGGCGTCGGGGCGTTTCCGCAACGCCTCCGTCGCCGCGAGGCCGTCCATCGTGGGCATGCGGATGTCCATCAGGACGACGTCGGGGCGCCGTTCGGCGACGAGTCCCGCGACCTCCGTGCCGTCGCCCGCCTCACCGACGATCTCGATGTCGTCCGCGCCGCCGAGCATGAACGACAGGCCCGCACGGACCAGTGGGTCGTCGTCGACGAGCAGCAGCTTGATGGGGTTCATGCGACCACCGTAACCAGGTAGAAGAGCGGAGCCCGACGTCACGCGGGCAGCTTGATCCGAAGGGGGCCGCAGCCGACGCGCGACGACTCCGCGGCCACGTAGCGGGGCAGCAGCGTACGGATGTCGGCGGCGCGGTCCGTGTCCTCGGCGCGGATGAGGAAGGTGACGTCGCCCGTCTGGCACTCGGCCTGGAAGAACCCGAAGTCGTCCCGCAGGAAGCCCCGGCCCTTGCCGCCGCCCACCGCCTTGACGTTGTCGCCGCCGTCGAACTTCAGCTGCCGGTAGAGCTCGGCGAGGCGCGGGTCCTCGACCGTCATGAGCCGCAGCGCGGGGTGACCGAAGAGCACGTCGCGGTCGCAGGTCCGTACGGGGCCTTCGCCCTTGGTCACCAGCGGCGGCTTGTACTTGTCGACGTCCCGCATGCCCCGCATGTGCAGCCCCTTGATGCCGCAGATCGCGTCGGGCTTCTCGTCCTGGAAGCGGGCAGGGCCGGGCAGCCGGTCCGCCGGGTCGTCGACCTTGCCCCGGCAGCCCTGTTCGGTCAGGTAGCCGTTGACGAGCCTGACCACGGCGGTGGTGAGGCGGGCGCGTTCGCCGGTGTCGACCTCTTCGTCGTAGACGGTCCAGCCGGCCTCGATGTCGATCACCAGCGGGCCGTGGCCCTCCTCCGCCCTGCCGACGCAGCCCTCCGGAACCGCGAGCCACGCGCGCGTGTCGGAGGCCATGCCCAGGAGTCCGCCGCCGAGCGGGGTCATCCGCGCGGAGAGATACTCGTCGGCCCACTTGTCGCCCGAACCGCCGAACCGGGTGTCGAGTTCATGCACCTGGGCCGTGACGCGGCGGCCGCGCGGCGACTTCAGGCGGCACAGCCCGGAGGGGCCCTCGGAGAAGATGTGGTCCGAGGTGACGGGCACGTCGGACGCCTCGATGTCCCGCTTGCCGCCGAACAGGTCCGCCACGTCGTCCTCGCCGAGCGCGCCCCAGCACGCCGATGCCTCCTCGAAGGGGCCCGCCTGCGCCTGCCAGGCCACCCCCGCACCGCCGAGCAGCGCACCCGCGACGGCCGCGGCGATCGCGGGCCGCAGCCGGCCGCGCGTGAGGCGGCGCCAGTGCCACCAGGGGCGGGGTGAGGGCACGCCGGCTTCGGTCTCTGAGGTCGCTGCGGTCTCTGCGGTCTCTTCGTTCCCGGTCATCAGTGGGTCCCCCCGGCTTCACTCGACGTCGTCGGTGCCACCGCCGGGCACCCGAGGCGCTGCGCCACCGCGTTGCTGAACGCCGCGAAGTGGCCCGTCGCCTCCCGCTGCGGGGAGCCCAGCATCAGGAACGTCGTCGGACGCCCCGCGCACTGGGCCCGTACGACCTGGTGGCCCGCGCCGATAACGCCCTTGCCGCGCCAGCCTCGTGCGGGCGGCTTCTCGCCCGTCACATCGGCGATGAGCGCGTCGACCCGGGGCTGGGCGACCATCAGGGCGTCGAGGAACTGCACGTCGTCGCGGCCGATCCGTACCGAGCAGGACTGCATGTCGCGGGTGACCGGGCCGACTTGGTAATCCGTGTCGGATTCCGCTTCGTCGCCCAGGTCGAGGTCGAGGCCCTTGATACGGCACGCGGGGTCGGAGTAGAAGGTCTCCCGCTTCTCCGGCAGCGTGAGCAGGGGCGAGGTGACGCGCAGCGGCTCCGCCGGGGCGCAACCCGCCTTCTCCATGCCCTGGTTGGCGGCCGCCACCAGGAGTTCGGCGACGGTGCGCGAGCCGCCCAGGTCCACCGTCCTCGGCAGCGCCTCGTCCGGCTCCGAGCGCTCCCGCGCGTCGAGGGTGACCGCGACCGGCCGCCCGTCGCGCGTGTCGCACCGCTTCGGCAGCACGATGAGGCCGCGGTCGGCGTCGACCGCGCCGGGCAGTCCGTCCGGCAGCGGCATCGCACCGTCACCGAGGTAACCGACCAGCCACTCCAGGCGGTCCGCCGCCCCCTTGGGCGCCCGGCCGTAGGTCACCGTGACCGTGGTGTCCTGGACGCCCGTGTCGCCGTCGGAGAAGGTGTGGCTGGAGCGCACGGCCAGGGTGCACGTGCCTGCCGGCTTGTCCGGAGTGGGCGCCGCCCCCTTCGACGTACGGCTGTGTCCGTCCTCGCCCGTGAAACCGTCGTCGCCGAGGATGGCGGGACCGCTGTCCTCTTCCCAACCACCCCAGCAGTAGCGGTCCTTGATGTCCAAAGGCCCCTGGAACGCCCACGTGCCGAGCCCCGCGGCCAGCGCCAGCACCACGGCGCCCGTGACCGCCGCCCGGCGCCGTGTGCGTATGAGCCCCCGCGCCGCTCCTCGTGCGCGGCGAAACCGCCCCGCCCGTATCTCCCCCGTCACCGCGTCATCCGCCTTGCCTCGCCCGATGTGGCCGCTGATCGTATCCAGGCGGAGGCACTGCCTCCGTCACGGGGCCCACGGCAGCCAGGCGTTGACCTCGAAGCCGCCGTCCGCCGACGTGCCGTGCCCCAGGCGCCCGCCCGCGAGCGTGGCCCGTTCGGTGAGGCCGATCAGGCCCTGGCCCGAGCCGGGTACGTGCGGCACGTCGCCGGGCGGCGGCGGGTTGCGTACGACGATGGCCAGGCCCTCGCCGGGCCGCCCCGAGACGGCGACGGTCACCTCGGCGCCGGGGGCGTGCTTGCGGGCGTTGGTCAGGGCTTCCTGGGCGATGCGGTACGCGGTGCGGCCGATCGCGGCGGGCACCTCCGTGGCATCGCCGACCCGCTGGTCGAGCGCGACCTTCATGCCCGCGTCGCGCGACTCGGCGACCAGTGTGTCCAGGGCGGCGAGGGTCGGCTGCGGACGGCCCGATGCCTCGCCGTCGCCGCCGCGCAGGACGCCGATGACCTGGCGCAGATCCTGCAGCGCCTCGTGCGAGCTCTCCCGGATGACTCCTGCGGCGCGGGCGATCTCCGCACGGGGTGCGTCGGGGCGGAACTCCAGGGCGCCGGCGTGCACGCTGAGCAGGGTGAGGCGGTGGGCCAGGACGTCGTGCATCTCGCGGGCGATGTCCTCGCGGGCAAGACGCTGGGCCTGTTCGGCACGGAGCGCGGCCTCGTTCTCGGCACGGATGGCGCGGTCGCGCAGGCTGAGCAGCAGCTGGCGGCGGGAGCGCACGAACATGCCCCAGCCGATGACGGAAGCGCTGACGAGCACGCCGAGGATGACGACGACCAGGTACGGCAGGTCTGCGTCGGGCCGCAGCCAGTACATGAGCGGCACGATCGCGATCGAGACCCCGCCGATCCAGGCGACGTACCGGAAGGGGCGGTGCACCGCGAGCGTGAACAGGGCCACCGCGGCGGCGCCGGACGCCGTGTCGGAGACCAGGCTGACCGGCACCATGGCGATGGCGAGGCCGACCGGCCAGCGCCTGCGCAGCCAGACCGCGGCGCACGCGAGCGCACCGACCAGCTGGTCGAGCTCCTCGGCGGTCTGGGAGAGGTGCGGGTTGCCGTCGACCGAATCGGCGGCCACCAGGCCGATGACGACGGCCACGAAGAAGCAGGCGAAGTCGACGATCCAGTCGCGCACGGTCCGCCTGTGCCTGCGCCCCGCGCGGCGGTCCGGGTCGAGCTCCGCGGCGACGGCCGAGGGCAGCGTCCACGGACTCCTGGCCAAGGGCTGGGGCCGCGTCGTGGGTTCATTGCCGCTCATGGTCGACAAATCTACGCACCGAGGCGGGCGCCGCACGCCCCTCGGACGTGATCGGCTACGAAAGTCGCGCAGGTCGAGACTTTCGGAGGATCGGGCGGGAAGAAGCCTCGCCCCGTGGCCGATGTGCGTGGGGAGTCCACGGGGCGAGGCTCTTCGGTATGAAGCAGGTACTTGAGGTCTTCGGCGTCCTTCTCCTGATCCAGGGCGTGGCCGCCCTGGTGCACGAGCTGACCGGCCGGTTCGACGGCTGGGGCATCGTGCAGCGGATCGGGTTCCTCGACGGCTACGAGATCTACGCGGGCGTCACGCTCATCGTGCTGGCGTTCGCGCTGTTCGCGGCCGCGGGGAGCCGGAAGGGACGCTAGACCGCTGTCGGCGCCTGTCGGCACACTCCGTCAACAGGCGTAGTCGACCAGATCGAAGGACTCGTAGTGGTCCGCCGTGTAGTAGTCCTCCTGGTTCTCCTCACCGGTCACGATGCGGCGCGCGCCGCGGTCCGGTGAGCCGGGGGTCTTGACCGTGTACTCGTGGTAGTAGCCGGAGCTCTGCGAGGGCAGGACGCCTTCCCTGTTCTGGAAGACCGTGCCGTCCTGCGGATACGGGTAGGGGCCGCCCGCCTTGATCAGGTCGAGGGTGTCGTGCGCCTGGGAGGGCAGGGCGGAGTAGCAGATGTCGCCGACGGCGGTGATGGAGTACGACGCCGACGTGGGGGCCGGGGCCGATGCCGGCGCCGCGTTCGCGGAGACGGCGACAGGGCCGCCGACGAGCAGGGCGGCGGCAAGGGCTGTGACGCTGACGATTCGTGGGGGGATTCGCATGGGTCCAGTGTGACGCGCGTAGAGGTTGTCGTGTCAACGTCAAGTGCGCTGAATTTTCCGGGAGTTAACCGTGCGCCGCCCGCGGTTCGTCAGTCCTTCTTCGCGGCGGTGTCCTTCTTCGCGTCTGCGTCCTTCTTGGCGTCTGCATCCTTCTTGGCGGCGGCGATGCGGTGCTCCGCCATGTACTCACGCATCCGGAGGCTGGTGGTCCCGCTGGTGTAGAGCACGGCGCCGCCGACCGAGAGCGGCACGGACAGCCCCAGCCAGGCCAGCATCTCGGGCCAACGGCGCTGGGCGCGGCAGTCGTCCCGCGTCTCGCCCTCCGCCCAGGTCGGGGCGTCCCCCTCGTAGAAGAGCACCGACGAGCACTTGCGGCTGCTGGGATAGTCGTCGTCCCCGTCGCCGAACGGCATCATCAGCTGGTACGCGAGCACGACCCAGATGCCGCCCGCCACCAACAACAGCATGCCGCCCCAGTTGCGGCGCTTCTCCGCGCTCGCGGCGAACTCCTGCTCGAAGTGCTCGTTCATGAGCCTCCCCCTCCTTGATCGACCACGGAACGTATCACCGCGCCCGACGCCCCCAGCTGGTCCCCACCAGAACCAGCACACCTCCCACCAGACCCACCACACCCAGCCGTTCGCCGCCCACCGCGATCCCGACCGCGGCCGCCCACAGCGGCTCCGTGCCGAGCAGCAGGCTCACGCGCGAGGGAGAGGTCCTGCGCACCGCCCACATCTGTACGAAGAAGGCGAAGAGCGTGCAGAACACGGAGAGGAAGAGCAGCCCCGCCCACTCGCGTACGCCGAAGTCCGCGGCGACGGACCACGGGCTCTCCCCCGTGCCCGCGCCGGCGAGGACCGCGAACACGGCCACGGCGGAGCCGAGTTGGACGGTGGTGAGGGAGAGCGAGTCGGCGTCCTGGACGGCCTTGATGCGTGACATCGCCAGGACGTGCACCGTGCGGGCGAGCGCCGCGAGCAGGATCAGGCCGTCGCCGAGCGAGGGCCGCGTGAAGCCCCCGCCCTGGGTCAGCAGGACCACGCCGAGCACGGAGAGTCCCGCCGCCGCGAGGAAGGCGCGCGGCGGCCGCTTCCGCGTCACCGCGGCCTCGGCGAGCGGGGTGAAGATCATGGTGAGGCTGATGATGAGGCCCGCGTTGGTCGCCGAGGTGTGGACGACGCCGTAGGTCTCCAGGAGGAAGATCCCGCTCAGGATCAGCCCGAGCGTCCCCGCGCCGCGCCACTGCGGCGCCGTCAGCGCGCGCAGCCCTCGCCATCCCGCCGCCACGAGCGCCGGAAGCACGATGCCGAAGCGCAGCACCAGGACGGCAATGACGGTGTGCGTGGTCGTGATGCCCTTCGCCGCGAGGTAGCTGGCGCCCCAGACCACGGCCACCAGCAGAACGGGCAGATCGGTGAGCCAGGCGGGGCGCGCGGTGGGCGCGGCGGGGGCGGCGAGCGTCGACACGGGGCGCGGTCTCCAACGGATGCGGCGGTGTGGAGACTTCGGTGGCTCTCACGTGGGTCGATCACCGTATCCGTCGGAGATCACGCCGGGAAGGGGCAGCGCCCCGAAGGGGCGCGGGGCTGCGACATATGCGGCTCCGCCGCGTGGGCGCGACCAGCCACGACGGACCCGCGGACGAATGCCGTACATCCCGCGGAGCGCTCAGTAGGTGCCGTACTCGGGGCGCCCCGCCCGCTCGTACGTACTGATGACGACGCCCGTAGAGCTCAGGCTCGACGCGGTGGTCCTGAACGAGGTGGGCAGGCCGCCGTCTGCGAAGAGGCGCTTGCCGGTGCCGAGGGCCACGGGGAACGTCAACAGGTGGATCGTGTCGATCAGGTCGTGCGCGAGGAGGGACTGCGCGAGGCCCGCGCTGCCGTGCAGTTGGAGCTCGCGGCCGGGCTGCTCCTTGAGGAGGGCGACGTCCTTGGCGATGTCCTCGCGCCCGATGAGGTGGGTGTTCTCCCAGTCGCTGCCGGTGAGCGTGGTGGTGGCCACGTACTTGGGCAGCGCGTTGAGCCGGGAGGCGACCGGGTCGGCCGGGTCGGTCATCTTGGGCCAGTACGAGGCGAAGATGTCGTACGTACGCCGCCCGAGCAGGAAGGCGTCGGCGCGGTCGAAGACGCCGTTGATGAACCGGCCGAAGTCGTCGTCGCCGAAGGGCACCGACCAGCCTCCGTGCTCGAAGCCGTCGACGCGGTCCTCCTCCGGGCCGCCGGGCGCCTGGATGACGCCGTCGAGGGTCTGGAACTGGGTGAGCGTGAGCTTCATGGCGAGGCCTCTCTTCCGGGTGCGTGCCGCCTCTGCGGTTCCTTCACCTACTCAGACCCTGCGCCTGCCCGGAAGTCATCGCACCCCGGCGGGCCCCGGCAAATCGCTGTCCATTTCCCGCCAGCCACGGCGCGCGCCGCCCGCTTCCATTGAAACCGCAAGCACTTCTCTCGCTCTGTAGATGATGAGGTTCCGACATGTCTTCACTGACCGGTAAGACGGCCCTGGTCACCGGCGGCAGCCGCGGTATCGGCGCGGCGATCGCTTTGCGGCTTGCCCAGCAGGGTGCCGATGTGGCCATCACATACGTCCATGGGGAGGCCGCCGCTCTCGATGTCGTCGCCAAGATCGAGTCGGCGGGGCAGCGGGGGTTCGCCATCAAGGCGGATGCGGCTGATCCCGGGGACGCGGCGGGCGCGGTGGAGCGCGCGGCGGATGATTTGGGCCGGCTCGACATCCTGGTGAACAACGCGGGCATCGGAGTGCTCGGCCCCATCGGGGACTTGGCGCTCGCCGATGTCGACCGGGTGCTCGACATCAACGTACGCGCGGTGTTCCTCGCCTCCCAGGCGGCGGCCGGGCGGCTTGCCGACGGGGGCCGGATCATCTCGACCGGCTCGGCGCTCGCGCGGTTCGCGGGCGGGCCCGGCGGGACGCTGTACGCGATGAGCAAGGCGGCG
Source organism: Streptomyces sp. NBC_01381 (assembly GCF_026340305.1). NCBI lineage: Bacteria > Bacillati > Actinomycetota > Actinomycetes > Kitasatosporales > Streptomycetaceae > Streptomyces > Streptomyces sp. NBC_01381. The sequence goes on along the minus strand of NZ_JAPEPI010000002.1, from coordinate 2,117,211 downwards.
CTCGCGGGGATGAGCAAGCCGCTGGCGCGGGAGCTCGCGGGCCGCGGGATCACGGTGAACGTGGTGCATCCCGGGGCGATCGACACGGACATGAACCCGGCGGACGGCCCGTTCGCCGCCCCGCAGCGAGCGGCCACGGCACTGGCCCGCTTCGGCTCCGCCGACGAGGTGGCTTCGCTCGTCGCCTATCTGGCGGGGGAGGAAGCGGGGTTCATCACGGGGGCGGAGTTGGTGGCGGACGGAGGGTATGGGGCGTAGGCGTAGGGGCGGCCCCGCTCCTCAAACGCCGGAGGGCTGAAGAGACTTAGCCCGTCCGGCGTTTGAGGACGAACTCGGCGGAGCCGGTGATCGTCGGTGCGGAACTAGCCGCCCAGCTCCTGGTGGCGCGCGGTCAGGGCGACCCCGCCCGCCTCCGTCAAGGAACCGAAGAGCCGCAGCCGCGAGATGCCGCCGTCCGGGAAGATGTCGACGCGGACGTGCGTGCCCACCGCCGGGGTGTCCAGGACGAAGCGGTGGTTCGTGTCGGGCTGCAGGCGGGTGCGGGGCAGGGCCTCGACCCATTCGCCGTCCTCGCCGCCGTCACGTACCGAAAGAGACGCCCAGCCCGCCGAGTTGCCCTTCAGGTACGCCGTGTCGATCTCGATGGCGCGGATCTCCGACTGGGCGACCAACTGGTAGCGGATCCAGTCGTTGCCGGTGTCGCGGCGGCGCCGCGTCTCCCAGCCGTCGTCCATCTTGCGGGAGCGGCCCGGCTGGATGGTGTTGGTGGCCGGGGAGTAGAAGCGGTCGGACGCGTCCTCGACCCGGCCGCCGTTCTCCAGGGCGACGACGTCGAACGTGCCGAGCGCCGCGAGCCACTTGGGGTCGGCGACGACCTCGCCATACACGCGCAGGCGGGCGATGCCGCCGTCGGGGTGCTGGTTGACGCGCAGGTGCGTGAAGCGCTGCTCGACGTCCACGGCGAAGCCGTTCGCCGCGTGGCCGCCGACCGCCGTGCGGGGCACGAGGGTCGTCCACTTCACGTCGTCGCCGAGGAGCTCCTCCGGCGTCGGCGAACCGGCGACCGAGGTGGCCTCCACGGAGACGGCCTGCGGGTAGTTGCCGCGGAAGTGGGCGGTGTCGATGACGATGCCGCGTACGACGCCGGGGGCACCGAGGCGTACCAGGGCCCAGTCGTGGTCGTCGGCGGTCGGCCACGGGCGCTCGGCGGAGACGCCACGGCGGCGGCGGGTCTCCCAGCCGTCCATGACCTTGCCCTTGTGCCCGAAGTGCTCCGGGTCGAACTCGGCGTCGTTCGCCAGGAGCAGGTTCTCGCGCATCGCGAAGAACTCGTCGTTGGCGGCGATCACGCCCGCGCCGAGCTGCCGGTCGGCGAGGTTGGCGTACTGCGTGAAGGGGAAGTCGGCGGTGCGGTAGTCCGCGTACGGGTCGCCGCCGCCGTAGGGGCTCGCGTCGCCGGTGAAAGAAGCCAAAGGGGATATGCGCTGCGCCGTCACGGTGATCAGTTGTTCCTTTCCAGAAGTCGGCCTGCGGGTTCGCTGAACTCGCCGCCGTGCAGGATGCGTTCGCCGCGCAGCCAGGTGGACTTCACGACGCCGCTGAGGGTCTTGCCCGCGTACGCCGTGACTCGGTTCCGGTGCTGCAGCTCCGCGGGGTCCACGGTGAAGGTCTCGTCGGGCGCGAGGACCGCGAAGTCGGCGTCGCGGCCGGCCTCGATGGCGCCCTTCTGGTCGAGTCCGACCAGTTCGGAGGTGCGCGTCGACATCCAGCGCACCACGTCCTCGAGGCTGTGGCCGCGCTTGCGGGCCTCGGTCCAGATGGCGGGGAGGCTGAGCTGGAGCCCGGAGATGCCGCCCCACGCGGTCGCGAAGTCGTCGGTCTTGAGGTCAGCGGTGGACGGGGAGTGGTCCGTCACGATGCAGTCGATGGTGCCGTCGGCGAGCGCGGCCCAGAGCAGGTCCTGGTTGGCGGCCTCGCGGATGGGCGGGCAGCACTTGAACTCGCTTGCCCCGTCCGGGACTTCCTCCGCGGTGAGCGTGAGGTAGTGCGGGCAGGTCTCGACGGTGAGCTTGACGCCCTCGCGCTTGGCGGCGGCGATCAGCGGCAGTGCGTCGGACGACGACAGGTGCAGTACGTGGATACGGGCGCCGAGCCGCTTGGCCTGGGCGATGAGGCCCTCGATCGCGACGTCCTCGGAGACGCGCGGCCGGGTGTCCAGGTAGTCCGTGTACTTCGGGCCGCTCTTGTGCGGGGCGGCGTCCAGCTCGTGCGGGTCCTCGGCGTGCACGATCAGCAGGCCCCCATCAGCACCCAAGCCGGCGATCTCGGCCATGGAGGCGGCGAGCTGGTCCTGGTTCAGGTGCGGGAACTCGTCCACGCCCGAGGGCGAGAGGAAGCACTTGAAGCCGTAGACGCCGGCGTCGTGCAGGGGCTTGAGGTCCCGGACGTTGTCGGGCAGGGCGCCGCCCCAGAAGCCGACGTCGATGTGCGCCTTGGTGCGGGCGACGTCCTGCTTCGTGCGCAGGTTGTCGGCCGTGGTGGTCGGCGGCAGGGAGTTGAGCGGCATGTCGACGAGGGTGGTGATGCCGCCGGCGGCCGCGGCGCGCGTCGCGGTCCAGAACCCCTCCCACTCCGTGCGGCCCGGGTCGTTCACATGGACGTGCGTGTCCACGAGGCCGGGAAGCAGGACGTCGTCCCCGAAGTCTTCGAGCCGGGCACCGTCCGGTACGTCGGCGTCGTGCGCGAGCACGGCCGTGATCTTCCCGCCGGAGACCGCCACCGACGCGGCGCGGGTTCCCTCCGGGGTGATGACGCGAGTCGAGCGCAGCACCAGTTCAACGTCCACCCTCAACGCCCTCTCTTAGCTGTTGTCCGTCGCCGTTTGCCGACGTTTGCCTGTCTTTTGCCCATCTTCGTCGTCCGTTCTCTTCCGCTACACAGACCTTTCGGTTCCGCTAAACGGAATTCAACGTTCTGTTGAATCAGTCTTCATGTCCACCCCTGACCCGTCAAGAGGTCACCTGGAACACCCTGGACGTTTCCACAAAGTGGAAATAGGATTCCGAAAGAGAGAACGTAGCTACGCACAACCGGACCGCCGAGCGATCACCGGCCGCTCCTGCGGAGAAGCGGACAAAGGGCCCCTGACCGGCCAAGACGCCTTGGCGATCACAGGACCCCGCGAAGAACCGCCCGGTAGGCTGCTGCCTTGCCCGTCAGCCCCGAAAGGACCGCGCCGTGCCGACGTCAAGCGCAAGCGACGCCTCCACCGAAGTCGCTGCCTCCAAGCCGCCCGCTGCCAGCGGTGGTGTTCAGTCCCTTGAGCGCGCCTTCGACCTGCTCGAACGGATGGCGGACGCGGGTGGCGAGGTCGGTCTCAGCGAGCTCTCCGCCAGCAGCGGCCTCCCGCTGCCCACGATCCACCGCCTGATGCGCACGCTCGTCGCCTGCGGCTACGTACGTCAGCAGCCCAACCGCCGCTACTCGCTCGGCCCGCGGCTGATCCGCCTCGGCGAATCGGCCTCGCGCCTCCTCGGCACCTGGGCGCGGCCCTACCTCGCCCGCCTGGTCGAGGAGACCGGCGAGACGGCGAACATGGCGCTGCTCGACGGGGACGAGATCGTGTACGTCGCGCAGGTGCCGTCCAAGCACTCCATGCGGATGTTCACCGAGGTGGGCCGTCGGGTCCTGCCCCACTCCACGGGCGTGGGCAAGGCCCTCCTCGCGCACACCCCGCCGGAGGAGGTGCGGGCCCTGCTCGCCCGCACCGGCATGCCGGCCGCGACGGAGAAGACGATCACCACGCCCGACGGCTTCCTGGACGCGCTGGAGGAGGTCCGCAGGGCGGGGTACGCGGTCGACGACAACGAACAGGAGATCGGGGTGCGCTGCCTGGCGGTGTCGGTGCCCAACTCCCCCACATCGGCGGCCATTTCGATCTCCGGCCCGGCGGGCCGCGTGACGGAGGCAGCCGTGGACAAGATCGTCCCGGTCCTCCAGGAGGTGGCGGTGGAACTGTCCGCGGCCTTGGCGAGCTCGGGCCCGGCGGCGTAACTGTCGCGGTACCGCGCCCCGCAAGGGGCGCGGGGAACTGCGCGACCAGCCACGGACGGCCCGCGGATCAGATTCCTCCGACGGTTTGAGGACCGAGGTCCGGGGCGGAGCCCCGGTTCACCCCCGGGTGCCCACCCGGGGGTCCGGGGGCTTGCCCCCTCACGCGGCGGAGCCGCAAATGTCACAGCCGGGAAGGGGCGGGGTTGGGGAGAGACCCGCCGCCCTAGCCCCCAGCCTCCCGTCCACCATCTCCACCACCCTGTCGGCGACAGCCAACCGCGCACGGTCGTGCGTGACGAGCACCGTCGCCGTCCCCCGCTCCCGCGTGAGCCTCCCCAGCAGATCCATCACCGCGGCCCCCCGCTCATGGTCCAACGCGCTGGTCGGCTCATCGACCAACAGCACCGCAGGCGCATTCATCAGCGCCCGCGCGATGCCGACCCGCTGCCGCTGACCGCCGGACAGCTGATGCGGCCGGCGATGCGCGAGGTCGGCAAGCCCCACCTCCGACAGCAACTCCCGGGCCCGCTCCCGCACTTCCGCCGTCCGGCGGCGACCACGCCCGCCCAGACGCGTCATCAGCTGCAGCTGCTCAAGCGCCGTCAGCGACGCAAGCAGGTTCGGCTGCTGGAAGACGATGCCCATGCGCACGCGCCGCAGCTCCGCCCGCTCGGCGCGGGACAGCGCGCCTGTCTCCCTACCGTCGACCACGACCCGCCCCCGGTCGGGCGTCACCAGCGTCGCCGCCACCGCGAGCAGGCTGGACTTCCCGGAGCCCGAGGGCCCGACGACCGCCGTCAGCGTTCCCGCGGGGACGTCGATGCCGACGCCGTCGAGGGCGGTGAGACGCCCCTCCCCGTCCGGATACGTCAGCGTGATGTCTTCGAGGGTCAGACCGGTCGGACTCATCGGGCACTCCCCAGCGCGGTCAGCGGATCGACGGCGGTGATCCGCCGGACGGACAGGCCCGCGCCGAGCGCCCCGAGGGCGATCAGTACGGCGGCGGGCCACAGGACGGTCGGCGGATCGAGTACGAAGGGGACGTCACCGCCGCTGATCACAGAACCGACGGCCGCGGCGATCCCCGTACCCAGTGCCGTCCCGACGGCGAGCATCAGCACCGCCTGCCCGAGCGCGTCCCGCAGCAGAGAGGGCGTGGACGCGCCGAGCGCCTTCAGGACCGCGATGTCGCCGGCGCGCTGGATGGTCCACACGGTGAAGAACGCCCCTATCACCAGCGCGGAGATGACGAAGAGGAAGCCGCGCATCAGCTGCAGTGAACCGTTCTCCGCCTGGTAGGAGCCGATCGCGGTGAGCGCACCGTCGAGGGTCCTGCTCTCCGTGCCCGCCGCCTTGTCCCCGGCGGCGATGTCGGCACCGCCGTCGGTGCGCAGCGCGATGACCGTGGCCTGCTCGTCCATCGACGTACCCCGGTGGCCGAGCGCCTGCCAGTCGTCGAGCGGGGTCCACACGACGGGCGTATGGCTGTACGAGGCGTCCGACGCGACCCGCGCGACGCGCTCCTTCACCGCGCCGATGCGTACGTCGTCGCCGGGGCCGACGCCGAGGTCGGCTGCCGCCTTGTGGGAGAGCACGACCTGCCCGGGTGCGAGGCCGTCCGGCGCGATCCCGGAGTCGGGCCCGACACCGAACGCGGACACGGCGGCCGAGCGGTCACCGGCGGTGGCGTTGAGCGTGCTGATGCCGATCGGCTCGGCGGACCGTACGCCGGGCCGGGCCGCCCAGGTCTCCCAGGCGCGCTGCTCCACCTGTGACTGGGTGAAGGAGACGGACTGGCCGCCCGGTGGCGCGGCGAAGGCGATCCGGTCGGCGGGGAGGCCGGTGATGGCGGAGGTGTTCTCCTTGGCGAGCCCGGCGGTGAGCCCGGAAAGCAGCCCCACGAGCAGAGTGATGAGCACGACGACGGCTCCCATCAGGGCGAACCGCCCCTTGGCGAACCGCAGGTCTCTCCATGCGACGAACATGCCTCAACCCTGCGGCCGCGGGGCCGCACCGGGCATCGCGCCACAGCACGCTTCACCCGAATCGAAGGAGGGAGCCCGCTTTCCAACTTTCGGTTGACGGGAAAGGACGGGCGTCCGCCTACGCTGGACAGGGCTCTGTCCAGCCCCAGGCCCCCCACCGCAGGCCCTCGGCCTCCCGACCACCGCACCCCGCGGGAGGTGACCATGAACGCCGTTCAGCGCACGCCCGTCGCGCTCGTCCTGCGGCTCTGTCTGCACGCGCTGCTCGCCGGACTGCTCGCGCTGCCCGCGGTGCGGGCCGTCGCCGACGGGGCGCCGCGCGGCGGTGCCGTCGTGGGGGCCGTCCTCGCCATGGGCGCCGTGTACGCGGCGGGCACGCTCAGCCCGGCCGTGGCGCGCTCACGGCGTGCGGCCGCGGTGTGGCTCGCGGCGCTCGGCGTCTGCTGGGTGGTGCTGCTCGCCCTGTCCCCGGACGGGCTGTGGGCCGCGTTCCCGCTCTACTTCCTGCTGCTCCATCTCCTGCCGGTCCGCTGGGCGCTGCCCGCCGTCGCGCTGACCGCCGCGGCCGCCATCGCCAGCTATCTCCTCCACAGCTCGCCCGCCTCTCCCGTCTCGCCGGGCATCTTCATCGGGCCGCCGCTCGGCGCCGCCGTCGCGGTCGCCACCGTCCTCGGGTACCAGGCGCTGTACCGGGAGAGCGAGCGCCGCCGCGAGCTGATCGACGAGCTGATGGCGACGCGGGCCGAACTCGCCGCCGCGGAGCGCACCGCGGGCACCCTCGCCGAGCGTGAGCGCCTTGCCCGCGAGATCCACGACACCCTCGCCCAGGGCCTGTCCTCCATCCAGCTCCTGCTGCGCGCCGCGCAACGCGCGCTGCCTGCCGGCTCCCCCGCCGCCCCGCACATCGAGCAGGCCCGCACCGCCGCGCAGGACAACCTCGCGGAGGCACGCCGTTTCGTGCGCGCGCTGAGCCCGCCGGACCTGGAGCACGGCTCGCTGGCCGCGGCCCTGGAGCGGCTCTCGACGACGTCGCACGGCACCAAGGTCCAGTTCACGGTCAGCGGCACGCCCACCGAACTCCCCACCCCCTACGAGGTGGCCCTCCTGCGCACCGCCCAGTCCGCCCTCGCGAACACCGTCCGGCACGCGGAGGCGGACCGCGCCGAGATCACCCTCAGCTTCATGGACACGTCGGTGTCCCTGGACGTGGTGGACGACGGACGGGGCTTCGACCCGGCGTCCGCGCCGCGCGGCGACGGCGGATTCGGACTGCCCGCGATGCGGTCCCGGGCACGGTCGCTCGGCGGAACGCTGAGCGTGGAGTCGTCACCGGGCCAGGGCACGGCGGTGGCGGTCACACTCCCTCTGCCGGCGCCCGCACCCGCTGCGATGGAGGCCGCGCTGTGACGTCCTCGGCCCCCATCAGACTGCTGCTCGCCGACGACCACCCCGTGGTCCGTGCCGGGCTGCGCGCGGTCCTCGACACGGAACCGGACTTCGCCGTCGTGGCGGAGGCGCCGACGGCCGAGCAGGCCGTCTCCCTGTCCGCCACCGGCGAGTACGACGTCGTCCTGATGGACCTCCAGTTCGGCACCGGCATGCACGGCTCGCAGGCCACCGCGGCGATCACTGCGGTGCCGGGCGCGCCCCGCGTCCTGGTCCTCACCACGTACGACACGGACGCGGACATCCTCGCGGCGGTCGAGGCGGGCGCCGCGGGCTACCTCCTCAAGGACGCGCCACCGGAGGAGCTCGCCGCCGCGGTCCGCACGGCCGCGGCGGGCCAGTCGGCGCTGGCCCCCGCCATCGCGCACCGCCTGATGGACCGCATGCGGGCCCCGGGCGAGGCCCTGAGCCTGCGCGAACTGGAGGTTCTGCGACTGGTCCGCGACGGCCTCTCCAACCACCAGATCAGCAAGCAGCTGTTCCTCAGCCAGGCGACGGTGAAATCGCATCTGGTGCACATCTACGCGAAGTTGAACGTCGACTCCCGCACGGCGGCGGTCGCCGTGGCGACGGGCCGGGGCCTGATCAGGGCGGCGGGCCGCCCGTAGCGGGGATGCGGTGGCCCCGGTCTCAGCCCGATCGGTGGTCGAGGCCGTCGCGGCGTGGGTCCAGGGGGCGGAACGTCCGGGCTCCGCGGCGCGTGGATGTTCCGGATACGTCGGGGAAGGGTGCCGGCGCCGAGAAGTCCGCCGCGCGGGCCTTTCGCAGGGTGCGGCGGGCGCGCTTCGGTACCGACGGGCCCGGGACCGTCATCACCGGGCAGCCCGCGTGCGCGTGCACGTGGCGGCCTGTTCTGCTCCAGCGGCGTCTTGTGCCCAGGACGAGCAGATCGTCGCCGTGCTCCACCAGGCCGCACAGCACGCGGCCCGGCCGGTCCCGCACCACCCGGCGTTCGACGGTCACTCCTCGCGGCGCCCCGCCGAACGCCTCCTCGAAGGCCCGGTCCAGGGTCGCCCGCGCCTCGGCCTCCCAGTGGCGGGCCCACGCCCGGTCCGGGCGACGGGCATACAGTCCCTCCCCCTCCGGCGGCTCCCACGCGATCACCGCCACAAGCACCCGCCCCGCGCGCCGCGCCTCCCCCGCCGCCGCTCGCAGGGCCGCGAGGCTCGCCAGCGATCCGCTCACCCCGACCACAACCCGCGCTCCCATGCCGCACACCTCCCCGTCAGCCGCCGCACCAGGCCAATGCGGCGTACCGGTCCCGATTCTGTACGCTGATTGGCCTGGCCAGCAGGGCCAATCAGCGGGAGGTGGCATGGCAGACGTACGAGGGATCCACGATGTGGACCGGCGCCTGGGCAGCGGGCGGCTGTCCGCGCTCGTGACCGGCACGGCCGGGGAACGCCCCGGCTACCGTGCGCTCGCCCACGGTGTCCGCACCCTCCTCCTGGACGGCCGCATCCCGCTGCGCACCCGCCTGCCCGCCGAGCGCGAGCTCGCCACGGCCCTGGGCGTCAGCAGGGCCACCGTCACCGCGGCGTACGACCTGCTGCGCGAGGGCGGCTTCGCCCGCAGCCGGCGCGGCGCGGGCACCTGGACCGAGCTGCCCGACGGGCGGCGTCCCGCAGGCGTGGCCGTGTTCCCCGTGGGGGACGGCATGCTCGACCTGGCGGTGGCGGCGCCCGGCGCGCCCGAGGCGGAGCTGGGCCAGGCCCTTGCCGCGGCCGGTGCCGTGCTGCCCCGGCACGCGTCGACCCCGGGCTACCACCCTTACGGTCTCCCGGAGTTGAGGGAAGCCGTGGCCGAGCGGTTCACGCGGCGCGGGCTTCCGACGATCCCCGACCAGATCCTGATCACCACCGGCGCGCAGCACGCGCTGTCCCTCACCCTCGCCCTGCTCGGCAGGCCGGGCGACCGCGTCCTGGTCGAGAACCCCTCGTACCCCAACGCCCTGGACGCGATCCGCCGCGCGGGGCTGCGCGCCACGCCCGTGCCGGTCACCGACACCGGCTGGGACACCGGACTCGTGGAGTCGACGCTCCGTCAGGCGGCGCCCCGTATCGCGTACTTGGTGCCCGACTTCCAGAATCCCACCGGCAGTCTGATGCCGCGTGAGCAGCGGCTGCGCATCCTGGAGTCGGCCCGCGCCACCGGCAGCTGGCTCCTGATCGACGAGACGATCGCCGACATCGCGCTCGACGGTCCGCCGCCCGCGCCCTTCGCCTCGCTCGCGCCGCACGGTGTGGGTGAACAGGTCGTCACCGTCGGCTCGTTGAGCAAGACGCACTGGGGCGGGCTGCGGATCGGCTGGGTGCGCGCGGGATCACGGCTGATCACGGAGCTTGCGATGGCGCGGGTGCCGTCCGACATGGCGACCCCGGTGATCGACCAGCTGGTCGCGGTGGAGCTGATCGCGGGCATGGACGAGGTGCTGCGGGAGCGGCTGCCGCGGCTGCGGGCGCAGCGGGACGCGCTGGCCGCGGCGCTCTCCCGTCATCTTCCCGAGTGGCGCTGGAAGTTGCCGCCTGGCGGGCTTTCCCTGTGGGTGGACCTGGGGCGTCCGATCTCCTCGGCGCTGGCCGAGGCGGCGCTGGGCCACGGGGTGCGGATCGAGGGCGGGGCCCGCTTCGGGGCGGACCCCGGCACGCATGAGCACCGGCTGCGGATTCCGTACGCGTTGCCTGCGGCGCTGGGTGAGGAGGCTGTGCTGAGGCTGGCTGCGGCGCTGGGCGGGGGCGGTCTCGTTGCCCCCTCCACGGCGGGAGCACCTCGCCACTGGGTGGCCTGAGCTCTCCGTATCCCTCACCGCCTCTCCATCGGCACCCGGCGGTTACCCGTTGTGCCCACCCGTTCCGCCATGCGGAACGCCTGCCCACAACGGGGGGGCGGGCAGGCCAGGCGTCCCTACGTCACGCCCCGCACCGCGGGGTAATCAGGAACGCCTGCCCACAACGAGGACGGGCGACTGCGGGGTAGTCGGGTGGGCGGGTGGGAAACCCGCCGCGGAGCGGCGGGGATTCGGGACTACCCCCGGCCCTGCTCCCCGAAGAGGTCCACCGCACCCCGCACCGCCGAGAGCCCCGCGGACAAGGCGCTCACCGAGCCAATCGCAGCCGCGACCAGCAAAAGCGACCGCCGCAACCGAGGCGCCTCCGGCGCACCACTCACCGCCATCGCGGCCAACGCCGCCAACTCGTCCTCGGCGATGCCCCGGTCGGGGAACTCGGCCGGATGCGCGGCAAGTTCGCGGCGCAGCCGCGCCACCGCGGTACGCAGCTCCGCCACTCGCGGATCCTCGTCGCTGCCGGTCACTCGCCTCTGCCCCATGCTCTGCAACACAGCTCTCCCCCTCGCACGCCGTCGTGCGCGTGTTCTCGTGCAGTTCGTGCCGCCCCCGCACAGGTGTTGGTCAGACACCAGGGGGACGCGGGCCAGTAAACGCCACAGGAAGCGGGACGCGCCACTTCGCGGCCGGAAGACCCGGCCCGCGGTGCGGTATGCAGGAGCCATGACCGATCCAGCCACGACCGATCCGCAGAACATCGACCCGCAGGACATGAACATCACCGGGCTCCTCCTCGCCGCCGGCGGCGGCCGCCGTCTCGGCGGCCGCCCGAAGGCCCTCCTCGACCACCAGGGCCGCCCCCTCGTGGAGCACGCGGTCCGCGTCCTGCGCGAGGGCGGCTGCACCCGCGTGCACGTCGTGCTGGGCGCCGACGCCGATGTCGTACGCGAGAAGGCCTCGCTCCCCGGCTGCGTCCTGGTCGACAACCCGGACTGGGAGGAAGGGATGGGTTCCTCGCTGCGGGCGGGCCTGCGCTCACTGCGCGGCGCCGGCGCGAGCGCCGCCCTCGTCTCGCTCGTCGACCAGCCGGGCATCGGCCCCGCGGCGATCGCCCGCGTGCACGCCGCCTACCGCTCGCCGGCGACCCTCGCGGCCGCCGCCTACGACGGGGAGCGCGGCCACCCGGTGCTCTTCGGCGCCGACCACTGGGCGGGCATCGAGTCAAGTGCGGTGGGTGACCGCGGGGCGCGCGCCTATCTGAAGGAACACGCCGGGGAAATCGTGCTCGTCGAGTGCGGGGACGTGGCCCGTGCGTACGACATCGACACCCCCTCCGACCTGATCCACCTGGAGTGACCGGCATGGCACTCAGCGACACGTTCTGTTGATGAGGAGAATCTCGACATCAACAAACGATTGAACTTCCACCATGAGGAAACTAGTATCCACTGTTCAGAAGCACCCGTTCCCTCACGTGGGGCCCGCGGCCGTATCTCGGCTCCTGTGGCACTGAGTGTCACTGAGAATGCCCGGCGGCAGCCACGGCACCTGCGCGTGAAGCTCGCTGAAGGAAGTGACAGCTCATGTCCGCACCAGCGCAGTCCCCGCTGGCCATCGTCGACGCGGAGCCTCTGCCGCGGCAGGAGGAGGTCCTCACCGACGCGGCCCTCGCCTTTGTGGCCGAGCTGCACAGGCTCTTCACGCCCCGCCGTGACGAGCTCCTCACCCGCCGCTCCGAGCGCCGCGCCGAGATCGCCCGCACCTCCACGCTCGATTTCCTGCCGGAGACCGCGCCGATCCGCGCGGACGACTCCTGGAAGGTGGCCCCCGCTCCGGCCGCCCTCAACGACCGCCGTGTCGAGATCACCGGCCCGACCGACCGCAAGATGACCATCAACGCCCTGAACTCGGGCGCCAAGGTCTGGCTCGCCGACTTCGAGGACGCATCGGCTCCCACCTGGGAGAACGTGGTCCTCGGTCAGGTCAACCTCTCCGACGCCTACGCCCGCCGCATCGACTTCACCGACGAGCGCAGCGGCAAGTCGTACGCCCTGAAGGACGCGTCCGAGCTCGCCACCGTCGTCATGCGCCCCCGCGGCTGGCACCTGGACGAACGCCACCTGCAGTTCGAGGGAACCCCGGTCCCCGGCGCCCTCGTCGACTTCGGCCTCTACTTCTTCCACAACGCCAAGAAGCTGATCGAGCTCGGCAAGGGCCCGTACTTCTACCTCCCGAAGACGGAGTCGTACCTGGAGGCCCGCCTCTGGAACGACATCTTCGTCTTCGCCCAGGACTACGTCGGCATCCCGCAGGGCACCGTCCGCGCCACGGTCCTCATCGAGACGATCACGGCCGCGTACCAGATGGAGGAGATCCTCTACGAGCTGCGCGACCACGCGTCGGGCCTCAACGCGGGCCGCTGGGACTACCTCTTCTCCATCGTCAAGAACTTCCGTGACGGCGGCTCGAAGTTCGTCCTGCCGGACCGCAACCTGGTCACGATGACCGCCCCGTTCATGCGGGCGTACACCGAACTCCTCGTCCGCACCTGCCACAAGCGCGGCGCGCACGCGATCGGCGGCATGGCCGCGTTCATCCCGTCCCGCAAGGACGCGGAGGTCAACAAGGTCGCCTTCGAGAAGGTCAAGAACGACAAGGACCGCGAGGCGGGCGACGGCTTCGACGGCTCCTGGGTCGCGCACCCGGACCTGGTCCCGATCGCGATGGCCTCGTTCGACGCGGTGCTCGGCGAGAAGCCCAACCAGAAGGACCGCCTGCGCGAGGACGTCAGCGTCGCCCCCGGCGACCTGATCGCCATCGACTCCCTCGACGCGAAGCCCACGTACGACGGCCTGGTCAACGCCGTCCAGGTCGGCATCCGTTACATCGAGGCCTGGCTCCGCGGCCTCGGCGCCGTCGCCATCTTCAACCTGATGGAGGACGCGGCCACCGCCGAGATCTCCCGCTCGCAGATCTGGCAGTGGATCAACGCGGGCGTCGTCTTCGAGACGGGCCAGACCGCCACGGCCGAGCTTGCCCGCGAGGTCGCCGCCGCCGAACTGGACGCGATCCGCGCCGAGATCGGCGAAGAGGCCTTCGCGGCCGGCAAGTGGCAGCAGGCCCACGACCTCCTCCTCCAGGTCTCCCTGGACGCGGACTACGCGGACTTCCTCACGCTGCCCGCGTACGAGCAGCTGAACTGACGCTCCCGCGTACGTTCACGACAGAGCCCCCGGCACCGCACAGCGCCGGGGGCTTCGTCGTGCCCCGGCCTTGGGACTGGTGGGCTCGCATGTTGAGGTGTCGCGGATGAATTGTCGGCGTACTGGCTCACGTGCATCACCGTGTACAAGCTCAAGTGCAGAGATCCACTTCCACCAACTGGCGTACAGGCAGCGGGTGGAGGGGCCGCCCGGCTATCGAGCGGCCCCGGATGAGTGACGCCCGAGTTCTGTACGTGAGCTTGTACTTGCCAGACGCCCACGCCGCCGCCATTGCCTGCGGAGGCGCCGTCTCGACCCAGAACATCGGCGCACAGGGCTGTATCTCCGCCGAACGGTGGAAGGACGGCCACGTCTTCATGCGGAACATCACCGCCCACACCGTCATCACCAACTCGGCAACGGCCGCACGATCGTCCAGCGCAGGTCCACGATCGGCCCGTTCGAGATCGGCAACACCGACCGCGTCTGCGGCCCCGTCAACGCCACCGCCGAAATCCGGGTGCATGTGAGGCCGGCCGGCGGGGCGTGGAGCAACTGGAGCGGAGCCGTGACGAAGCAGTGCCAGACGTGACGATGCGGGTGACGGGTTGCGCGTAGAGTCCGCGAGCTCATGCACCCGTCGGCGAAGCGGCGCGTCCGAGAGGCAGCGCAGCAGTGGCACCGTGCGGATCACACGGCCGACCTCGCGGAACGCGGTGCAGGTGGAGTTCTTGTACGAGCCAGCCCCTTCGGTACTCGCGACCGCTGTTCCGTTGGTCCCCAAGGCCGTGCCCCGACAGGAGCGCGGGCTGTCGTGCCCCGACAGGGGCGCGGGGAACTGCGCGACCAGCCACATACGGCCGCAGCTAGCCGACGTGCCGCGACCAGTCCTGCTCCGCCGCCGGCTTCCCATGCAGATCGGGGACCCGCTTCAGCCAGCCCGGGCGGCCCTTCTCGGTGGCAGCGGCGCGCCTCGCATCGGCGGCCGCCAGTTCCTGGCGGCTGGGGAAATCCCTCGGCAGCCACACTGCGGAGCACCTCGCGCGGGCCAGCAGAAACCCGACGTATGCCTCACGCACCTCGTCCGGCGACGCAAAGCCCGGCTCATCGGCGAGCCACCCCTCGGGGACCAGCGAGACAACCTCCCGAAGCATGGCCTCCGTAACCCGCGGAGCGAGTTCCGCATCGGCGGCAGCCGTGTCGGGGCCATAACCCCCCAGCGCGTGATGCCGGAAGTCATACACCTTGTCCGGCGCCGACGCGCCCCAGCGGTGATGGAACACCAGCGCCGCGCCATGGTCGATCAGCCAGAGCCGCGGCTCATGGATACCGAACGTAGGCCAGACCATCAGATTCGAGCTGTGCACCGTGCGGTCGACATTCGCCGTGAGCGCGTCGAGCCACACCACCTTGCCCGCCTCCAGCGGGTCCACGTCCAAGGCGTCCGGCGTGAAGTCCTCGGCGCCCGGCAGCAGATCCATGCCCAGGTTGAGCCCGGCGCTGGCGTCCAGCAGGTCCCGCACCTCCTGATGCGGCTCGTCCGCGGCGACCGCCGGGTCGAAGTGGACCAGGACGAGCTCGGGGAAGCGCAGGCCGAGCCGGCGGGCCAGCTCGCCGACGATGATCTCGGCGACCAGCGCCTTGCGGCCCTGCGCGGAACCGGTGAACTTTACGACGTACGTCCCGAGGTCGTCGGTCTCGACGACGCCGGGCACGGAGCCCCCGGTCCGCAACGGGTTCACATACCGGACGGCAGTCACTTCACGCAGCACACCGGCAACTGTATGCCGAGGGCTCCCCCGACCACGATCCGGTTTCGCCGGATCAGCACGCGTGCAGGGCCTTCGCGAGGACTCCCTCGCCGGACACCTCGATCCGGCCCGCATGCACCCCTTCGGCGACCGTCAGCGCCCCCCGGCCCACCGCCACGCAGGTCTCCGCGTCCAGCGTCAGGCGCACGTCGGGGGCCTCGGGCGCGGGACCGTCGCCGTAGGAATCCCCCTCGCCTCCGACACGTACGTGGAACTCGCCCTCGGGAAGCCGGACCTGCACCACGCCCTCCGCCCCGAACCCCGCCAGGACCCGCAGCAGCGGCAGCGCGAACCAGTGCGCACGGACCGCGTCCGTCGGCCTGCGTTCCTGGAGCGCGGGCGCGCCCCAGGCGGCGAGCGCCTGCAGGACGGGGAGCAACTCCCGCCCCCGGTCGGTCAGTTCGTACACGTACGCCGCAGCCGGCGGGGGAAGGCGGCGGCGGGTCGTCAGGCCCTCGCGCTCCATGTCCTTGAGCCGGGACGCGAGGACGTCCGTGCTGACGCCCGGCAGATCGGCGTGCAGATCGGTGTAGCGGCGCGGGCCGTCCAGGAGTTCGCGGACGATCAGCAGGGTCCAGCGGTCACCCACGACGTCGAGGGCACGGGCGGCGGCGCAGTACTGGTCATAGCTTCGGCGGGACCTGGGTGCGGGTGGCATGCGACGCAGTCTATGCAAGTTGTTGGACTTTCCAAGCTCCAGCTTGGTAAAACCAAGTAACTCACGTCACGGGAGGCACAGCGCATGGAGTTCCGGCAGTCCAGCAAGCTCAGCGAGGTCTGTTACGAGATCCGGGGCCCGGTCATCGAGCACGCCAACGCCCTGGAGGAGGCGGGCCACAGCGTCCTGCGCCTGAACACCGGCAACCCGGCGCTCTTCGGCTTCGAGGCGCCCGAGGAGATCGTCCAGGACATGATCCGGATGCTCCCCCAGGCGCACGGCTACACGGACTCGCGCGGCATCCTCTCGGCCCGGCGCGCCGTCACCCAGCGCTACCAGGCCCTTGGCCTGGACGAGGTCTCCGTAGACGACGTCTTTCTCGGCAACGGCGTCTCCGAACTGGTCACCATGGCCGTCCAGGCCCTGCTCGAGGACGGCGACGAAGTCCTCATCCCCGCACCGGACTTCCCCCTCTGGACCGCCGTGACGACCCTCTCCGGAGGCAAGGCCGTCCACTACACGTGCGACGAGTCCGCGGACTGGTATCCGGACCTGGACGACATGGCGTCGAAGATCACCGACCGGACCAAGGCCGTCGTGATCATCAACCCGAACAACCCCACGGGCGCCGTGTATCCGAAGGAGGTCCTCGAAGGCATCCTCGACCTCGCCCGCCGGCACGGCCTGATGGTCTTCGCCGACGAGATCTACGACCAGATCCTGTACGACGACGCCGTGCACCACAGCGTCGCCGCCCTCGCCCCTGATCTGGTCGTCCTGACCTTCTGCGGTCTGTCGAAGACGTATCGCGTTGCGGGTTTCCGGTCCGGCTGGCTCGTCGTCACCGGCCCGCAGCAGCATGCGAAGAGCTACCTGGAGGGGCTGACCATGCTCGCCTCCATGCGGCTGTGCCCCAACGCCCCCGCCCAGTACGCCATCCAGGCCGCGCTCGGCGGCCGCCAGTCCATCCGCGAGCTCACCGCGCCGGGCGGCAGGCTGCACGAGCAGCGCGACATGGCGTGGCAGAAGCTGAACGAGATCCCCGGTGTCTCGTGCGTCAAGCCCAAGGGCGCGCTGTACGCCTTCGCGCGCCTCGACCCCAAGGTCCACGCCATTCACGACGACGAGAAGTTCGTCCTCGACCTGCTGCTCCAGGAGAAGATCCAGGTCGTCCAGGGCACCGGCTTCAACTGGCCGCGCCCCGACCACTTCCGCATCCTGACCCTCCCTTACGCTGACGATCTCGACGCGGCGATCAGCCGCATCGGCCGCTTCCTCAGCGGATACCGCCAGTCATGACAGCAGTCGGGGGTCGCGTGTCGCTCTGTCCCACCTGCCAGGTCCCCTCCCACACCCAGTTCGCGTCGCCCGATCTGGTCGAGCCCATCGTGTACGGCGGATTCGACCGCGCGGCCGACCCCGCCTGGCCCGAGTCGGGCGCCGCGACGCTCGACGACTACGCGCGCTGGTGCGGTCATCTGTGCGGTCTGACCTGCCTGCGGATGGCACTCGGCCCGTCCGCCCCGACGCTCTTCGAGCTGCGGGACGGCGCGCTGAAGTACGGCGCGTACACGGAGGATCCCGACGGCACGATCCGCGGTCTGATCTACGCGCCCTTCGCGGAGTACGTCCGTGAGGTGCACGGCGTCAACGCCACGGTCCACCGGCACCTCACGGTGGAGGAGATCACCGGGCTGCTCGACCAGGGACGTCAGGTCATGGTCTCGGTGCACTACGAGATCCGCCGTCCGCACCGGCAGTCCCCCGGGCGCGGCGGCCACCTGGTGCTGGTCACCGGACGTTCCGCGGACGGCGGCCTGCATCTGCACAACCCCTCGGGGATCGACGCGGGCACACGGGCGGCGGACCTCACCCTGGTCGAGTTCGAGCCATTCTTCGCCGGGCGCGGGGTGTCCCTTCACTGACAGAAGGTCACCCTTGCTGCCAGGATGGCGCGATGATGCGTGGAGGCAAGGTCGCCATCGTGGGTGGGAGCATCGCCGGATGCGCCGCCGCACTCGCCGCGCACCGCGGTGGCGCCGATGAGATCACGGTGTACGAGCGTGCCGCGGGGCACCTGGCGGACCGCGGCGTCGGGCTCGCGGTGCACAACTCCCGTTACGCGGAGCTGGATTCGGCCGGATATCTGGACGCGGACATGCCGTGGGTGCAGCTGGAGCGGCGGCGCTGGTATGTGCGGGACGGATCCGCGGCCGGGCCGCTCGGCCACGAGATCGGGGTGATGCCGTTCACGTTCCGTACGTACAACTGGGGCCCGCTGTGGCAGGAGTTGCGCCGCAGGGTTCCCGAGTCCGTCGAGTTCCGGTCC
This sequence comes from Streptomyces sp. NBC_01381, assembly GCF_026340305.1. NCBI lineage: Bacteria > Bacillati > Actinomycetota > Actinomycetes > Kitasatosporales > Streptomycetaceae > Streptomyces > Streptomyces sp. NBC_01381. The sequence goes on along the minus strand of NZ_JAPEPI010000002.1, from coordinate 2,098,941 downwards.
GGGGTCCCGGTGGAGGAGGTGCGGCCGGGGAGCGAGGGCGCCGAGATCGGCACCGCCGAGGGCACCGAGCGCTTCGACCTCGTGATCGGCGCGGACGGCTACCGCTCGGTGGTCCGTACGGCGGCGTTCGCCGACGTGCGTCCCGCGTACGCCGGCTATCTCGCCTGGCGCGGTGCCTTCCCCGCCGAGCGCCTCGTGGACCCGGAGCTGTGGGCGGCGCAGGACTGCGCGTACGTCGTCTTCCCCGGCGGCCATCTCATCGTCTACCGCATCCCCGACGGCACGGGCGGCCACCGCGTCAACTGGGTGCTCTACACGGCGCCTCCCGCGGACCTGGATCTCGGGCTCGGCCGCGATCTGCGGCTCACCGCCCCCACGAGCCTGCCGCCGGGCGGCCTCACGGAGGCCCTCACCTCCCATCTCACGTTCGTGTGCGACGAGTTGCTGCCGCCCTACTGGGGCGACCTCGTCCGTACGACCACGCCCGACGAGCTCTTCCTCCAGCCCATGTACGACTTCACGGCGCCCCGCTACACCACGGGCCGGGTGCTCCTGATGGGCGACGCGGCGACGGTCGCCCGGCCGCACACCGGGGCGGGCGCGGTGAAGGCGCTGCAGGACGCGACGGTCCTGGAGTCCGCCTTCGCCACGGCGACGACCTGGCCGGACGCCCTGGACACGTACGACACCGACCGCACCGTCGCCGGTGCCGTAATGGTCGACCTGGGGCGCCGCCTCGGGCGCGCCCTTGTGGAGGAGACGCCGCCGTGGCGGTCCATGGACCAGACGGCTCTTGAGACGTGGTGGAAGCAGGCGGACGGCGGCGGGGCGTTCGGGGGGCGCGAGCTGAAGCGGTGACGGCCGGTCCCCGGCCGCCGACTGCTGACACCCGAACCGACCGCTGATACCCAGCCGCCGGTTTGGGTATGCACGCCGAGATCAATAAGATCCGGCGATGATCACAAGACAACGGCTGGCGGCCGGGGCCTTCGCCCTGCTCGCCGCCTTGACCGCCGGACTCGGCACGGCGGGCCCCGCCGCGGCCGAAGCCGACGAACCGGCCCAGCCCTCCCCCAAGGTCGAGCTGGTGCTCGACGTCAGCGGTTCCATGCGGGCCCGCGACATCGACGGCAAGTCCCGGATGGCGGCGGCGAAGCAGGCCTTCAACGAGGTGCTCGACGCCACGCCGGACGAGGTCCAGCTCGGCATACGCACGCTCGGCGCCAACTACCGCGGCGACAATCGCAAGACGGGCTGCAAGGACACCGAGCTGCTCTACCCCGTCGCCGAGCTCGACCGCGCGGGCCGCACCGACGCCAAGACCGCCGTGGCGACACTCGCGCCCACCGGCTGGACGCCGATCGGCCCGACCCTCCTGAAGGCCGCCGACGACCTCAAGGACGACAACACCGAGCGCAGCCGCCGCATCGTCCTCATCTCCGACGGCGAGGACACCTGCCAGCCGCTCGACCCCTGCGAGGTGGCCCGCAAGATCGCCGCGGAGGGCATCCACCTCACCGTCGACACGCTCGGCCTGGTGCCGGACGCCAAGACCCGCGACCAGCTGAGCTGCATCGCAGAGGCGACCGGCGGAACGTACACATCCGTACGCCATACCGATGAACTCTCCGGCCGCGTCAAGCAGTTGGTGGACCGCGCGGCGGACCCCGTCGCCACGCCGGTGGCCGCGAAGGGCGCGGCGCAGTGCTCCGACGCCCCGCAGCTGAAGGCCGGGCTCTACACCGACCGCGAGAAGTTCGGCGAGCACCGCTGGTACCGCGTGGACGTCGAGCCCGGGAAGGAACTGCGCGCCTCCGTCAGCGTCGCGGCGGACCGGGCGGTCCATCAGGACTACGGCGTACTGCTCCGGGCCTCCACCGAGAGCGGACGCGAGATCGTACGGGGCGCGGAGGCGGGTGACGGACGCACGGACGTGATCTCGACCGGCCTGCGCTACCCGAAGCCGGAGCAGGACTCCGACGACTCCGACGGCTCTGCCAGTGAGCCCATCGCCGAGACCGTGTGCCTGCGGGTCAGCAACTCCTTCTCGGCACCCGCGTCCGTCAAGACGACGCCCGGCCTGCCGGTCGAGCTGAACATCGACGTGGTGGACGCGCCCGACGAGGCGTCGGACGTGGCGTCCTTCGGCCTGGGCAACGGCTGGTGGCTGCTCGGCACGCTGATCCTCACCGGCTTCGTCGCCGGTCTGGTCTGGGGCTGGGTCTCGCGCTGGCGCTTCGCGGTCTGGAGGACCAACTGATGCGTACGACACGTGTGTTGAGCCGGGTGGCCGCGCTGGGCGCGGCCGCACTGCTGGCCCTGGCCGGGACGGCGGGCGTCGCGGTGGCCTCGGTGGCTGCCTCCGGTGACGACGAGAAGCCCGCCACACCGACGGAGGCCGGTACGTCCTTCCGTACGGCGACCGCGATCCAGCAGGACCAGGAGGCCACCGCGGAGGCGTCCACCGGCGACTACCTGTACTGGGCGTTCCCCGCGGACATCGGCCAACGGCCCACCGTGCACGCCGCGGTGGAGCTGCCCGATGCCGCGTCGGGGCGCTCCGGGTCCACCTGGCAGGTCGACGTGTACGACGGGCTGCGGCGCCACCAGGCGTGCCGGTACGGCGCGCAGACGAAGACGGCGGCGCAGGACGCGAAGACGGTCGAACTGTCCTGCACCCTGCGCACCGTCAAGGGCTGGGCCGAACCGTGGGCCAACGACCCGCTGCAGGGCACGTACTACGTACGCCTGACGGTCACCGACCTGGACGCGGACGCCCTGGGGCTGCCGATGAAGGCCTCGACGAAGGTCACGTCGAACGACGGGGGCGGCGCGCAGGCGGTGGACGGCGCCCTTGCGAAGCCGCTGGTGCCGGGGATCGGCACGAAGACGGCCGCGGTGTCCAGTGAGCCGGAGGACGGCTGGTCGTCCGCCTGGTGGTCGTCGCGCTGGCTGTGGACCGCGGGCGGCGGCGTGCTCGCCGCGCTCGCCGGTGTCGGCGGCTACTGCCTGACGCGCGGCTCGGGCCGCCCGTCACGCGTGCCCGCAGGGATCTGACCTCGGCGGTGGCCGCACCCGAGCACTCGGGTGCGGCCACCGGCCGCGGTCGTCGCGCTTACGGGGCGTTCCAATAGGCCCGCCCCGGCTGGGCCTTGTCGGGAGCGAACAGCTGGGAGACCGTCACCGGAGTCAGCCCTCGTTTCCGCAGTCCGTCGATGATGGCGGGCACGGCGGGCACGGTCCCCGGATAGATGTCATGGAGCAGGATGATTCCGTCGCGGGCCGCGCCGGCCAGGACCCTCCGCTGAATGAGCTTGGGGTCGTGGTCACGGTAGTCCTTGGCCGTCACGGTCCACAGAACCTGTGCGAGCCCCAGCTCGCGGCTGACCTTGGCCACCCGCTGGTCGGTACGCCCCTGCGGCGGGCGCATCAGCGTCGGAGTGCGGCCGGTGAGGTCTTTGATCTGCCCTTGCACGAGGGAGAGCTGACGGCGGATCTCCTTGTCCGAGACCTCGGTCAGGCGTGGATGACTCCAACTGTGATTGGCGAGCTCATGCCCCTCTGATGCTTCTCGGCGCACGAGTTGGGGGTAACGGGCCACACCCTTCTTGCCGAGGAGGAAGAAGGTGGCATTCACCCGCTTGGCCTTCAGGATGTCCAGCAGACGGGCTGTGTAGGGGCCGGGCCCGGCATCGAAGGTCAATGCCACGCAGCTGGCCCTGCGGCAGTCCACCGGACGGGGCGGTGGTGCTGCGACCGGAGAAGGGGCGGCTGCCTTGCCTGCGCTCGTATCGGGTTGCTCTGCCCCGCCACAGGCGGACAGAAGAGTGATCGCGATGATGGCGATGGCCGTGCTCTTCAAACGGTGGGACATGGTCACAGAAGACCTCTACCAGGCCGTCAGAACGCCACCCGCCTTCGACACAGCATTAAGATCAGGAGCCATGATCATCGAACCGCGCGTTCCCAGCACTCTTCTGGTCCAGGAAGTTCCGCGCCATGGGTGATCTGCTGCTCGTCCGGCACGGCGAGACCCAGTGGGCCCTGACCGGGCAGCACACCAGCTGGACGGACATCCCGCTCACGGAGAACGGCCGGGAGCAGGCGCGGGGGCTCGCGCCGCTGATCGGGACGTACCGGATCGGGGCGGCGTTCACGAGCCCCCGGGAGCGGGCCCGGGACACGGCGGCGCTCGCGGGGTTCGGCGACGCGCGGGTCGATGCCGACCTGAGTGAGTGGGACTACGGGGCGTACGAGGGCGTGACGACGGTGGAGATCCACCGTGACCGCCCCGACTGGTACCTGTTCACGGACGGGGTCGCCCCCGGGCCCCCGGAGCATCCCGGGGAGAGCCCGGAGCAGGTCGGGGAACGGGCGGACCGGATGCTCGCCAAGGTGGACGCGGCGCTGGCCGAGAACGAGGGCAGCGTGGTGCTGTTCGCGCACTCGCACTTTCTGCGGGTGCTTGCCGCACGGCGGCTCGGGCTTCCCGTCTCCGGCGGGGCACTGTTCCAACTCGCGACGGGGACGGTGAGCCGCCTCAGCACGGAGCATGGGCGTCCGGTGGTGGCGGGTTGGAACCTGCGGCCGAGTTCATAGCCCCTCGGGCGTCTGAGGGCGGACTCGGACTTGGTCGACACGCAACGTCAAGATCATCGAGACTGATCCTCATGCGATACGGCGTAAATCTCCTCAACTTCGGCTCCGGCACCACCCCGAAGACCCTCACCCGCCAGGCCACCGACGCCCGCGACCTCGGCTACACCTTCGCGATGATCTCCGATCACATAGCCGTCACCCCGGACGTGCACGGCGTCTACCCCGCCCCGTTCTACGACCAGTTCCTCCTCGCCGCCCACCTCGCGGGCCGCGTACCGGGCCTGCGGCTCGGCACCACCATCACCGTGATCCCCTACCGGCACCCGCTCCAGACCGCCCGCCTCGCCGCCAACATCGACCAGCTCAACGGCGACGCCGGCTTCATCCTCGGCGCCGGCGTCGGCTGGTCCGCCGCCGAGTACGAGACGCTCGGCATCCCCTTCCGCGAGCGCGGCGCCATCACCGACGAGTACCTCGCCGCGATCCGCGCCGCGTGGACCGAGGAGACGACGTCCTTCCAGGGGCGGTACGTCTCCTACGAAGACGTCCACACCGCCCCCGCCCCGGCGGCGGCGCAGCTGCCCGTCTGGGTCGGCGGCAACTCCCCCGCGGCCCAGCGCCGCGCCGCCCGACTCGGCGAGGGCTGGCACCCGTTCATGCCGACGCTCGAAGCGCTGCGTGCCGCGCTGCCGCTGATCGCACGCGAGGCCGAGGCCGCCGGCCGGCCCGCCCCCGCCCTGGTCCCGCGGCTCCAGCTCCGGCTCGCCCCGCAGCCGGACACGGCCGGGCGTCCCCTCGGGCACGGCAGTGTCGACCAGCTCCGCGGCGACCTGGAGGCCCTCGCCGAACTGGGCGCCACGGACGTCCTCCTTGACGCCTACCCCGGTACTCCGGGCGAGCGAGGCACCGCCGAGGACGACCGTCGCGTACTCGAACTGGTCGCGGAGAAGGTCGTCGACCTCGCCACGGGGGACGTTCGCTGACGCCGTTGTCAGTGGCGCGAGGCACCATCGGGACCAGGAGCAGAAGAACCTGGGAAGAGGTGGACTCATGGCGAAGCCGCCGACGGCCGCTCAGCGCCGCATCATCGAGGCCGCGGACCCCGCGACCGGACGGCTGACCGGGAGCGAGGCGCAGCTGGCCGCACTCGTGCGCCACCGCCTCGCCTTCCGGCACCCCCGGCCGCCGCACGCCTTCTTCCTGACGCCCGCGGGGCATCGGATACGGGAGGAGACGCCGGGCCGGTCCGCTCCCTCCCCGGAGACGCCCACGGCCGCCGCCCCCTCCGGCCTCTTCGCCGCCCGCACCGGCACCGAGCCCGCGCCCCCGCCCGGCGCGACCGGCCCCGCCCGCGCCCGCGACGTACGCAGCGCGTGGGAAGGCCTCCTCGAAATGCGCCGCATGACCAACCCGGACGGCGCGCGGGACCGCCCCTGCGCCTGGGAGCGGACGCACCTCGTCCAGGCCGCGGCCCTGGCCCTGGAGGCGGCGGGCTGCCCGCCGGGACCCGATGGCTACGGGGTGGGCGAGACTCCGCAGCCGGAGGCCGTCGCGGTGCGCGATGTGTCGGCCGATGGGCTGCGGGCGTGCGCGGCCGCGCTGTCGGCGGCGGGCTGGCAGGTCAGCGAGCACACCGAGCGTCCGCGAGCCGGCCGCTATCTGCTGGCCTCACCGCGCAGGTGACCCGCGCGAGTACTTTGGGACGCCGGCCGACGACCCGAGCCTGCTCGGCCGCTGACCCCAAGTCCGCCGCAAGCCCGCCCCAGGAGGTTCCCCGTGCCGGACAGCGCCCCCCGCCCCGACTCCTCGGCCGACATCCTCGCCCGCATAGACACCAGCACCCCCCACTCCGCGCGCTTCTGGAACTACTTCGTGGGCGGCAAGGACAACTACGAGAAGGACCGTGAACTCGGCGATCACATCAAGGAGATCTTCCCCGGCCTGGTCGACGTGGCGCGGCTGAGCCGGCACTTCCTCGGGCGTGCGGTCCGGCATCTGGCGGGCGAGCAGGGCATCCGGCAGTTTCTCGACATCGGTACGGGGCTGCCCACCGCCGACAACACCCACGAGGTGGCCCAGCGCACCGCCCCGGAGTGCCGGATCGTGTACGTCGACAACGACCCGCTCGTCCTCGCGCACGCCCGCGCGCTCCTGACCAGCACGCCCGAGGGTGAGACGGCGTACATCGACGCCGATCTCCACGACCCCGAGGCGATCCTGCGGACCGCCGCGACGACCCTGGACCTCTCCAAGCCCGTCGCGCTGATGATCCTCAACACCCTTGGCCACGTGGCCGATTACGGACAAGCCCGGGATCTGGTCGGGCGGCTCATGGCCGGTCTGCCCGCCGGCAGTTACCTGATCGTCAGCGACAGCACCGCCACCAGCGAGGGCATGATCGCGGCGTCGGACGCGTACAACAAGAGCGGCGCGATTCCCTATTACGTACGGGGCGTCGAGGAGATCGGCGGGTTCTTCGACGGGCTCGAGCTGGTGGAGCCCGGGGTCGTGCCGGTCACCCGATGGCGCCCGGAGTCGGCCGACGATCCGATGCCCGTCGACGCGTACGGCGCGGTGGCCCGCAAGCCGTAGCCACAGCCGATCGCAGCGGCCGGGGTCAGGCGTCGACCAGGCCCCGCCGCTCGTCGTACGCCGCCCGCGACTCGGCGATCGTCACCCGGTGGCGCTCCGCCCAGCCGGTCAGCTTGAGCAGGGTGCCGTGCAACTCCTCGGCCACCGACGTCAGTTCGTACTCCACCTTCGGCGGGACCGTCGGGTGCACCGTCCGCACGAGCAGGCCGTCGCGCTCCAGATTCCGCAGGGTCAGGGTCAGCATGCGGCGGCTGATTCCGTCGATGCTGCGCTCCAGTTCGGTGAAGCGGATCGGCCCGTGCGCCGCCGCGACCAGGATCGGGACGCTCCATTTCCCGACCACCCTGTCAAGAACTTCCCGCACCGGGCACGCCTGCGCGTTCACCACCTGCGAGGTAACACCGGTGTTCCCTTGGGACATTGAAGTGCCTCCTTCTCGACGCCTCCATGGTCACCCACGATGAGTCCCGTTACAAGTCGTGCACCTATGCAGTTCATGGAGGTTTTCGTCGTGTCCGAGGGTCAGTTCAAGGGGCAGTCCAAGGGGCAGTCCGCTCCATCACGGTCACGCTGGGCTTCGCTCGCCGTACTGTCCTCGGGCCTGCTGATGACGATCATCGACGGCAATATCGTGACCGTGGCGATGCCCTCCATCCAGAGCGATCTCGGCTTCTCCGCGCCGGGTCTCGCCTGGGTGGTCAACTCCTATCTCATCGCCTTCGGCGGTCTGTTGCTGCTTGCCGGGCGGCTCGGTGATCTCGTCGGGCGCAAGCGGATGTTCGTGTGGGGCCTCGCCCTGTTCACCGCCGCCTCCGTGCTCTGCGGGGTCGCCACCGACCAGGGCGTGCTGATCGCGGCGCGCGCCGTGCAGGGTGTCGGCGGGGCGATGACCTCCGCCGTCGTGCTCGGCATGCTGGTGGCGCTCTTCCCCGAGCCGCGCGAACAGGCCAAGGCCATCGCGGTGTTCAGCGCGGTCGGCGCGGCGGGCGGTGCGCTCGGCACGTTCCTCGGCGGTGCGCTGACCGAGACCCTGAACTGGCACTGGATCTTCCTGATCAATCTGCCGATCGGTGTCGTCGCGCTCGTCGCTGCGGTGCGCATCCTGTCGAACGACCGCGGCACCGGGATCGGCGGCGGCGCCGACTATCCGGGCGCGGCGCTCATCACGGGTGCGCTGATGCTCACCGTCTACACGATCGTCGGCTCCGCCGAGCACGGAACGTCCGCCACCCTCGGCCTCGCCGCGCTCTCCCTCGCCCTGTACGCCGCCTTCGCCGCCCGCCAGGCCCGCGCCGCCCGCCCCCTGCTGCGGCTGCGCGTCTTCCGCTCCCGGTCGCTGACTGGCGCCAACGCGGTGCAGATCGCGATGATCGCCGGGATGTACGGCTTCCAGTACATCGGCGCCCTCTACTTCCAACGCGTCCTCGGTTACGGCGAGTTGAAGACGGGCTTCGCCTTCCTCCCCGCCCCCGTCGTCATCGGCGTACTGATGCTGAGCGTCTCCGCGAGGCTGATCGGCCGGTTCGGTCCCTACCGCCCGCTGCTCGCCGGGCTCACCCTCATCACGGCCGGGCTCGCCCTGCTCGGCCGGCTGCCCGCCGATGGTTCGTACGTCACCGATGTGCTTCCTCCGATGATTCTGCTCGGCGCGGGATTCGCCGCCGCGATGCCCGCCGTGACCGGGCTCGCGATGTCCGGGGTGCGCGAGGAGGACGCGGGGCTCGCCTCGGGTCTCTTCAACACCACGCAGGTGGTGGGCGGTTCGCTGGGTCTCGCCGTGCTGACGACACTGGCCGCGAGCCGCACGGAGGGACTGCTCGCCGACGGCGGGCGCACCCTGGCGGCCACGGCCGACGGCTACCGGCTCGCCTTCTGGGTCGCCACCGGGATCGCGGCGCTCGGCCTAGCCGTCGCGGCGACGGTCCTGCGGCCGGGGCGGCGCCCCGCCGTCACCGTCGAGCCGACACCCGGCCACCGCGAGGCGGCTGCCGTACGAAGCGCCCGTTAGCCCAGTCCGCGTACCTCACTTGCCTCACGGCCGGGCGGACCACTACCGTCCGGCCAGCCGTGAATCTACGCGCGTTGCACATCGAGTGAGAGGCCCCTGACCATGCGTAAGTCCGCTTTGATTGCAATGACCGCCCTCGGCGCGGGAGTTGCCGTTCTCCTCACCGCCGGCCTGTCCCCGGCCCAGCCGAAGGCGGCCGCCGACTGGCAGCGGGTCGGGTACGACCTGCAGTCCGGCATCAGCGGTCTCGCCGTCGCCTCCCGCTCGGGTGACACGTTCCGCGCCCTCGTCGTACGCGACAACAAGAGGCCGGGCCAGAATCGCATCGCCGAGGTCACCTACAGGCCGGGACAGACCCCCGATGCCGCGCCGCTCACCTGGCAGGGCGGCGCCGAGCCGGTCGACCTGGAGGCGCTCGACCGGGTGCCGGGGGCCCCGGACGAGTACGTGGCGGTCGCGAGCCGCGGCCTCGTCTACCACCTGAAGCTGACCGACTCCGGCGAGGCGGTGGAGGTCCTCGACATCTCGCCGCTCCCCGCGATCGGCAACGGCGACGACTTCGAGAGCTTCACGCTGACCTCGCAGAAGGGAAAGCTGGCCGCGGTCTGGGCCGACCGGGGCGCGGGCGACCGTCCGGCCACGTTGTACGCGGCGCCGTTCTCGATCAACACCTACGGCGAGTCCAAGTTCGGCGCGGTGTCGAAGACGGAGTTCCGCGCGCCCTACCCGGGCGGCGACGTCCGGCACGCCTCGGACATCGACGTGACCAAGTCGGGGCGCATCCTCATCAGTTCGGCTTCGGACGCCGGTGACGACGGCCCGTTCGACTCGGCCGTGAGCAAGGCGGGCAGGCTCGCCGTCACCGACGCAGGGAAGTGGCGCCTGACGCTCGCCAAGTCGCCCGATGTCCTGCGGAAGTTCAAGGGCCACAAGATCGAGGCCCTGCACTGCGTCCCCGGCTCGGACCTCGCCGCCCTCGGCACGGACGACGAGAACGCGGGCGGTTCGGTCACCACCGCCCGCTTCTGCGCCTGACCCCGGAGCGGAGCCGTCGAGGCCCGCCGCCTCCCCCCTTGAGCTCCTGAACTCGCCCCGTACGCCGGTACATTCGGGCGACCCCCGCACACTGCAGGGCCATGGACACCGCCATGGCCAGGCAGATACCCGGCAGGCCGAGGCCCGACAGGGCGTAGGCCAGAGCCAGTTGGAGCACGACGCCGCACGCGGTGATGCGGGCGAGGGCCGGGCTCGAACCGCTGCCCTCGAAGACGCCGCCCAGTGCGATGAAGCAGGCGAGCAGCACCAAGTACGGCCCCAGGCACCGCAGATAGAGCGCCCCCGCGTCGGCCACCTCTCCCCCGGCGCCGAAGCCCCGCATGATCCAGGGGCCCGCGGCCAGCAGCACCAGCGCGGCGACCAGCCCCAGCGCCCCCGCGACGAGCAGCGCCTGGCGCCCTACGGCACGGCGCGCGTCGCTCCCCGCGCCGAGCAGATGGGCGGTGTGGATCGCGGCGGCCTGGCGCACGGAGTAGAAGGCCATGGTCGCCAGGTACATCGCCTTGGTCGCGATGCCGTACGCGGCGACCTCCTCGACGCCCAGTCTGGCGACGACCGCGACGAGCGCCAGCGCCCCCGTCATCCGTACGACGAAGTCCGCCGACATCGGGAGGCCGGTCGCGGCCGTTCCTCGCGCGTCGGCGATGAGGCGCTTTGCGGGATTGGCGGTGATGGACCTGCGGGCCGGTGGGGGCTGGTCGCGCAGTTCCCCGCGCCCCTTAAGGGGCGCGACACCACGCCGGGCTTCGTCAAGTCCCCGCAGCGCCAACACCCCGCACACCAGTGCCACCGTCCGCCCGGCCACCGTGGCGATCGCCGCGCCGCGTACGCCGAGTCCGCAGCCCAGGATGAGCAGCGGATCCAGTACGAGGATCAGCCCGTTGGCCAGCAGGGCGAGCCGCATCGGCGTACGGGTGTCGCCCGCGCCCTTGAGGATGCCGTCGACGACGTTGGTGGCGAAGTAGACCGCCATGCCGGGCAGTGCGACGGCGAAGTACTCCGTGGCGAGCGGCAGGGCGTCGCCGGCGCCTCCGCCGAGAACCAGGCGGGCCAGCGGCTCGCGGCACACGTAGCCGCCGACAGCGACCACGGGAGTGATCAGCGCCCACAGCGCCCAGCCGCCGCGCACCGCGGACCGGACCGCCGCCGGGTCCCCCGCTCCCCTGGCCCGGGCCACCAGCACGGTGGTTCCCGAGCCGGCCATGAGGATGACGCCGAGCAGCATGTTCTCGACGTTCGTGGCGACGGCCACCGCGGCGACCGCGTCGCCGCCGAGCCTGGCCACCCAGACCATGTTGATGATCCCGGCCGTGACCCCCGCGAGGAGCTCGAAGTAGACCGGGTACGCGAGCGACACCAGCCGGCGCCGGTGCTCGGTCGGACCCATGACACACGACCCCATGACACATCCCCCTCTTTCCGCGGTACCTCGATTCGAGGTACCGCGGAAAGAGATAGCATCACGGCAGGAGAAGGACAAGCGCGCGGCAACAGAAAGGGGCTCGCCTCACATGCTGGAGCTGTCGATCCTGGGGTTCCTCAGCGAGGAGCCCCTGCACGGCTATGAACTCAAGACCCGCATCCAGGGCCTGAGCGGCCATATCCGCCCGGTCAGCGACGGCGCGCTCTATCCGGCGATCACCCGGCTCGCGAAGGCGGGCCTCGTCGAACAGCACACCGAGCCCGGCAAGAGCGCCGCACCCCGCCGGATCCTCTCCCTCACCGAGGCCGGCCGCACCGAACTGCTCGCCCGCCTAAGAGATCCCAAGGACGCCGAAATCACCGACGGGCAGCGGTTCTTCACGCTGCTCGCGTTCCTCCGCCACCTTCCCGACTCGGCCGAGCAAGCCGCGGTGCTCCGCCGCCGCCAGGCCTTCCTGGACGCTCCGGCGAGCTTCTTCTACCGCGACGGGAAACCGGTGAAGGCGGAGGAGACCCCCGACCTCTTCCGCCAGGGCATGCTCAGGATCGCCCGCGCGACGGGCACGGAGGAGAAGAAGTGGCTGGCCGAGGCCATCAGCGCCTTGGAAGGGTGAGCTCACAAGTCATCGGCATCCGGCGGGAGATACCGCGTCCTGAGGAAATCTTCGAGGCAGAGGGCGGCGAACGACGTCGAGACGTACTTCCAGCGTTCCTCGTGATCCGGCCCGAAGTCGCTGATCCCGCGGAAGATCAGCCAGGGGAGCCCCTCCGCCGCCTGGGAGAATCCGTACGACTCCATGTCGGCGGCGCAGATGGAGTTGTCGACCTCCCGCAGGCCGGGCAGCAACTCCCCGTCCCTCAGGACCTCTTCGCCCGATGCGATGGTGACGTTGGTGGTGTGCACCTCGGGAATGCGAGCGACCGAGAAGGTCTCGGGGACTTCAGCGGGAGACAGGCCGCGGACGAACTCCCGTACCCTGCTCGCGTAGTCGGTCTTCGCGGGGTCGTAGTAGTAGAGCCCATGCCCGTAATCACTCCGCCCCTGCCCGTGTTTCGGCCGTGGCTGGAACATCTTTCCCGGGAGACGCCGGCCAGGTGGGAAGTAGTAGACGCGATCGCAGGCCACCACGTCCCCGATCCGAACCTCTTCCGGCACACCGCAGGCGGTGCCGAGCAGGCAGATCAACTCCGGCTCGTAGAGCTTGAGAAGAGCGTCGACGGACTTCACCATCTGAACGTTCCCGCTCCTGCCGGCCGAGGTGATGACGACGGAGAGCGGCTCCTCCGGGCGGTATCCGTTCGGCACACGGGTGGGGAAGAAGCGCTGGTCGCCCACGACGGCATCCCTGTCGAAGTCGTCCTGGGTCATGCCGAAGGCGCCGAGTGCCGCGTCGAGTTCCTCGATGATGACGACCACCACGGCGACGTCCACGGGCTCGGGCTCGGGCGGCGGAGGTGGCATGGCGGGTCCCGTCCAGGGGGCAGTCGGATGGGGAGGAAGGAAGGACTCGACGACCATCCTGTCGAGCTCCTGGCGCACCTCCACGGGGAGGTCCAGAGCCTTGCGCGCATAGTCGGCGATCAGCATGTTGCGTTTGATGTGGCCGAGTTCATCCGCATTGTGCCGGCCGAGGGCCCATTCACGCCGTCGGTTGTGCAGCAGGTACACCAGCGTCAGGCAGGCCTCTTCCACCGACTGCGCCCGTACTCCGCCGCCGGCGTTCATGCCCCGCCCCTGGTGGCCCGTATCCGGTAAAGAGGGTGGACGGGCAGGCCGTCGAGGTCCGTCTCGTCGGAGAAGTCGAGGATGGGGATGTAGGCCACCGGCTGGATCTCCCGGTTCAGGAGGAGCGAAAGCATCGCGCGGGCGGTGTGGCCGGATGCCCGGAACTCGTCGAGCATCACCACCTTGCTTCTGCTGCCCCGCAGATGGTGGAGCTGGCGCTCCCAGATGTCACTGCTCGTCCGCCCCCGCCGGACACCGGCAACGCTCCGGCCGTCGGCGGACGTGTGGTGCCCCAGGACCTCGCTGGGGATCCTTATCGTCACCGGTCGGCCCCGCAAAAGGGTGCTGATCCTGACGAGGAGCCTCTTGATGCGCTCCTCGTCGGGAAAGACGAAGACCGTGCTGGCGGGCACAAGGCCCCGGGTCAGCAGCAGAGAGATCACCTTCGACGCGACCCAGTTCCCATAGTTGTCGAACACGTCCCCCATGTCAGGGGCGTAGCGGAAGAAGCTCCCCTCGGGAGCGACTCTTTCCGCTCCCCATTGCGACGTGAGGAGGATTTCCCAGGCGTCGAAGGTGCGCAGGGTGTGGTGTTCCCTCAACGGGTCGGTGTGCGGCAGGCCGATGGTGCACTGTTCGCAGTCCTGTTGGCGGGATGCCTTGCGACGCACCGTCCGTTCGACGTCGAGCGGAGGCACCGTGTCCGCGATTTCCGCCTCGTCGTCGGTGGCGAGGACCGTCCAGGCCCGCGGGGCAAGGCGGATCCCGGCCCGGCGCATGTTCCTGATGATCCTCTCGAACTTCTGCCGCTTGCTGACCACGGCGAAGAAGAGCACGACCGTGCCGTGGATGTCCGCGGCGTCCAATGGGTTCCCGTCCGGGTCGAAGACGCCGCCTTCGGAGTCGAACGTCCCGAAGCGCAGACGCAGGTCCCCGGCAATTCCGGCGATGGCGTCGTCCAGGCCCTTCTTGCGGTCCTTGCTCAGCAGCATGAGGTCGCTCGGCACGGCGGGATCGGCCAGAACCGTGGTGTGCAGCCATCGTTCGGCGAGCTCGGCGATCTCCGGCGCGGCATGGCCGGTGTCGAAAAAGTAGCGTTTGCAGAGCGGGCCGTTGCGTTCGCGGGAGGCATAGTGGCCGAGCCTGCGGACGATCTGGCCGGACATCCGCTCGCGGGGGTCCCGCTGCGGCGGATCCTGCTTCAGCGGGTAGACCGACTCGAAATCCGGTCGCAGGGATCCGCTGTCGCCGTGCAGCCACCTGATGGCCCCGTCGTTGGAGATGACCACCAGCTTGGCCGCGGGGTCACGGCCGTCCGCCAGTGAGCGCAGGGTCGGCCAGAATTCGGACCGGGTGTGGGGAAACGCCGGCAGGAGGATCGCGAGCGACCGGTCCGCGGCCTGCGCGGCCCACAGCTGAACGGTGTCGGCGACGCCGATGAGCAGCGACTCGCACAGCTGGCTGTAGGGGGTGGCCGCCAGGTCGATGACGAGGAAATGGAGCCCGCGGCCCTTCGGCAGCGTCTTGCCCAGATAGTCCGCGATCTTGAAGGACTCGTAGGTGAGTTCCTCGGAGGTGATGTAGACGGTGTCTCCGGCGGGCCCGATCGAGACGCTCCGCCCTACGAGGGTCTCGCCCAGCCATCGGTAGAAGTGGCCCCGCTCATCGGCGACCGGCTCGGGGGCGTCGCGGGCCACCGTGATCTGCCGGGCGGTGACCAGGTGCAGGGGCCTAGCCATCGCGCACCGGTAACCGCACGGCGAGCAGATTGCCGTGCTGGTCGGGGAGTTGGGGTCCGGCGGCCACCTCGACCCGGTATCGGGCCCGGTCCGCGGCCGGGGCCGCGGATATCGTGAGCCGGGTCTGCCTCGACGCGATGCAGAGGCTCCCGCCGAACACGTCGACCGCGCAGTTGTAGAGCGCGTACATGCCGTCGCTGCCTTCCGCGCCGCCGCCCGCCGACCGGTCGCGCGGCGTGCTGCGCATCAACCCGGCCAGGAGGACTTCCGGATCCTCCGAATCGGGCCATGCCTGCCAGCTGCCGCGGCCCGGCTCCTCGCCCGGGGACCAGCCCTGAGCGGCCACGGTGAACTCCTCCGTCCGGGGGAGCTCGGCCGCCAGATCACGTTTCCTCAGCTCACTGATGAGCGACTCGCTGTCGTCCCAGATGGCCAGCGTGAGGGTGCCCGCGCCGGGCCCTTGGCCGGGCAGCTCGAGTTGCGCTCCGGTGATCGCGACCTTTCCGTACCAGCGTTGCAGCAGGGGGCCGCTGACGAGCTCTTGGACCAGTACGCGGATGACCTCGGGCGCGGGCCCCGCGAGCATGCTCCTCAGCAGCCGCGTCAGGGCGAAGCCTCCCCAACAGGACACCTCGTCCTCGAGTATCCGGAGACGGGCCGACGCACCGTCGATCCGGTAGGGGCGCAGTCCGAATCGCCGCTGGGCCGTGAGGTAGGCGAGAACCGAGGCGCGTGGGCTCGCGGAGCCGGGGACGGCCGATGCGGGCGGTGCCTGTTCACGGAAGTACGCACGGTCCTCGTCCATGACCAGGTCCCTGAACGGGACCCGGGCCACCGAACCGGCCGCGAGCGGGAACTGCCACTGCCGCAGGACGTGCCGGGCGGCGGCGTCCACGGGCAGCCGGATCCTGGTGTCGAGGCCCGCGTCCCTGCGGGCGGCGAACAACGACAGGAGTTGCTGCAGCGCCACCACGTCGAAGGAGGTCGCCGAGGAGAGGTCGAGGAGCACAGGGCCCGAGGGCTGCGGATGGGCCGAGGTGTCCGCGAGCACCTTGTCCACCTGAGCCGTCGACACCCGCCCGGCGACGCGCAGCCGCCGCATCGACTCCACTGAAGGTCCGCCACGGAAACGCATTCGGCCTCCCGAAGAGGGTGACGTCGAATGTTCCCCCTAATGGGGCAAGAAGGAAACTGTAGCGGGAAGCGGGCCCAACTGACCCTGTTCCGGCGGCACTTGACGGTGCCATATCGCTGCGGAGTCCGGTGAGGTCGCGGGCGGGGAAGCTGCCCGCGACCTCACCGGAGGCGGCGATCCGCCGCCGGGAAGGGGGCCAGGCCGTCAGTTCGCGTACAACTGCGTTGCCGGGACGATCTGTTGCTCCTGGCCGGGGCTCGACCACAGCAGCTTCATGTGGGCCTCGCCCGTGTTCTCCGCGTAGTCGATCCTGATGGAGTGCCGGGTGCCCGCCGTCAGCTTCACCTGGGCCTTGTCGATCTTCGGCTCGTGCGGCGTCCAGGAGTCGATGACCAGCTTGCCGTCGATCCACACCCGCGCCACGTCGTCCGAGACGGTCGTCAGCGTGTACGTCTCCGAACGGCGCGGCTCCAGCTTGCCCGTCCAGCGGACGCCGAACTTGTCGGCGGGGATGCTCGCGGCCGGTGAACCCTCGTACTTCCAGGCGTGGTTGACCGTCGCGTCGGTGCGGGTGATCTTCGGCGTGCCGCTCAGCTCCGCGTTGTCGAAGATCTCCTGCTTGAGGCCCTTGCCCTTGCCGGGGCGGGCCGTCGGGCCGGGATCGACCTTCAGCTCGATGACGGTGGCGGTGTCGTTCGTCGCCGCCCCGGAAGGCTTGATGTCGTATCCGTCACCGGACTTGGCGACCTCCACCCGCTGGTCGCTGCCGAGCACCCGCGCCGATGTGACCTTGAAGTCCGTGCGCGCCTTCAGATGCAGGGCGGAACCGTCCGTCGGCCACTGGGTGACCGCCGCGTAGAGCTTGTCTCCCTTGCGGCTCACCGAACCCCAGGCCGGCTCTTCGACGAGTCCGCCGTAGCGGGCGCCGAAGACCGCCTCGCCCTGACCCGACGTACGCAGCCAGTCGCCCATCTGCTTCAGGCGGTCGACGGAGGGCTGCGGGACGCGGCCGCGGGCGTCGGGGCCGACGTTCAGGAGGTAGTTGCCGCTGCGGGACGTGGTGGAGAGGAGGTTGCGGACCAGGGTGCTGGAAGACTTCCAGTTCGTGTCGTAACGGGCGAAGCCCCAGTGGCCGTTGAGGGTCATGCAGGATTCCCAGAGCTGGCCGTCGACGGGGGCGCCGGGGATCTCCTGCTCGGGGGTGCCGTAGTCGCCGTCGACGACACGGCGCTTGCCCACGCGGTTGTTGATGACCAGGTCGGGGTCGAGGTCGCGGAGGTAGGCCTCCAGCTTCTCGCCGTCCCTGGCCGTCCAGGGGTTGTTGGGCTTGTCGGTGTCCCACTCGCCGTCGAACCACAGGAGCGCCGGGTCGTAGTTGTCGACCAGCTCCTTGAGCTGGGCGCGCATCCTCTTCTCGTACTTGGGGAACGTGGCCGGGTCGGGGAAGTCCTTGTCGTGCCAGTCCCAGATCGAGTAGTAGAAGCCGAGCTTGATGCCCGCGTCGTCGGAGGCCTTCTTCAGCTCGGCGAGGATGTCTCGATTCTTGTCGAAGGAGGAGTGGTCGCGCAGGTTGTAGTCGTTGACCTTCGTCGGCCACATCGCGTAGCCCTCGTGGTGCTTCGAGGTGATGACGATGTAGCGCATCCCGGCGTCCTTGGCCGCCTTGACCACGGCCTTGGCGTCGAAGTCGGCGGGGTTGAAGGTCGCGGCCTGCTTCTCGTACTCGGCCTGCGGGATGTCGCACTGGCGTTGGATCCACTCGGCGTCGCGGCAGACGGAGCCGTCGGCCTTCTTGTACTCGCCCTCCAGGTTCGAGTACGCGCCGAAGTGGATGAACATGCCGAAGCGGTCCTGGCGGAACCAGCTGGTGCGGTCGGCGGTGAAGGGGTCGTCCGTGGCGTGGTCGGTCCCGGGGCCCGCGACCGGCTCCGGCTCGCGGTCCGGAACCGCGGTCGCCTGCGGGACGACAGTGAAGGCCAATGCGGCGGCGAGGAGCAGGGCTGGTCCGGCGGCTCTCTTGCGCATGGGGCGGCTCCTGAGGTTGAGGGGTCGCTCGGGAACGTAGGGAGGAATACATCGGATGTCAATGCGCCCAACTAACCCTTCTACACCGAATGTTGGCCGCTTCACGTCACATCGCTCCGATGACTGACCCGCAACCGACACCCCGCGGGCCCGCCCACTCCACGACCCGCCACCCCGCGCCAATGAAAGGTTCAACCGAAATGCGATCAATCAACGAATGGCGTCCGCCGCATAATTGACAATTAACCAGAAGAGTGATTCGTCCGGTGGTGTAGCATCGGATGTGGCAGATATTCGTCGACGATGGAAATCAGCCAACGGGGGCAAGGAGCAGGAGACTTGATGCCCCCATGTTCTGATCTTTCACAGTCGTGAATGCGGAACCCAGGGGGGTCTTCAATGTCATCGATAAGGGTCCTGCTCGTCGACAGCGAACAACTGGTGCTCGAAGGTTTCCGAAAGCTCCTCGACGGCTTTACGGAATTCTGCGTGGTGTCGATAACCCACGACGCGGCATCGGCGCTGGCGCAGTTACACAGGCACCGCCCGCAGATCGTCGTGATGGGGCTCGGCGTGGCCGGCACGGGCGGTGTGGACGCGATCCGGGCGATCCGCCGTGCGTCCGGCCACGTACGGATCGTCATCCTCTCCTCCAACCAACAGCCGGTCTACATGCGAGAAGCCTTCGTGGCCGGCGCCAACGCCTATCTATCCCGCAGCATCGACGCCGTCGAACTGCGCGAGACGCTGCTCGCCGTGCACCGCGACGGCGCCGCGTTCACGGCGGCCACCGCGGGCCCGATCCTGCAGTTGATGGCGGGCCGCGGCTGCGGCGACGACTCACCCCTCGCGATGCTCACGGAACGCGAGCGGCAGATTCTGTCCATGGTGGCCGACGATCACGAGACGGATTGCATCGCCAAGCATCTCGGGCTACGCCCGAAGACTGTCCGAAACTATCTCAGCCGTATCTACGCCAAACTGGGCACGCCCAATCGCGTACAGACCGTGCTGTACGCAAAACGCTCCTTGGGCCGGGCAGGAGACCTGGCGACCGACCCGTGATGTGGGTGGAATTCCTCGGCAATTGGGTAATTCAGCGCGGTTCCTGTACGTGCGCCACCGCCCTGCACCATGCCGCGCCCGCATCCGCGAGGGCGATCGGGAAGGCCATGAAGGTGAACGGGCCGCGCCGCGGCAGCCCTCGCAGCCCCGCAAGGCCTTCGATCTGGATGAACTCCCGCTCCCTGCCGTGCAGATGAGTGGGCCACAGCGCCCCGGGGTCACGCGTCTCGTAGAAGGACTCCACCATCGCGCGGGCCGGGCCGTCGAAGCTCCAGCAGTCCGTGCCGATGACCTTCACGCCGAGGTCGAGGAGGTGGTCGACGGCCTCGGGGGTGATGGCGGTGGACTCCGTGTAGTACGCGGGGGTGCCGAGCCGCAGATCGGAGTCCGTGCGGAACAGCACCACCGTCCCGGGCCCCACCCCCGAACCCGCCGCGTCCAGCGCCTCCTTGACGCCGGCCGCCGTGACACGGCCCCCGCAGCCGCGGACGTCGAGCACGACGCCGGGACCGCTGAACCACTCCAGGGGCAGGTCCATCACCTTCTTCGCCGGTTCGCCCGCGCACTCGGGGCCGTAGTGGAAGGGCGCGTCGACGTGCGTGCCCTGGTGCACGGACATCCGGTAGAACTCGTTGGAGAGGAAGCAGCCGCCGGGCAGATCGCGCTCGCGCAGGCGCCGGGCGCCGATGAGCCACCGCCAGAAGTTGAGATACCTGTCCCTTCTGCTGTCACCGGGCAACGCCCGGATCCTGCGCGACAGTTGGCGGATCCCGTCGCGGTGCAGCCACTGCTCGAACTCGACGCCGGGCGCCCGGCGGCTGATGGGGATGCTCAGGTCGACGTACATGGTCGGATGCGTCTCGCTCTCAATTGTCGAGGTTCATACCGCTGTTGAGGTTCATGCCGCGTAGGTGAGCAGGCGGCGGATCGCGGCCGCCGCCGTGTGCCCATAGGCGCCCCTGGCCCGGTTCAGCAGGACGCGTACGTCCATCGGGTACTCCTGCGAGCCAGGTGACTCCAGGGCGAACGAGGCCACGACGCAGCCCAGTTGGGCCGCACGCTCCAGCGGGATGCCGCGCGCGACGCCGGCCAGGAGGCCGGCCCGCAGCGCGTCGCCCGCCCCGGCCGGATCGGCCACGGTGACCGAGCCGATCGCGGGGACGAGGGACGGCCGGTGGCCCGCCCGCTCGATCCGCACCCCGGCCGGGCCGAGCGCGGTCACCCACGCCCCGACCCGGTCGAGGAGCTGCACGGCGGTCCAGCCGGTCGCTTCCCTCAGGAGTTCGGACTCCCCCTCGCCGGTGAAGAGGCAACGCGCCCCTGGCAGCAGGGACTTGGCGTCTCTCCGGCTCATCCCGGAGATCTGGCGCGTGACGTGGACCGCGAACGGCAGCCCCAGCGCACGGCACTCCTCCACATGCCGGAGCATCGCGGCCGGGTCGTCGCCCGGCGCGATCATCACCAGGTCGATACCGCCCGTGCGCTCCACGACGGAACGCAGCGGGCGGGCCCGCACCGAACGCGTCGCGCCCGGCCGGAAGGTGCTGATCCGGCGCCCGTCGATGTCGGTCGTGCACACCTGGTGCGCGGTGGGCTCGCCCGGCACGACGCGTACGGAATCGGTGTCCACGCCGTGCTGCTTGAGCCACACCTGGTAGTCGGCGAAGTCGGAGCCCGCCACGCCCACCAGGACCGGGTCCTGGCCCAGCCTGCCGAGCCCGTAGGCGATGTTGGCGGCCGTGCCGCCCCTGCGGGTCTCCAGACGCTCGGCGAGGAACGTCAGGGACGCGATGTGCGGCCGGCCGGTGACCGGCCGCACCGGGAAACGGCCCGGGAAGGTGATGAGGTGGTCCATCGCGATGACCCCCGTGACTGCGATGGGCACAGGGCACTCAGACCCCGGACTCGATCTTCCGCTTGATGCCCGTCTGGTTCTGCCGGGTGTGCGCGTTCATGCGCTCCACGACGGTAGGCAGCGGGACATCGAACTCGTCGTCGACCTCGAAGTCCTGCACCCAGGTCATCAGCGTCCCCTCGGGCACCTGCCGGTAGCTCCACCTGAGGTGCATATAGCGGAACGGGTAGAGCGGATCGCGCCGCTCGGCGACCGCGGTCAGCTCCCGGTGGTCCAGGAGCCGCCAGGACGTCCAGGTGGAGCCCTCCGGGTTGCTGAGCTCGAAGAGGATCTCGGTCCAGCGTCCTTCCCGCTCCTCGGAGACCACCTTGGCGTGGCTGTACTCGTCGAAGAGGTGGGGCCAGCGGCCGATGTCGTTGGTGACGTCGAAGACGTGCCGCGCGTCCGCCTCGATGACGACGCTGTTCTCGATCCTGGGCATCTCAGCTCCTCACCGCGCCGGCGCCGGCCGACAGCAGCCGGTCCACGCAGTCGACGAGGTCGCGGAAGGTACGGAAGCCGCCCTCGGCGTCCGCGTCGATGCTGATGCCGAAGTGCTGTTCGAGGGCGACGACGACCTCCACCAGCTCGGTCGAGTCGATGTCCAGGTCCTCGGCGATGCGCCGGTCGTCGGCGAGCTCCTCGCCCTCGAAGCCCGCACCGCGCATGACGGTGACCACGTTCTCTCGTACATCCATGGAACTCACGTACTCCTTGCGAAAGTTGATGTTTCTGATGTGCCGTCAGTCGGCGACATTCGCGTCAGTCGGCGACCGCGATCGCCACCGCGACGCCCGCCTCGTGCGAGATGCTCACGTGAAGACCGCTGTAGTCGGCACGCCGGAAGGCCTCGTCGGCCCGGCCCGTCAGCCGGGGCACCGGTTGCCCCGAGGCGTCGCGGCCGATCTCGACGTCCAGCCAGCCGCACCCTTCGCCGTATCCGCCGAGCGCCTTGCGCACGGCCTCCTTGGCGGCGATCCGTCCTGCCATGCGGTGTGCCCGGTGGCGCGGCGAACCGTCGCACAGGGCCTGTTCGTTGACCGTGAGCAGGCGATCGACGATCCGCTGTCCGCGCCGCTCGACCATGCCCCGCAGCCGCTCGACGTCGACGACGTCGATGCCCACGGCACGGATGCCCGCGAGCGCGGGCAGGGCCCCCGTCGCGGTCAACGCCTCAGCAGCAGACATGCGTTGACACCTCCCAGACCGCGGGAGACGACCAGCGTGTGCTCCAGACCGGAGACCTGGCGCGCCGCACCGGCGACCAGATCGAGATCGATGCCCGGCGCCTTCCTGTCCAGGTTGACCGTCGGCGGTACGACGCCCTCGCGCATCGCCCGCAGTGCGAGCGCCGTGTCGGCGGGCGCCGCCGCTCCGAGCAGATGCCCGAAGCCCGACTTGGGCGCGGTGACCGGCAGTTGGCGTGCCGCCGCGCCGAACGCCTCGTGCAGCGCGTACCCCTCCGTGACGTCCTCGAACGGGATGCCCGAGCCGTGCGCGAAGACCGCGCCGAGGTCGGCGCCGGTGATCCCGGCGCGTTCGGTGGCGGTCCGCATGGCGCGGCCAAGGACCTGTCCGGTGGGTTCGACGGTGTAGTACGGCATGTAGCCGTCCGTGCTCACGCCCCAGCCGGCCAGTTCGCCGAGGATCGTCGCGCCGCGCCGCTCGGCGTGCTCGCGGCGCTCCATGACCAGGAAGACCGCGCCCTCGCCGAAGACGCTGCCGCCGTGGCCCGCGTCGAAGGGCCGGTACAGCTCGTGCGGGACGAGCGAACCGCGGGACTTGGCGCCGAGCCCGCTGGTCTCCATGCAGAGCCAGCCGTACGGCGACAGGGGCGCCTCCACGCCTCCCGCGATCACCACGTCCGCGCGGTCGCGGAGCAGCGACTCCGCCGCGCCGATCAGCGCGTACGCACCGCTGGCCCGGTCGGCGACGTACGTACGGGCCGGGCCCTTGATCCCCTGGTCGATGCAGATGTTGCCCTGCGGCGCGGCGGGGAACCAGGCGGTCGCCTGGTAGGGGCTGACGGCCCGCGGCCCGTCGGTCCACAGGTGGCGCAGCTCCCGCTCGGCGAACTCCCAGCCGCCCAGGATGTTGCCGACCATGACGCCGGTCCGCTCGGGCGTGACCTGGTCGCCCACGGTGACGCCGGCGTCCGCCAATGCCTGGCGCACGGCGTGCACGGACAGGTGGGTGAAGCGGTCGGTGCGCTTGACGAAGCGGGACGGCAGTTCGGCGCGGGCGTCGAAACCCGCCTGGCCCGCGGCGTCGCACGCGTACTCCGACGCGTCGAACCGGTCGATGGCGCCGACCAGCGGCGTGCCGGCGCGTGCGCTGTCCCAGAGGGGATCGATGCCGATGCCGGCGGGCGTGACCGCGCCGATTCCGGTGATGACGACGCTCATCCGTCGGCCCCTTCCCGTACGGCACGGGTGACGAGCGCCGCGTGCAGCCCGGCGAATCCGCTGGCGCCCTTGAGGATCGTGTCGCCGTGCCACGGGCGGCCGACCCCCGGTACGTAATCAAGGTCGCAAGTCGGGTCCGGGGTCTCGTAGTTGGCGGTCGGATGGACGAAGGAGTGCTTGCCCTCCAGGGCGCAGAGCACGATCTCCATGGCGCTCGCCGCGGCCAGCGCGTGGCCGACCATCGACTTGGCCGAGTTCACCGGGATCTCCCGGGCGCGCTCGCCCAGGGCGAGCTTGAGGGCGCTGGTCTCGCAGGTGTCGTTCTGCGGCGTCGAGCTGCCGTGCGAGTTGACGTGATCGATGTCCTCGGGACACAGGCCGGCCTCCGCTACGGCCTGGGTCATGGCGCGGGTCAGGTCCGCGCCGTCGGACAGCAGATCGGTCATGTGCACGGCGTTGGAGGTGTGCGAGAAGCCGTCGATCGACATGTACGGCTTGGCGCCCCGCCTCTCCGCGTGCTCGCGCGACTCCAGGACGACGATTCCGCAGCCCTCGCCGAGCACGAAGCCGTCGCGCCCCACGTCGTACGGGCGTGAGGCGGCCTCGGGCCGGTCGCTGTGGGAGCGCGAGAGACAGTTGATGATCTCGAAGGACGCCACGGTCACCGGGGTGATGGGTGCCTCGCTCGCCCCCGCGATCATCACGTCCGCGTCTCCGTGCCGGATCGTCTCGTAGGCGTGCCCGACCGCGTCGACGCCGCCGATGCAGCCCGTCGACAGGGTCACGCACGGGCCCCGCATGCCGAGCAGCGCGGACAGGATCGTCCCCGGAGTGTTCGACATCGAGGCGAGGTAGAGATCGCGGCCCGCCTTCGCCGGGTCGATGGGCTTACGCCCGTCGTCGGTCACCCGCAGGAACTCCTCCTCCATCCTCGGGGTGCCGCAGATCGCCGTGGACAGCGAGAGTCCGGCGCGATCGGGGTCGTATCCGCCCTGTTCGAGGCCCGCGTCACGGACGGCCTGGTACGCGGCCGCGACGGCGAACTGCGTATAGCGGTCGAGCCGTTGCACCTCGGGCGGCAGCGCAGGTATCTGCTCCTCAAACCCCTCGACCTCGGCGATCGAGTCCGACAGGAAGTCGAAATCTCCGAAGAGCGCCGAACTCGTGATGTCGGAAAGGGGCTTGGTGACACTCTTCCCCGCCGAGATGTTCTTCCATAATTCTTCTGTGCCTATGCCGGCCGGGCTGACCACACCGAGCCCGGTGACCACCACTTCTCGCACCACTATCGCCTTTCTCCTGTCAGGACCGTGATGAGACCGGGCGTGACGGACTCCTTCGCCGTCACGCCGTATTTCTCCATGACCGCGCGGTACGCGGATTCCTCCTGGACCGCGCCCGCCTCGGTGTTCACCAGCAGGCTGAGCGCGATCATCGGCCGGTGCAGGGCGGGCCGCCCCGGCTCCTGGCGCATGACGTCCACGACCAGGAGCGTGCCGCCGGGACAGAGCAGCCGGGCGCACTCGGCGACGAGCCGCTCCGTGGCGGCCGGTCCCGCGAATCGGCTCAGATGCGCCAGTACGACGGTGTCGAAGCAGCCGTCGGGGAAGGGCGCCCTGATGGCCCCCTTCTCCGCGTCCCCCGTGAAGTCGGCGGGCACGAAGCGGAACCGCTCGGCCACGCCGAACTCCTCCGCCCTGCCCCGCGCGGCCCCGAGCAGCTCGGGATCGTCATGCGCCACCACCCGCGCCTCCGGGTCGGCGGCGGCCAGCGCGATGCCCCACTCCCCACTGCCGGCCGCGAAGTCGAGGACGCGGCCGGCGGCAGGCAGCGCCAGCTCCCGCACCACACGGAAGGCGGTGCGCACGGCCACGGGAAAGATCCCGCAGAACATGCCGGGATACCGCCCCCGGGCCTCGGGAGCCCCGAGCTCACCGCCGCCGTGCCCGCCCCGCCGCACCAGTTCGGTCAGGCCGCTCCACTGCTCCCACTCCGCGAGTACGTCCGCGAAGTGGTCGCCGAGGTAGCCCCGGCGACCCCGGACCAGATAGGCGCGGGAGACCTCGGTGAGCGCCCAGCTCTCGTCGTCGCCGCCCGTGACGAGGGCCAGCTCCTCCAGGGCGGCGAGCAGTGCGCGCAGCGCGGCGGTGTCGCAGCCCAGCTCGGCGGCGAGACCCCGGGTGCCGCGCGGCCCTCGGGCGAGGCCGGTGAACACGCCGAGGTCCAGTGCCGTGCCGAGGACCCTGGCGCGGGCGAACCCGAAGTTCAGGGCGAGCAGCGGGCCGGGGTCCGGGGCGTCCTCGTACGGCGTGAGGGCGCGGCGCTCGGCGGCTACGACCGGGGCGGTCACTTGCCGCCCTCCACAAGGCTCACGTACTGGGGGTTCTGGGTGTACTCGTACGGGTCCTCGGAGAGGAAGACGTTGCGCACGGGCGGCCGCTCGCACGGCGCGACGACCAGGAACCGGCAGGTCTGGCCGGGTCCGGTGACGAATCCGTGGGGTTCGTTGCGCGGGATGAAGATGGCGTCGCCCGGCCCGACCTCCTCGGTCCTGCCGAGTTCCGGCATGACGAGCCCCATCGACCCTTCGAGCACATAGATCTCGTGTTCCCACTCGTGATAGTGGGGCGGTGTGGAGCCGTTGGGAGAAACTTCGAATTCGGTGAGTACGAACCGGTCGGCGCCGTCCGGTGTGTCGATCAATTTCCGGTGGGTGGTCTCCTTCGCCCCCGGTTCACGGACGATCTCGGCCTTGACGGCTGTCCTGTGCACGCGCTTCATGTGCTGCCTTTCCCTGAAGGGATGACGTGAAGGGATGAGGCGCCCGGCCGCTTTCGGATTTCAAAGGGCTTTCACAGGCGCCGCGAACGAACGTAAGGCGGGCGCGGCGTCCTCATCTATGGGCATGGACCGCCGCCGACGTCGGGACTTGAGGCCGGGCATGCGGGGGCGGATCGCCCATGGGGACGGGACAAAGTCCCAGGAGATCCCCGGCAGACCTCGTGGACTTCCGCGAGCACCTCGTGGACTTCCGGAGGCTCCCGCTCGCGAGTACGCTTCTAAAATCGAATCAGCAGCAGCCGGCCTCAGGAGGATCCGACACGATGACCCTCGACGTACGTGACCTGCTCGCGCCCGGCACCCCCGGCAAGACCCCGCTGCCGCTCGCACCGGACGTCGTCTTCCACAGCCCCGTCGCCGACTACAGCGGGCGGGACGACGTGGCACACCTCTTCCTCACGATCGGCCAGTGCCTGACCGTGATCGAGCCCATCCAGGAGTTCACCGAGGACGGCGGCCGGAACAGCGTGACGACGTTCAACGCAAAGGTCGGCGAGGAGTCCGCCTACGGAGTATTCGTCCAACAGCTGGGCGCGGATGGCGACTTGACCGAGGCAATGCTCCTGCTCCGGCCGCTCAGTACGCTGCGGACCGCCGTCGCGCTGATGGGCGAGGCGCTCACGGCCGATCCGCTGCCGAGTCGGCGCCGACCTCGGTAGCCCACCGCCGGGCCCAGGCGTCCAGCGGCATGAGCGCCTGATGGGCCTCACGGCCGAGCGCGGTCAACGTATAGGAACTGTCCGGCAGTTGCTGGACGAGACGCGCTTCGAGCAGCTCGGTCAGGCGCTGGCGCAGCACGCTGGACGACATGGCGTCACAGCGCTCCCGCAGCGCGCGAAAACCCAGCGGGTCCGCCCGCAGCTCCCAGACGATGCGCAGGCTCCAGCGGCGCCCGAACAGATCGAGCGCGGCCATCAGCGGGCGCCCGGTGGTGGAGGCGCCGGTCGCCCTGCCGGGCAGCGGTGTGCTCATCCGCCGACGCTAGCACCACCGCTTCGGCTATCGAAGCGTCGTGCGGCACGCGGCCCCGGCCGGCGCCCCGCGCGGGACCTTGACCCCGCCGCGAGCCCCCTTCATCGTGAGGCGCCGTCCACGCCCGTCGAGCACCGCCGAACCGGGAGGGTATCCCTTCACCATGCCCCTGGCCCGCCGCACCTTCCTGGCCGCCATCGCCGGCACGACCGGCGCCACGGTCGCCTGTTCCGGAGCCGCCGCCGACACCACACCGGCCGGGCGGCCCCCCGCCGCCGATGCCGCCCGCCGCCTGCTCCCCCGCCACTGGGAACAGCTCACCTTCGAGACGTCGGGCCCCGCCGACACGTTCCGGGTGTCCGGCAGCCGCGGGAACATCACAATCACCGGACCCACACCGGCAGTCCAACTCACCGGCCTGCGCCACTACTTGAAGCACACCACCCACACGAACATCACCTGGGCGGGCAGCCAGACGGACCTTCCCGACCGGCTCCCCGCCCCGGACAGACCGCTGAACGGCCGCGCCAACACCCCGCACCGCTTCGTGCTCAACGACACGAACGACGGCTACACGGGGGCGTACCACGACTGGTCGTACTGGGAGCGCGAGCTGGACGTGCTCGCGCTGCACGGCTACAACGAGGTCCTCGTGTACGTGGGCGCGGACGCGCTCTACCACCGGGTGTTCCAGGAGTTCGGCTACTCCGACCAGGAGTTGCGCGAGTGGATCCCGGCCCCGGCGCACCAGCCATGGTGGCTGCTCCAGAACATGTCGGCGTTCCCCTACCCCGTGTCGCGTCAACTCCTCGACCGCCGGGCCGCCTTGGGCAGACGCATCACGGACCGGCTCCGCGATCTTGGCATGACGCCGGTGCTCCCCGGCTACTTCGGCACGGTCCCGCCGGACTTCACGGCGAAGAACCCCGGCGCGAAGACGGTGCCACAGGGCGACTGGGTCGGCTTTACGCGCCCGGACTGGCTGGACCCGCGCACGGAGCACTTCGCCCGCGTGTCCGCCGCGTTCTATCGCGCCCAGGACGAGCTGTTCGGCCCGTCGACGATGTACAAGATGGATCTCCTCCACGAGGGCGGAAAGCCGGGGGACGTCCCCGTCGGCGATGCGGCCAGGGCGGTCGAGAAGGCACTCCACGCCGCGCATCCCGGCGCGACCTGGGTGATCCTCGGCTGGCAGAGCAACCCCCCGAAGGCCATCGTGGACGCCGTCGACAAGACGCGCATGCTGGTGGTGGACGGCCTCTCCGACCGCTTCCCCACCGTCACCGACCGCGAGTCCGACTGGAATTCGACGCCGTACACCTTCGGTTCGATCTGGAACTTCGGCGGACACACGACGCTCGGCGCCAACACCCCCGACTGGGCGGCGCTGTACGAGAAGTGGCGCACCAAGGAGGGCAGCACGCTGTCCGGCATCTCACTGATGCCGGAGGCGGCCGACAACAACCCGGCGGCGTTCGAGCTGTTCTCCGAACTGGCGTGGCGCACGGACGACTTGGACCTCGCCGAGTGGTTCGCCGAGTGGTCCGTGTCCCGCTACGGCGCGGCGGACCCGCACGCGGCCGCCGCCTGGGACATCCTGCGCCGCACGGCGTACGGCACGACGCGCGCCGACGAGTGGTCGGAGGGCGCGGACGGCCTCTTCGGCGCGCGACCGAGCCTGTCGGCGAAGTCGGCGGCGGCGTGGTCGCCGCAGGCGATGCGGTACGAACCTGCGGACTTCGAGCCGGCGCTGGGCAAACTCCTCGCTGTGCGTCGGGAGTTGCAAGGGTCATCCGCATACCGCAGGGACGTCCTGGACGTGGCGCGCCAGGCCCTCTCGAACCGAAGCCGCACCCTTCTCCCCCGGATCAAGCAGGCGTACGACGCCAAGGACACCCCTCGCTTCGACGAGCTGACACGCGACTGGCTCGCACTCATGGACCTGCTCGACAGGCTGATGGCGACCGACTCCCGCCATCTCCTTGGCCGTTGGGTGGCGGACGCGCGTTCATGGGGCGCCGACACCACGGAGAAGGACCGGCTCGCGTACGACCAGCTGTCGCTGCTCACCGTGTGGGGCACGCGGTCCGGGGCGGACGCGGGCCTGCGCGACTACGCCAACAGGGAGTGGGCGGGACTCGTCGGCGGCCTCTACCGGCTGCGCTGGTCGACGTACTTCAAGGAGCTGCGGGCGGCGCTGACGGAGGGCCGGGAGCCGAAGCCGATCGACTGGTTCGCGGTGGAGGAGGGCTGGATTCGCGATCCGGGGTCACTGGTGACGCGCCCGAGCGGGGACACGTACAAAATCGCAGTCCAGGTGCGCGAACGCCTGACTGAGTCACAGTAGCGACCGACCCCCTCACCCCCAAGATCACCAACTCCCCCTCCATTGACGGGTATACGTCACTCCGAATCTCTGGTAGGAAACTTTCCTAACAGTGCAATCGAGTCACCGGACTCGGCCGGAACGACGCACTCCTCCCCCACCTTGGAGGCCCCGTGCCCACCCCCCACAGCACTCCCGCGCACCGCCTACACACCTCACGCCGCACCCTGCTCGCCTTCGTGGGCGCCGCGCTCGTCGCGGGGCCGGTCATCGCCTCGCAGACGGCGGGGGCCGCGCCGACCGCCGAGGCTGGCGGTCTCGACGATCCGGCGAAGAAGGAGATCGCCATGAAGATCGTGTGCAGCGCGGAGAACTCCGACCTCAACTGGAAGGACTACTACCGCTACTGCGAGGACATCGGCGACGGCCGCGGCTACACCGCCGGGATCATCGGCTTCTGCTCCGGCACCGGGGACATGCTGGACCTGGTCGAGCTCTACACCGACCGCAAGCCGGACAACGTCCTCGCCAAGTACCTGCCCGCCCTGCGTGAGGTCGACGGCACCGACTCCCACGAGGGCCTGGACCCCACGTTCAAGCCCGACTGGGAGGAGGCGGCGGAGGACCCCGATTTCCAGCAGGCGCAGAACGACGAGCGCGACCGCGTCTACTTCAACCCGGCGGTCGAGCAGGGCAAGGCGGACGGCCTTGGCGTGCTGGGCCAGTTCGCGTACTACGACGCGATCGTCATGCACGGCGACGGCGGCGACAGCACGAGCTTCGGGAACATCCGTAAGCGCGCTCTGGGCGAGGCGCAGCCGCCGTCGCAGGGCGGCGACGAGACGGACTACTTGAACGCGTTCCTCGACGCGCGGGTCTGGGCGATGAAGCAGGAGGAAGCGCACGAGGACACGAGCCGTGTGGACACGGCGCAGCGGGTGTTCCTCCAGAAGGGCAACCTGAATTTGGATCCGCCGCTGGAGTGGAAGGTGTACGGGGACTCTTACCGGATCGGCTGAGGGTTCTGGTCGGGGGCTTTGGTGGGCCGGTGGTGGTGTTCGTACCGGGGCCGCCCGGTTGTCCCGAGGTTGGCGGTTCCGGGCCGGGTGTAAAGGGCGCTCCTTCGTCGCGTCGGCTTCGCCGATTCCGCTTCGCTCCACCCTTGACACCCGTCCCTCCACCGCGAGAAGCCATATGACCGGGCGGCCACGAAGCGGGGCTCACGGGGACCACCCGGCGGGCCATCCGGCTTTCCTGCCGGGTGCGGACTAGTTCGTATCAGCGCAGCCCGCTGAAGGGGTGGAAGGGCTGCGCGGTCGGTTCGGGGACGGGTCCCGGCTTCGTCAAGCGTCTGCCGACCGGATCTTCCGGCCCCGACCGGGAGAGAGAGGGGTGTGGGGAACCTACTTCGGCAAAGTTGCGTTTCGTAGTGCCGCGCGCCCCCCTTGTGCCAGAACACTACTTTTCCAAAGTAGGTCCCCCACCCCCCTCACCTGCCCATGAGCGTGACGGTCTCCCCGGAAGATCCGGCGGGTAGAGGCTTGACGAGACCGGTGTCGATCCCCGGGGTGGCCGGGAGAGGGGGTGTGGGGAAGCTACTTCGGCAAGGTTGTGTTTCGTGGCGGCGCGCGCCCCCTTATGCCAGAACGCAACTTTCCCAAAGTAGGTCCCCCACCCCCCCCACTCATCCAGGAAGCGACGGCCACCCCGGAAGATCCGGTCGCCAGACGCTTGACGAGACCGGGACCGATCCCCGGACCGGCCGCGCACCCCTCCAACGGGCAGCACTGCTACGAACCAGTCCGCACCCGGCCGTGAAGCCGGATGCCCCAAGGGCCCGTCCCCGTGAGCCCCGCTTCGTGGCCGCCCGGTCAATTTGCTTCTCGCGGTGGAGGGTTGGGTGTCAAGGGTGGAGCGCAGCGGAATCGGCGCAGCCGACGCGACGAAGGAGCGCCCTTTACACCCGGCCCGGAACCGCCAACC
This sequence comes from Streptomyces sp. NBC_01381, assembly GCF_026340305.1. NCBI lineage: Bacteria > Bacillati > Actinomycetota > Actinomycetes > Kitasatosporales > Streptomycetaceae > Streptomyces > Streptomyces sp. NBC_01381. Next base: position 2,067,153 of record NZ_JAPEPI010000002.1, on the reverse strand, counting down.
TCGGGACAACCGGGCGGCCCCGGTACGAACACCACCACCGGCCCAGCAAAGCCCCCGCCCCCCCTACTTCCTGAACTGCTCGATCAGACGTGAGTAGCTGTCACCCCCATGCCCACCCTCCACAGCCTTGTCCACAAGCCCGAGCGTGTAACTCGGGAACTCCGCATCGATGTTCCGCGCCCTGCTCTCCCTGATCAGGTCCTCGACCGAAGGGCGGTGGTGTTGGAGTGCGCCGTACTCCGTCGCGTACTCGGCCCTGTCGACCTCACCGGCGATCATCGGGAGGTACCCCAGCAGGGCGGAGACTGACGCGCCCGCGTCGTCCAGGAACCGCTTTGCCTCGATTCCCTCGCTGGACAGCAGCGCGGCCGCATGCAGGAATCCGTTCAGCGTGCCCCACATCGTGTCGTGCACGGCCATTCCGTACAGCGTCGGTACGCCGGGGTCGTCCGCCACCAGGGCTCCCCGGCCGCCTATGAGTTGAAGCGCCGGCTGGTAGCGGTTGTACACGGTGTCCGAACCGCCGTAGAAGATGACCGTCTCCGCTCCCCCGATGCCCGGCGCGATCGTCATGATCTGGCCGTGGAGGTACTGCGCGCCCTGGGCGGTGGCCCAGTCGGCCACAGCCCTCGCCTCCGCCGATGTGCCGTCCGTCAGGTTGAGCACGGCACGGCCGGACAGTGCGTCGCCGCCCGCTGATTCCAGGAGGTCGCGGGCCGTCGCGTTGCCCTTCACGCTGACGACCACGAGCGAGCCGGCAGCGACGGCGTCGCGCAGGGACGCGGCCCGCTCGGCTCCCCTGGCGACCAAGTCGTCGGCCTTCTCCGGTGTGCGGTTCCACACCGTGGTCGGATGCCCGCCGTCCAGGAAGGCGCTCGCGAGCGTGAGGCCCATCTCGCCCAGACCGATCACGGTCACGGCCGGCTTGGCTTCCGTCTCTGGTGAGGCAGTGGTCATCGACGTCATCCTCATTCGTGTTCGTCATTTAGGTCGTGCTCGAGTAACGCCACGCTAAAAGCTCAACTTCGATTGAGGTCAAGAGCCGTTGGGTGCCTGACAAGGTGGCTGACTAGCGGACATGACAAAATCGGCGGATGCAGATCCGGATGCTCGGTCCATTTGAAGTGCGCGCGGGCGACGGCAGCTTGGTCGACGTGCCGGGCGCGCGGCTGCGCGGCCTGTTGGTCGCGCTCGCGCTCAGGCCGGGGCACGCCGTGCCGAAGGCGTCGCTCGTCGACTGGATCTGGGGGGAGAATCCGCCCGCCGATGCGACGAACGCCCTGCAGCGGCTCGTCTCCCGGCTGCGGAAGGTGTTGCCTGCCGGGGTGATCGAAGGGCGGACTGACGGCTACCGGTTGGTTGTTGAGGCCGATGATGTCGATGCCGTGCGGTTTGAGCGGCTCGTCACCGCAGGGCAGGCCCGTACCGAAGACGGGGGCGGGCGGGCGCGGCTGTTGCGGGAAGCGCTCGAACTGTGGCGTGGCGCGGCCATGCAGGACGTCGGGCTGCAGGACAGCGCCGCGTTCGACGCCGCCGTCGACCGGTTCGAAGGGCTGCGGCTGACCGCCACCGAGGAGCGGGCCGACGCGGAGGTCACTCTCGGGCGCGGTGCCGAGATGGTCACGGAGCTGACCGATCTGGTCGCCGCGCACCCGGTGCGGGAACGGCTCGTCTCCGCGCAGATGCGCGCCCTCGCCGCCGCCGGTCGCGACAGCGAGGCCCTCCTTGTGTATCAGCGCGCGCGGGAGGCCCTGGCCGATGCGCTGGGCGTCGACCCGTCGCCGGAGCTCGCGGCGCTGCATGTCGCCCTGCTGCGGGGTGAGTTGGGGCGTAAGAAGGAAGAGGGTCGTAAGACGAATCTGCGGGCCGAGCTGACCAGCTTTGTCGGTGAGGGTGCGGCTGTCGGTGCCGTACGTCGGCTTGTGGGCCGGCATCGGCTCACCACCGTGATCGGGCCCGGCGGCGCGGGCAAGACCCGGCTGGCCACGGAGACCGCGCGCACGCTGCTCGGCGAACTGCCGGACGGGGCTTGGTTGGTGGAGCTGGCCGGCGTCGGCGCGGGCGGTGATGTGTCCGATGTGGCGCAGGCGGCGCTCGCCGGGCTCGGGCTGCGGGACGCGCTGCTCGGCGGCTCCCCGAACGCGGAGCTGACCGATCGGCTCATCGCCGCGATCCGCGAGCGGGACGCGCTGTTGGTCCTGGACAACTGCGAGCATGTGATCGAGGCCGCGGCGATGTTCGCGCACCGGCTGCTCGGGGAGTGCACGCGGCTGCGGATCCTGGCGACGAGCCGCGAACCGCTCGGCATCACCGGCGAGGCGCTGTGGCAGGTCGAGCCGCTGTCCCTGCCGAAGGGGGATGACAGTCCCGAAGACATCCAGTCCTCGCCCGCCATTCAGCTGTTGCGGGACCGCGCCGGTGCCGTACGCAGGGATCTCCCCGTCGACGAGCACGCTCTGGCGACGATGGTGCGTATCTGCCGGGCTCTTGACGGGATGCCGCTGGCGATCGAGCTGGCCGCGGCCCGGCTGCGCACCATGTCCGTCGAGCAGCTCGCCCATCGGCTCGACGACCGGTTCCGGCTGCTGACCGGCGGCAGCCGGACTGCACTGCCGCGGCACCAGACGCTGCGCGCCGCGGTCGACTGGAGCTGGGAGCTGCTCACTGACGCCGAACGGACCGTCCTGCGCAGGCTCTCGGTGTTCTCCGGCGGGGCGAGCCTGGAGGCCGCCGAGCAGGTCTGCGCCCTCGAAGCCGCGGACACGCAAGTTCTCGAACTCCTCACCGCCCTCACCGAGAAGTCCCTCCTCCGCGCCGAAGGCGACAGCGCCCCGCGCTACCGCATGCTCGGCACCATCAAGGAGTACGCGGGGCAGCGGCTCGCGGAGGCGGGGGAATCTGAGCTTGCGCGCCAGGCGCACCTGGCCTGCTTCACCGAGCTCGCCCAGACCGCCGAGCCGCACCTGCGCCGCGCCGAGCAGTTGGACTGGCTGGCCCGCCTTGAGGCCGAGCACGACAACATCGCCGCGGCCATGCGCGGCGCGCTCGCGGCGGGCGAGGCGCAGGCGGCGATGGAGCTCGCGGAGGGCGCGGGCTGGTACTGGTGGCTCAGCGGCCGCAGGACCGAAGGCTACGAACTGCTCACCGCCGCCGCCGAGGTGCCCGGCGAGGTGAGCGACGACGTGCGGGCCACGGTGTCCGCGGTGGTCTCGATGTTCGTGAGCGCCGGGCGGGGCGACCAGCATCTGGCGGAACGGTGGATCCGCGAGGCGCACCGGCTCAGCCAGGGCGACCGGAGCGGGCGGCGCCGCCACCCTGCACTAGGGCTCGTCGCCCCACTCGTACGCATGCTGGACGTGGAGCCCAGCGAGTTCCTGCCCGCATGGGAGCTGGTGCTCGACGACGAGGACCCCTGGGTGCGCGCCCTTGCCCGGCTCCATCTCGGCAAGATGCGGATCATGCTCGGTCACGAAGGGCGGGAGGCGGACGCGTACTTGGAGCGGGCGCTCGCCGAGTTCCGGGCCATCGGCGAACGGTTCGGGATCTCGTTCGCCCTGACCGAGCTGGCGGACCGGATGGCCATGCACGGCGAGTTCGCCGCCGCGTGCGAGCGCTACGAAGAGGCGATCGCGGTCGTCACCGAGGTCGGTGCCACCGAGGACATCATCCGGATGCGGTCGCTGCAGGCACGGCTGTACTGGTTCCTCGGCGACAAGAGCGCCTCCGCGGCCTCCATCGCCGAGGCACAGCGGTACGCGGAACGCGTCGCCTGGCCCGACGCGCTGGCCGAACTGGCCCTCGCGAAGGCGGAACTCGCCCGGTGGGGCGGTGATGCCGAACAGGCGCGGGAGCAACTCGGCGTCGCCAAGGCCCTGTTGGGCGACGAGGCTGAGCAGACGTACGTCCGGGCCATGACGCACGACCTGCTCGGCTACCTCGCCGACGACATCGGCGAAGCCCGTGCGCACCGCGCCGCGGCCTGCGAGGCGGCGGCCGAGGCGGGCATAGCGCCGCTGACCGCGGGGGTGCTCGTCGGGGTCGCGGACCTGGCGCTGCGCCAGGGCGAGTACGAGCAGGCCGCGCGGCTGCTCGCGGCGGGCGGGGTGGTGCGCGGGCTGCCGGACAGCTCCCACCCGGACGTGACCCGGATCGAGCGGAGCGCCCGAAGCCGCCTCGGCGAGGAGAAGTTCGCCGAGGCGGCTCTGGAGGGGACGCGGACCGACTGGTCCCTGCTGGTCGAGGTCACGCTCGCTTCTTGAACGTGGAAACCGCCCAGAGGTACCCGAGGAGGGCGATCCCGAGGCACCAGGCGACGGCCGCGATCGCGTCGCCGCCCGACGGATTGCCCGCGAGCAGTCCGCGCAGGGTCTCGATGATCGGGGTGAAGGGCTGGTACTCCACGAACTGCCGTACGCCGGTCCCCATCGTGTCGGCGGGTACGAACGCGCTGCTGAGGAACGGCAGCATGACCAGCGGCACGGTGGACATGCCCGCCGACTCCACGGTCTTCGCGGAGAGCCCCATGGCGACGGTCAGCCAGCTGGCCGCGAAGCCGAAGAGCACGACGACACCGAGCACGCCGAGCCAGTCGAGGGCGCTCGCGCCCGGGTCGAACCCCATCAGGAAGGCCACCCCGATGATGGCGGCGCAGGCCACCAGGGCGCGCAGTGTGGTGATGATGACGTGGCCGCTGAGCATGGCGCCGCGGGATACGTCCATGACCTTGAGGCGGTTGATGACGCCCTTGGTCATGTCGGAGTTCACCTCCGTCGCGGTGGCGCCGAGGCCGTAGCCGACGGCCATCACGAGCAGACCTGGTGTCACGTAGTCGATGTAGGCCTCACCGACGTCGAATCCGCCGCCGAGCACCTTGACGAACATGAGCATGAGGACGATCGGGAACAGGACCGCGTTGAACATCGTGGTCGGGTTGCGGAGGGTGTGCTTGACGTTGCGGCGCAGCATGATCGCCGAGTCGGCCAGTGTCGTCGCCATCGATGCGGTACTCACTTTGCGATCGCCTCCGTGGTGATGTCGCTGGTGTCGGTGGTGTCGGTGGTGTCGTTCGTGTGCTCGGTCAGGGCGAGGAAGACGTCGTCGAGGTCGGGGGTGTGCATGGTCAGCTCGTCCGCCTCGATGCCGGCCGAGTCCAGCCAGTCGAGGATCGAACGCAGTTCGCGCTGGGTGCCGTCGCTGGGAATCTGCAGGGACAGCGTCTCGTCGTCCGTGGTGACCTCGCGCAGGGCGACGGCTGCGGACCGGTACGCGTCCGGGTCGGAGAACCGCAGCCGCACATGACCGCCGGGAATGAGCCGCTTCAGCTCCTCCGCTGTTCCCTCGGCGGCGATCTTGCCGTTGTTGAGCACCGCGATCCGGTCGGCCAGCTCGTCGGCCTCTTCCAGGTACTGGGTGGTGAGGAAGATGGTGGTGCCCTCGACCACCAGCTCGCGGACGATCTCCCACATCGTGCGCCGGCTGCGCGGGTCGAGGCCCGTCGTCGGCTCGTCGAGGAAGATGATCTGCGGGCTGCCCACCAGCGTCATCGCCAGGTCCAGCTTCCGGCGCATACCGCCGGAGTAGGTCGCCGACAGCTTGTCCGCCGACTCCACCAGGTCGAACCGCTCAAGCAGCCCCGAGACCAGCTTGCCGCTGGAGCGCACGCGCTTCAGGTCCGCCATCAGCTGGAGGTTCTCCCGGCCCGAGAGCAGCTCGTCCACTGCGGCGAACTGACCGGTCACGCCGATGGCCGAGCGTACGTCCCTGGTCCCGGCCGCCACGTCGTGCCCGGCGATCCGCACCGTCCCCGCGTCGGCCTTCATCAGGGTCGTCAGGATGTTCACGGTCGTCGTCTTGCCCGCCCCGTTCGGGCCGAGCATGGAGTAGACCGATCCCACGGGGACATCGAAGTCGATGCCGTCGAGGACGGTCTTCTCGCCGTATGCCTTGTGCAGTCCTGCGACTGCGATCGCTGAAGTTTTCATGGCTCCACCATGCGAGCCGGGCCTGACACCCAGCTGTCACTGCCCTGACACGGCCACTGACACCAAGCGCTCCGCGGGAGGTGCGGTGTTTGTCCGCGGGTTCGTCGTGGCTGGTCGCGCAGTTCCCCGCGCCCCTTCGGGGCGGGGGGCGGCGGCTCCTGGGTGCGGGTCTTGGTCGGCTTCGGCTTCGGGGTGGCCGTGGCCGACTCCGTACGGCTGGGGGGACTGGCCGACACGGTGGTGGTCGCCGTCGCGGTCACCGTCTAAGTGACCGTGGGCGCGGCTTGGCGGGCTCCTTGTTCAGGGCCCCGCCCGAGACGGCGTCGGCTATCGCGAAGACGGCGAGAAGCGCGCAACTCTGGATGTCTCGAAGTCAGCCCCGGTGCAAGGGAGTTCGCTCGGCGGAACCGGCTGATCATAGCTAACCGCAAAGTAAGTTCCGCGATGCGGGCACCCCGTATGAATCATCTAGCCGAGCCGCGCCCACACCGTCTTGCCGACCTCCCGCTCCGCCACGCCCCACTCGCTCGCAAGCGCCGCCACGAGGAGCAGGCCCCGCCCCGACTCGTCCTCGGGGGTCGGCAGTTGAGGGTCCAGCGGCGGGCGACTCTCGGTGCGGCAATCGCTCACTTCGATGCGTACGACACCGTCCGCGCACGCAAGGCGCAGCTCGAAGTCACGGCCCGCGACCCGGCCGTGCGTCACCGCGTTCGCCGCCAGCTCGGCCACGATCTGCGCCACCGCCTCGGACAGTTCACTGCCGTACGGCACGCCCCACTCGTCGAGGTGGTACCTCGCCAGCCGTCTCGCGAGGCGAGCGCCTCGGGGCGTCGCGCTGAAACGCTGCGTGAACACACTTACGGAGGTGGCAGTTTGCGCTCGCTGTGGCATGGCGCCCACCGTGGCCTCGCGGCACGTCCCTCACCAGGACCCCAACTCGTACGCTCCGTATTTGTACGAGTGCGAAGTGTGGACAGTACGCGTAACCGACCGTGACCATGGGCGAGTTGGCGGGGACAGGTAAGCGAGCGTCAGGGGATACCCGTGATGTCGTCAAGTACGCAGGGCAGCAATGAGCCCGAACCGACTGATGGGCTCAAGGCCTTCGGCGCGGCGGTCAAGAGCTTCCGCAAGCGGGCCGGATTTACGCAGGAGGCACTGGCCCCCGAGATCGGCTACTCCACGCACTTCCTTGCATCGATCGAGCAGGGGAGGAGGTTTCCGCCACCGCGGTTCGTCGACCAGGCAGAGGCGGCCCTGGACGCGTTCGGCACGCTGCGGCTGATGGTGAATCAGCTTTCGCGGCAGCGGGGCTTGGCGTCGTGGTTCCGCCGCTGGGCCCAGCTTGAGCAGGAGGCGCTGAACCTCTACACGTATGAATGCCGGTTGATTCCGGGGCTGTTGCAGACGGAAGCGTATGCGCGGACGCTCTTCACCAATCAGCTTCCCCCACTGGGCGACGAACAGATCGAGGCCCAGCTCGCGGCGAGGCAGGAGCGGCAGAGGCTCCTGACGGAGCGGCCCAACACGGCGTACAGCTTCATCCTCGAAGAGCACTTGCTGCTGCGGCGGATGGGCGGGGAGGAGGTGACGCAAGGGCTCGTGGAGCACCTGCTGGGGCTGGCCGCGCGCAGGAACATCGAGCTTCAGATCGTGCCATTGGTGCGGAAGACCCATGCGGGCCTCGACGGCCCGATGCAGCTTTCGGAGACTCCGGACAACAAGTGGCTCGCGTACTGCGAGGGGCAGCGGGGCGGTCAGTTCATCTCTGACCCGCGAGAGATCAGCGTTCTCCAGACGCGGTATGCCAGGATGCGCTCGCAGGCTCTTACGCTGGAAGACTCGATGGGCCTGCTGCAGCGAATGCGAGGAGCGGAATGAGCACCAGCGAACTGTCCTGGTTCAAGAGCGGCTACAGCAGCGGATCTGGCGACGACTGCATCGAAGTAGCCCTGGCCTGGCGCAAGTCCACCTACAGCAGTGGCGGCGACGGCGACTGCGTAGAAATCGCCACCTGCCCCACCACCATCCACATCCGCGACTCCAAGAACCCCGAGGGCCCCCAACTCGCCCTCTCCCCCACCACCTGGCAGGCCTTCGTCAGCCTCGCCCGCACACAGGAGTAGCCAAGCAGTGAATCGCAACGACACTCCGCTGATACCGGACGCGGCGTGGCTGGAGGCACGGCTGGGTGAAGGCTCGCTCTGGCGGCCGGACGAGGCCGCGCTGCCGGTCGAGCTGACCGACGCCAGGTCGAGGGAGTTCCTGCTCAAGGTCGGCTTTCCCGCCGTCCGCCTCGATGCCATGGACATCGACACGACGCACCTGCGGGACAAGGACGGGCTTGAACCGTTCGACGCCGACGAGCTGTACGGGCGGCGCTACCCCGACGACGACTCCCCGCCCAAGAACTTCTGCTTCACCGCGGTCGTCGCGGGCGACCAGCAGCTGATGCTGGACGCGGACGACGGCGGCATCACCCACTACGACCCCAACGGCTGAGACCACGCGGACGGTTGGCAGGGACCGGCCGCCGATTCCCTGCCCCGCCTTGCCGTACTCCTGGGCGTGATCGCCGAGTTCAGCGACGCCCTGGAGTCGGACGACGACGCCGTACGCGCGGCTGCCGTCACCGATCTGCGTCAGCGCCTGATCGACCTGGACGGGAATGTGGACGACTCCAAGTTCTGGGACGAGCTCTTCGAGTACCTGGACTGAGCAGAACGGTGCCGGCGGCCGCCAGCACCGCGACGATCCCGCCGAGAACCATCACCACGGTGGTGGACCACGCGTCCACCACCGCCCCGCCCGCCAGCGCGCCGAATGCGAAGGTCGCCTGGAACGAGGACGTGAAGAGGACGGACGCCGCTTCGGGCGCGCGCGGTGCCGCCGTCACGAACCACGTCTGCGAGCAGACCGGCACGGCGCCATACGCGACGCCCCACACCAGCAGCAGCGCGAACGCACCCACCCTCCCCGTGCCGAGTACGGGCAGCAGCAGCGTCGCGGCGGCGAGGAGCGACGCGGCCACCGTGAACGTGGCGCGCAGCTCACGCCGTACCCACGCCCCCGCGAGGAAGTTGCCGAGGATGCCCGCGACGCCGTACGCCAGCAGGAACACGGTGATGAGCCGGGGGCCCGCATGCGTCACGTCCGCGAGGAACGGTGTGACGTAGGTGTACGTACCGAAGTGGGCCGTCACGATGAGGAACGTGGCCAGCAGGCCGACCCGCACGCGAGCCGTACCCAGCAGGTCCCTCAGCACGGTCAGCCGGGTGACCCGCTCCGGCGGCAGGGGCGGTACGGACACGACCAGCGCGACGAAAACGGCCAGGGTCAGTCCACCCATCGCGATGAACGCCGCGCGCCAGCCGGTGAGTTGACCCAGCAGCGTCCCCGCGGGAACCCCGAGCACGGAACCCAGTGGTACGGCGGAGAAGATCACGGCGGTCGCCCGTCCCGCCTGCGCCTCGGGGACCAGGCGGGCGGCGAGTCCGGCGCCGATGGACCAGAAGGCGCCGATGACGAGTCCGACGAGGACGCGGGAGACCAGCATCAGCCAGTACGCGGGCGCCGTCGCCGCGAGGAGGTTCGCCAGCGCGAGCACCAGCATCAAGGCACAGAGCATGCGCCGCCGGTCGACACGGCCGGTCGTGACCGTCACAGTCGGGGCGGCGACGGCGGCGAGGATGCCGGGCAGGGTCATCATCAGGCCCGACGTGCCGTCCGAGAGGGCGAAGGTGTCGCCGATGGGGGTCAGGAGGCCGATCGGCAGGATCTCGGTGGTGACGATGCAGAAGATCCCCATCGTCACGGAGAGGACGGCGGGCCAGCCGTTGAGCGGAGGGCGGGGAGCGGGAGCGGGTGCGCGAGCGGGTGCGGGCATGACGCCGAGTTCATCAGCGCCAACTGCCCCTGGTCTGGCATGAATTCGACGTCAATGCATCGACCGCAGCGGCAGCGCTCGGCTCAGCCTCTGCGCACCACCCGTATCCCCACCGCGTCCTGCTGCTCCACACCGCTGTCCGCCGCGAGGTGCAGGGGCACGAACACCACCGTCCAGTAGAAGCCGAACAGCCAGCGGCCGGCGAGCGGGAGGAGTCGGGGGCGGCCGCCGTCGGAGGCGCGGACGACGCGCAGGCCCGTCGTCAGCTTGCCGAGGCTCGCGCGGGTCGCGTGGGCCAGCAGGACGTGGTTCAGGAACGAGGAGCCGAGCAACGCGCCGAGCGCCGCGGCCCACACCGTCGGGGACTGCACATGGAGTTCGACCACCCCGTCGGCCGCCGTGACGCCGGTCGCCCCGGCGGCCGCAAGGCCGCACATCAGGGCGATGAGGACGTCGACGGTCGCGGCGGTGAGCCTGCGGGGCTGAGTGGCGGGCCGGGCGGGGGCGGCCGTGCGGGTGAGGTCTCGTTGCTGGGTGATCACGGTGCCCCAGCGTAAGCGTGGGCGGCGCGCCCTCAGTGCGTCGCCACCGGCTCCGTCGACGTCTCCGGCATCGCCGAGTTGATGCGAACGCGCCTGCGCCGCGTGCGGAGCCGTGTCCCCACGGGACAAGAACTCCGCACGCGGCTACTTCAGTGGGCCCCCGCTGCGGAAGACCCTTCGTGCACCCTCTGTTCGGCTATTTCTCCCCCGGCCTCCATTGGAGCCGTCACATCGTCGTCGTCCTTGCGGCCGCCGATGTGGTTGAAGACCAGGTTCAGGAGCACCGCGGCGACACAGCCCGTGGAGATGCCCGAGTCGAGGATGATCTTCGCGGTCTCCGGGAACGCGTGGTAGAACTCCGGCGCCGCGATCGGGATCAGGCCGACGGCCAACGAGACGGCGACGATCAGGACGTTGTTGTCCTTCTCCAGGTTCGCCTTGACCAGCGTCTGGATGCCGCTCGCCGCGACCGAGCCGAAGAGGACGACGCCCGCGCCGCCGAGCACCGGGCGGGGCACGACCGCGATCAGCGACGCCGCCATCGGGCACAGGCCCATCAGGACCAGGAAGCCGCCGCCCGCGGCGACGACGTACCGGCTGCGGATCTTGGTCATCGCGACCAGGCCGATGTTCTGCGCGAAGGCGCTGCACATGAAGCCGTTGAAGAGCGGGCTGATCGCCGAGCCGAGGGTGTCGGCGCGCAGACCGGCCGCGATGGTCTTCTCGTCGGCGGGGCGGTCCACGATCTCACCGAGGGCGAGCATGTCGGCGGTGGATTCGGTCATGGAGACCACCATGACCACGCACAGCGAGACGATCGCCGCCGCCGCGAACTGCGGGGCGCCGAAGTGGAACGGCGTGGGGAAGCCGACGATGTCCGCTTCGCCGACCGGGCTGAAGTCCGTGACGCCGAAGGGGATCGCGACGAGCGTGCCGACGACGAGGCCGAGCAGGACCGCGATCTGCTTGACGAAGCCGGTGGTGAAGCGGCGCAGGAGCAGGACGATCAGCAGGGTGATGCCGGCCAGGCCGAGGTTCTTCATCGAGCCGTAGTCGTCGGCGCCCGGCACCGGGCCCTGGGCCCAGCCGAAGGCCACCGGCATGAGTGAGATGCCGATGAGGGTGATGACGGTGCCGGTGACCACCGGCGGGAAGAAGCGGACCATCTTCGAGAAGAAGGGGGCCGCGATGAAGCCGAGGAGGCCCGCGACGATGACCGCGCCGAAGATGATCGGCAGCGCGTCGTCCTTGTCCTTGGTCGAGTCGACGACCGCGAGCATGGGGGCGACACCGGCGAACGTGACGCCGTTGACGAAGGGGAGGCGGGCGCCGATCTTCCAGATGCCGAGCGTCTGGAGGAAGGTCGCGAGTCCGGCGGTGAAGAGACACGCGCCGGTCAGGAACGTGAGCTCCTTGGCGGAGAGACCGATCGCGGCGCCGACGATCAGCGGCGGGGCGACGACACCCGCGTACATGGCGGCCACGTGCTGGAGGCCGGTGGTCGCCATCTTCAGGGGTGGGAGCTTTTCGTCTACTGGGTGTACGGGGGGTATGGACCCCTCATCGGAATCCGGGTCGGGGGTGGTGCCTTGCTTGGTGAACCTGGGCTGAGTGGCCACTGTGGCTCCTCCGGTTGTTTTCCAGTGCGTACGGGCTGTGCCGGCACTTCGCTTCTGGGAGGTGGTGCGTGGTGCAAGGACTTGCTCGGTATGAAGTTGTGGGTGGTGGTACCGGCGGGGCCGGTGGGGTACTGCGCCCAGGTAGTACTGACCGCCCCGGGAACGTGAAGCTTTGGGCCACGTTCCGGGGCGGCACTTGAACAGCCCGCTCGGCTGTTCAAGTCCGGTCAAGGGCCGTCCCCCCTGACCGGAGTTCCAGGTGTCAGCTCTCGGCGGAGATCCGCGCGAGGCGCTGTGCCTCCTCCCGCGTGGAGCGGGCGATGGCGTCCTCGTCGACGTGGAGCAGGCGGCCGTTCTCGACGACCGGCTTGCCGTTGACGAGGGAGAGCGTGACCGGGGCCGCCGCGCCGAAGACGATGGCGGTCACCGGGTCGGCGATCGAGGAGTGCCCGATGCCGTCGATCTTCCAGAGGACCAGGTCGGCGAGCTTGCCGGCCTCCAGGGAGCCGATCTGCGTGGCGCGGCCCAGGACTTGGGCGCCGCCGTACGTGCCCAGGCGCAGCGCCTGGCGCGCGTTCAGGGCGGCTTCGCGGTGCGCGCCGAGGCGGTTGATCAGGAGCGCGTTGCGCAGTTCGGTGTGGAGTTCGCCCGACTCGTTGGAGGCGGTGCCGTCGACGCCGAGGCCGACGGGGACGCCCGCCTTCAGCATGTCGGGTACGCGGGCGATGCCTGCCGCGAGGCGGGCGTTGGAGGACGGGCAGTGGGCGACGCCCGTGCCGGTGCGGGCGAAGGCCGCGATGTCGGAGTCGTTCATGTGGACGCAGTGCGCCATCCACACGTCGTCACCGAGCCAGCCCGTCGACTCGAAGTAGTCGGTGGGGCCCATGCCGAAGAGCTCGTGGCAGAACTTCTCCTCCTCGACCGTCTCACTGCCGTGGGTGTGCAGACGTACACCCAGGCGGCGGGCCAACTCGGCGCCCTGCTTCATGAGTTCGGTGGAGACCGAGAACGGCGAGCAGGGGGCGACGGCCACCTGCGTCATCGCGTCGAAGGACGCGTCGTGGTGCTTCTTGACGGTCTCCTCGGTGGCGGCGAGCGCGCCTTCGAGGGTCTCGACGGCGAAGTCCGGCGGCAGGCCGCCGTCCTTGACGCTGCGGTCCATGGAGCCGCGGGCGAGGGTGAAGCGGACGCCCATCTCGGAGGCGGCGCGGATGATCGAGCCCGACAGGTCGCCGGAGCCCTTCGGGAAGACGTAGTGGTGGTCCATGGCGGTGGTGACACCGCCGCGGGCCATCATCCCGAGGGAGCCCTGCGCGGCCGCGTACGTCATCTGCTCGTCGATGCGCGCCCACGTCGGGTAGAGCGCCACCAGCCAGTTGAAGAGGTTGTGGTCGGTGGCCAGGCCACGGGTGATCCACTGGTAGAAGTGGTGGTGCGTGTTGACCAGGCCGGGCGTGATGAGGTGGCCGGTGGCGTCGACACGGCGTACGACGTTCTCCAGACCCTCGGGGGCCTTGCCGGCGCCGATGGACTCGATCTTGTTGCCCGCGACGACGACGTACCCCGATGCGTACTCGGTGTCACTGGCGTCGACCGTCGCGATCGCGGCGTTCTCGATGACGATGCGCTCTACGGCGCCTTCGGGGGTTGCCGGTGCTGCCATGGTGCGTCTTCCTTCGTTGGTGAGTGGCGATGTGGGCACGGCATGACCCTAGGAAGATTTGAGTGCCGCGGCCGCGTGGCTACGGGTGCCGAGATGGTGAAAGAACAGGTTGAGCAGGACCGCTGTCAGCGCTCCCGCACTGATTCCGGAGCCCAGGACGGTCTGCGCCCAGGCCGGGAATTCGGCGTAGAAGGTGGGCGCGGCGAGCGGGATGATGCCCGCTCCGAGCGCGACGGCCACCAGGATGATGTTGGAGCTGTCGTCCAGGCCCGCCTCGGAGAGCGTGCGGATGCCGCTGACGGCGATGGAGCCGAAGAGGACGATGCCCGCGCCGCCGAGTACCGGCATGGGGACCACGTTGACGACCGCGCCGAGCACCGGGAAGGCGCCGAGCACAATGAGCGCGCCGCCCGCGACGGCCACGACATAGCGGCTGCGTACACGTGTCAGGGAGACCACGCCGACGTTCTGCGCAAAGGCCGAGGTCGGGAAGCCGCCGAAGACGGGTCCGACGAGGGTCGCGATGCCGTCGGTGCGCAGGCCGCGGGTGATGGTCTTGCCGTCGGTCTTGCGGTCGCAGATCTCGCCGAGGGCGAGCATCCCGGCCGCCGACTCGGTCATCAGGACCAGCATCACGATGCAGAGCGAGAGGATCGCTGCGGGCTGGAAGGTGGGGGCGCCCGCGGCGAAGGGGGTGGGCAGCGCGGCGAGCGGCGCGGACTGCACCGAGGTGAAGTCGGCCATCCCGAACGGGATCGCGGCGAGCGTTCCGATGAACATGCCTGCCAGCAGGGCGACTTGCTTGAGGAAGCCGCGTCCGAAGCGCTGGAAGAGCAGGATCACGACGAGCGTGAAGGCGGCGAGCGCCAGGTACTTCATGTCGCCGAAGGTCGGGTCCGTGTCGTCGCCGCCCTGCGCCCACTTCACGGGCACGGGCATCAGCGTGACGCCGATGAGCGTGATGACGACGCCGGTGACCAGCGGCGGGAAGAAGCGGAGCAGCCTGCCGAAGAAGGGGCCGATCGCGAGGCAGAAGACGCCCGCGACCATCACCGCGCCGTAGATCGCGGGGAGTTGGTCGCCTTTGGCGTTGGTCTCGGCGATGGCGAGGATCGGCGCGATGCCTGCGGAGGATGCCGCGTTGACGAACGGGAGCCGGTTGCCGACGAAGCCCTTGACGCCGAGCGTCTGCAGGATGGTGGCGAGACCGGCGATCAGCAGCCCTGCCGCGATGAGCCGGGTCTGGGCCACGGTGTCCAGGCCGCAGGCCTGACCGATGATCAGCGGAGGGGTGACGACACCCGCGTACATGGCGGCGATGTGCTGGAGCGCGGCGGGGACGAGCCGCGAGGGGTGAAGCTTCTCATCCACCGGGTGGCAGGCGGCAGTTGACCCGCCGTCGGTCATCTCCGATGGGGTGGTACACGGGCCTTTCGCCGGCCCCGATGCAGGCTGTGCCATTGCTGCTGTTCCCTCCGGTGTGGCGCGCCCCCGCCCACTGCGGTGCGGGGGCGCGCGTCCCGCGTCAGAGGTTGGTCATGTCGACCGGGATCTTCGGCTGGACGCCGTCCCTGAGAACCGTGGCCTCGATCAGGCCGTAGGGGCGGTCAGCCGCGAAGTAGACCTCGTTGTCGTTCTTCAGCCCGAAGGGCTCGAGGTCCACCAGGAAGTGGTGGTTGTTCGGCAGCGAGAAGCGGATCTCGTCGATCTCGCTCCGGCTGTTGATGACGCGCGAACCCATTTGGTAGAGGGTCTGCTGCAGCGAGAGGGAGTACGTCTCGGCGAAGGCCTGCAGGATGTGCTTCTTGGCCTGCTCGTACGACTTCTCCCAGTTGGGCATCCGGTCCGCGTCGCTGGTCCAGTTGTATCGCCAGGCGGCGGAGACGTCGGTGCACAGGATGCGGTCGTACGCCTCCTTCAGCGTCGTGTACTTGTCCTTGACGTAGCCCCAGAACTCCGAGTTGGTGGAGTTCATGACCGTGAGGTCCTTGAGCCCGGAGATGATCTCCCAGTTCTCACCGTCGAAGGTGATCTGGCTGGTGCGCAGCTCCTGGCCCTTGCGGGCGAAGGAGTGGTTGACCTCGTCCGAGCCGATGAACTTGGAGTTGTTGTCCGAGGTCGCGATGCGCTCCCAGGAGTACTCCTCGATCCGGATCCGAGCGCGGTGGATCGGCTCCTGCGACGTCACGAAGTGACGGGCGAGGTGGATGCCGAACTGCTCGGCGGACTCGATGCCGTGCTCCTTGGCGAACGCGAACACCGTGTTCTTGGTGGTGTCGGTCGGCAGGACGTTGGCGTTGGAGCCCGAGTAGTGCACGTCGTCCATGTCGCCGGAGAGGGCGACCGAGACGTTCAGGTCCTTGATGTGGTGGGTGTCGCCGTCCCGCGTGATCTTGACGACGCGGTTCTCTGCTTTGCCGTACTGGTTCTGGCCGAGAATCGTGGGCATGTCTGCTAGCTCCCTCGGTAAACGGAGTAGCCGAACGGGTTGAGCAGCAGCGGTACGTGATAGTGCTCGCCCGGCGTGACGGCGAATGTGATCGCCACCTCCGGGAAGAACGCACCGCTGTCCCTTACGCGGGGGGCGTCCTGCTGCGCCTCGGCTTGCTTCTTGGAACTGTGCTTATTTGAAAAGAAATACTCCTCGACCTCGAAGTCGAGTCGTACGTGGGTGGTGCCTTCCGGCAGGGCCGGGAGGTCCTTGCAGCGCCCGTCCGCGTCGGTCGCGGAGCCGCCGAGCGTCACCCATTCCGCGTTCCGGCCGCTGCGGGCCGTGAGCGTGATGGCGACACCCTCTGCGGGGCGTCCGACGCTGGTGTCCAGGATGTGCGTGGACACCGAGGCGGTGGTTTCCGTGCTCATGCGTTCTCTTCCTCCACGAGGCGGGTCAGCCGGATGCGGTTGATCTTGCCAAGCTCGGTGCGGACGATGTCGCGCTCCTGCTCGGCGGTGTTGCCGATCCGGGTCTTCACCGCATCGCGCATCTGCTCACCGGTCGCCCCGGTGGCGCAGATCAGAAAGACATGACCGAACTTCTCCTGGTAGGCCAGGTTCAGTTCGAGCATTTCGGCCTTGAGCTCTTCGGAGGCCCCCGCCATGCCCCGCTGTTCGCGGGACGAGGTGGGGTCGCCGGGCTTCGGGCGGCCGATCGGCGGGTGCCCCGCCATCGCCTCGGCCAGATCCTTGTCGGCCAGTTCGGCCGTGGCGGCGTCACTGGCGGCGAAGAGGGCTTCGACGGTGGAGAAGGGGCGCTGGGAAAGCAATGTGCTTCCCCAGGCCGAAGAGGCACAGACCTCGTGGAGGGCGGCGGTTGCCGCGCTCTCCGTCAAGGCGTTGAACCGGGCGAGACCCGGTGTCGTACTCGAAGTCACGGGGAGCCTCCGTGGCCTTGTGCTGGACGGGCTGCGGATAGCTAACGCCAGCTGAAACACCACGTCAACACTTTGTTGAAAACTTCGCGTTACAGAAAACCGCCGTCCGGTATCCGGACGGCGGCCTCGGTAGTAGACCTCACGCGGTGGTTGACCTGGGGTTCCTCGAACCGCCGGGGCTCAGGTTGAGCGGTTCAAGTAGTTGTAGACGGTGAAACGGCTGACGCCGAGCGCGCCGGCCACCGTCTCCACGCCATGCCGTACGGCGAAGGCGCCACGCGCCTCGAGTATCCGTACGACCTCCTGCTTGGCCTTGCGGTCGAGCTCGGACAGGGGCATGCCCCGCTTGCGCTCCAGGGCCAGCAGGATGTGGTCGAGGGAGTCCGCCAGCTGCGGAAGGCGTACGGCGACCACGTCCTGCCCCTCCCAGGCGAGCACGACGTCGTCGGCGCCCGCCTGGGACGGCGGCACCATCTCACCGCCCATGGCGTCCACGAGCGGCTTGACGGCGGCCACGAAGGGGTCGTGGTCGTCTCTGGACCCGGTCATCCGGCGGCCTCCCCCGACTCTCCGAGCACGTTCACCTGGAGCGAGACGCGGGTGGCGCCCGCCGCCAGGGCCTTGCGCAGCAGGGCGTCGACGGCGGTCAGGACCTCGTCGGCACCACCCTCCGCGGTGTTGCCGAACGGACCCACGTCCACGGCGTCGAGATCGGCTCCCTGAATGACCTCGCGGGCCACCACCGCATGGGGCGGGGCCTCGTCCAGGTCGAACGGTTCGGTCGTGAACTCCACTCTCAATCGCACGGGCTCAACCTACTGCCGTGTTTCCGATTTCCGGGAGGCCCCTCTTGACAAGGGCGGAGCCTCGACGGCAATCTTCCATCAGACAGAAATTAACTTCCGCAATACGGAAGGAGCGCGGAAGCCCCATGGGATACTCCGACCAGCGCTTCAATGTGAACCTGTCGATCCTCTTCACGGAACTCCCGCTCCTGGAGCGCCCCGCGGCCGCCGCCGCGGCGGGCTTCACAGCGGTCGAGCTGTGGTGGCCCTGGGTCGACGCCCCCACCCCCGAGCAGTCCGAGCTCGACGCCCTGCGGGCCGCGATCACGGACGCCGGCGTACAGCTGGTGGGCCTGAACTTCTACGCCGGGCAGCTGCCCGGTCCCGACCGGGGCGCGCTGTCGATCCCGGGCGAGGAGAGCGAGAAGTTCCGCGCGAACCTCGCCGTCGCGGCGGACTTCGCCGAGTCCCTCGGGTGCAAGGCGCTCAACGCGCTGTACGGCAACCGGGTGGAGGGCGTGGACCCCGCCGTCCAGGACGAACTCGCCCTGGAGAACCTGGCGTTGGCGGCCAGGGAGGCCGACCGGGTCGGTGCGATCCTCTTGATCGAGGCGCTCAACAAGCCCGAGTCGCCGCTCTGCCCGATCGTCAGCGCGCCTGCGGCGATCGCCGTGGTGGACAAGGTGAATGCCCTTACCGGGCTCGGTAACGCGAAGTTCCTCATGGACCTTTACCACCTGTCCATGAACGGTGAGGACCTGCCTGCCGTCGTCGAGCAGTACGTCGCTCAGACCGGGCATGTGCAGATCGCGGACAACCCTGGCCGTGGGGCTCCGGGGACGGGGTCGCTGCCGCTGGAGGAGCTGCTGGATCAGCTCCGTAAGGCCGGTTACGAGGGGTATGTCGGGCTGGAGTACAAGGCTGGCGACCGTCCTAGCTCTGAGGCTTTCGGCTGGCTCGCCGTCTCGGACTAGGCCGCCGCTTCGCGGCGGATCTTTCCCGCCCACCCACCCGAGCACCCCGCAGCCCGTTCATCTGTACTCAGAAAGGCTTCACCATGAGCAACCTTCCCAAGATCGCGTGGATCGGACTCGGCATCATGGGGTCCCCCATGTCCGAGAACCTGATCAAGGCTGGTTACTCCGTCACCGGCTTCACCCTTGAGCAGGACAAGCTGGACCGGCTCAGCGCCGCCGGCGGCTCCGCCGCCACCTCGATCGCCGAGGCCGTCAAGGACGCCGACGTCATCGTCACGATGGTGCCCGCGTCCCCGCAGGTCGAGGCCATCGCGTACGGCGAGAACGGCATCCTGGAGAACGCGAGGTCCGGCGCGCTGATCGTCGACATGTCGTCGATCACCCCGCAGACCTCCGTGGACCTGGCCAAGGCCGCCAAGGACAAGGGCATCCGCGTCCTGGACGCCCCGGTGTCCGGTGGCGAGGCCGGTGCCATCGAGGCCGTGCTGTCGATCATGGTCGGCGGCGAGAAGGCCGACTTCGACGAGGCCAAGCCGCTCCTGGACGCCCTCGGCAAGACCATCGTGCTGTGCGGTCCGCACGGCTCGGGTCAGACCGTGAAGGCCGCCAACCAGCTGATCGTCGCCGTGAACATCCAGGCGTGCGCCGAGGCCGTGGTCTTCCTGGAGAAGTCGGGCGTGGACCTGACCGCCGCGCTCGACGTCCTGAACGGGGGGCTCGCGGGCTCGACCGTGCTGACCCGCAAGAAGGACAACTTCCTGAACCGCGACTTCAAGCCCGGTTTCCGGATCGACCTGCACCACAAGGACATGGGCATCGTCACCGACGCCGCCCGCAATGTCGGTGCCGCGCTGCCCGTCGGCGCCGTGGTCGCCCAGCTGGTCGCCTCCCTGCGCGCGCAGGGCGACGGCGGCCTCGACCACTCCGCCCTGCTGCGCTCCGTGGAGCGTCTGTCGGGCGCCGAGCTCTAAGAGCTCAACCAAACTTCCGGGCCGTGGCGGCGCTGACACCTGTCCTGTCGCGCCCAGGCGTCGCCACGGCCCGGAACCATAACCTCAACTTCAACAAACTGTTGACGTAGCTGTTCAGGCGTACTTACGCTCGCGTCACCTCAGCAGTTCCCGCACGGAAGGCCCACCCGACACATGTCGAAGCGCGTGCTTACGACCGAGTCCGGCGCTCCTGTCGCCGACAACCAGAACTCCGCCACCGCCGGCGTCGGTGGCCCGCTTCTCCTCCAGGACCAGCACCTGCTCGAGAAGCTCGCCCGCTTCAACCGGGAGCGCATCCCGGAGCGCGTGGTGCACGCCCGCGGTTCCGGCGCGTACGGCTACTTCGAGGTGACGGACGACGTCACCGCGTACACCTCGGCCGACTTCCTGAACACGGTCGGCAAGCGCACCGAGACGTTCCTGCGCTTCTCCACGGTGGCCGACAACCTCGGTGGCGCGGACGCGGTACGTGACCCGCGCGGCTTCGCGCTGAAGTTCTACACCGAGGACGGGAACTACGACCTCGTCGGCAACAACACCCCGGTGTTCTTCATCAAGGACCCGATCAAGTTCCCCGACTTCATCCACTCCCAGAAGCGCGACCCGTTCACGGGCAAGCAGGAGGCGGACAACGTCTGGGACTTCTGGGCGCACGCCCCCGAGGCGACGCACCAGATCACCTGGCTGATGGGCGACCGCGGCATCCCCGCCTCGTACCGCCACATGAACGGCTACGGCTCGCACACCTACCAGTGGACGAACGCCCAGGGCGAGGCCTTCTTCGTCAAGTACCACTTCAAGACGAACCAGGGCATCCGCAGCCTCTCCTCGGAGCAGGGCGCCGAGATCGCGGGCAAGGACGCGAACTCGCACCAGACGGACCTCCTCCAGGCCATCGAGCGCGGCGTGAACCCGTCCTGGACGCTGCACGTGCAGATCATGCCGGCGGCCGAAGCGGCGGAGTACCGCTTCAACCCGTTCGACCTCACCAAGGTGTGGCCGCACAAGGACTACCCGCTGCAGCGCGTGGGCCGTCTTGTCCTCGACCGCAACCCGGACAACGTGTTCGCGGAGGTGGAGCAGGCAGCCTTCTCCCCGAACAACTTCGTCCCGGGCATCGGTCCTTCGCCGGACAAGATGCTCCAGGGCCGTCTGTTCGCCTACGCGGACGCGCACCGCTACCGCCTGGGCGTCAACCACACCCAGCTCGCGGTGAACGCGCCGAAGGCGACCAAGGCCGACAACTACGGCCGCGACGGTCTGATGGCGTCCAACGCGTACGGCCGTGACCGCAAGAACTACGAGCCCAACTCGTACGACGGCCCCGCCGAGACGGGCCAGGCCCTGTCGGCCCCGCTCGCCATCAACGGCTACACGGGCACGCACGAGGCCCCGGCCCACACCAAGGACGACGACTTCTTCCAGGCGGGCGAGCTGTACCGCCTGATGTCGGAGGAGGAGAAGTCCCGTCTGGTGGCGAACATCGCCGGCGGCCTCTCGCAGGTCTCCCGCGACGACGTCATCGAGAAGAACCTGGCCCACTTCCACGCCGCCGACGCCGACTACGGCAAGCGCGTGGAGGAGGCGGTCCGCGCCCTGCGCGAGGACTAGAACTCCCCAGCTGCGTCAGGGGTATGACGGGAGGTCATTCCCCTGACGCGACGCCCGCACCGTCACGGACCCGGATGAGGGGTGGTCCCGTGGTAAGCGGGCAGTCCGCGGTGGCTCTGCGAGCCAGTGCGGTGGTAAAGGTCAGGCGGCTCCCTTCTCGACCTGAGGGAAGGAAGCCCGCCCGTCCATTCGCAGCCACCGCGGACCAATGACTCCGTCCGGCTGCGCGTATGCATGTTCCGCCAGTCGCGCGCGGTCGGACGGCTACAACCTCCCAGGCTGAGCGCCGGGTTAGGGACGGTCCCCTAACCCGGCGCTCTTTTGCGACCTGGGGGGCGCCCCGAAGGGGCGCGGGGAACTGCGCGAGCAACCGAGACGAACCCGCAGTCAGCAACACACAGGCCCCTAACGGACCTTGTCGCCCGCCTCCAGAGCCGCGATCATCCGCTCAAGCCGCGCAGCTCTCGTCGCCGCCTTCTTCGCCGTCATAAGCCGGTGCAACACCACGTATCGCTCGGATTTGGTGAGGCCATCGAACGTCTCGCGAGCCCCAGGGGTGGCGTCCAACGCCGCCGTCAGGTCATCCGGGACCGTGGCGTTGGCCTGCGACTCGTATGCCGCGTCCCACCGCCCGTCCGCCCGCGCCAGAGCGACCTCCGCGAGGCCCGGTTCGCGCATACGGCCCTCCGCGGTCAATTCCGCGACCCGGTCGACGTTGACCTTCGACCACAGGCTGCCCCGCCGGCGAGGCGTGATCTTCTGCAGGTAGTAGACGTCGTCGTACGACTTGCGATGGCCGGTGATCCAACCGAAGCAGAGCGCCGCGTCGTTGACCTCCGCGGCCGTCACCGAGGCCACCCCCGAGCCCTTCTTGGCGAGCTTGACCCAGACGCCCGGAGAGCCGGCGTGGTCCTCGTCCAGCCAGGCCTCCAACTCGGCCCGGTCCGTGCAGGTCATGACCTTCAGATCAGCGAGCGATTCCATCCGCCCAAGGTAGTTCGCGCCTATGACAAAGGGGCGGTCCACCCCCCACGGGTGAACCGCCCCTGTCAGAGCTCAGCGCAGTGTCACATCACACCTTCAGCGGCCGGATGGCCGTCGGCGCGTGGCCCGGCTCCGTGGCCAGCTCCTCGAACTCCTTGACCGCGCTGATGTCGGCCGTGGGGCTCATGGCGATGTTCGTGATGCGCTCCAGGATCGCCTCGACGACGACCGGCACCTGGTGCTCCTGAGCCAGCTTCTTGGCTTCCTCGAAGGCCGCGGCAAGGTCGTTCGGGTCGGTGACCCGGATCGCCTTGCAGCCCAGGCCCTCGGCGACCTTGACGTGGTCGACGCCGTAGACGCCCAGCTCGGGGCTGTTCTGGTTCTCGAACTCCAGGTTGACCTGGAAGTTGATCTCCAGGCCGATCTGCGCCTGGCGGATCAGGCCCAGGTAGGCGTTGTTCACCAGGACGTGGACGTACGGGATGCGGTGCTGCGCGCCGACCGCCAGCTCCTCGATCATGAACTGGAAGTCGTAGTCGCCGGACAGGGCGACGACCGGGGTGTCCGGGTCGGCGGTGGCGACACCGAGCGCGGCCGGGATCGTCCAGCCGAGCGGGCCCGCCTGGCCGCAGTTGATCCAGTGGCGCGGCTTGTAGACGTGCAGCATCTGGGCGCCCGCGATCTGCGAGAGGCCGATGGTGGTGACGTACCGCGTCTCCGGGCCGAAGGCCTTGTTCATCTCCTCGTAGACGCGCTGCGGCTTCATGGGGATGTTGTCGAAGTGCGTACGGCGCTGCAGCGTCTCCTTGCGCTCCAGGTGGGAGGCGACCCACTCGGAACGGTCGGGGAGCTTGCCGGCGGCCTTGAGCTCCTTGGCGACCTCGACGAAGAGTTCGAGGGCGGCCTTGGCGTCGGATGCGATGCCGTAGTCCGGGGCGAAGATCTTGCCGATCTGGGTCGGCTCGATGTCGACGTGCACGAACTTGCGGCCCTGGGTGTAGACGTCGAGGGCGTAGCCGGTGTGACGGTTGGCCCAGCGGTTGCCGATGCCCAGGACGAAGTCCGACTCCAGGAACGTGGCGTTGCCGTAGCGGTGGCCGGTCTGCTGGCCGACCATGCCGGCGTTCAGGTCGTGGTCGTCGGGGATGGTGCCCCAGCCCATGAGGGTCGGCACGACCGGGGTGTTGGTGAGCTCGGCGAACTCGACCAGCAGGTCGGAGGCGTCGGCGTTGATGATGCCGCCGCCGGCGACGATCAGCGGGCGCTCGGACTCGACCAGGAAGGTGATCGCCTTCTCGATCTGGGCGCGGGTCGCGGACGGCTTGTAGACCGGCAGCGGCTCGTACGTCTCCGGGTCGAACTCGATCTCGGTCTGCTGGACGTCGATGGGCAGGTCGATCAGGACCGGGCCCGGACGGCCGGAGCGCATCAGGTGGAAGGCCTGCTGGAAGATGCCGGGGACCTGCGCGGCCTCCAGGACGGTGACGGCCATCTTCGTGACCGACGTGGCGATCGTCGCGATGTCGACCGCCTGGAAGTCCTCCTTGTGGAGCAGGTGCGTCGGCGCCTGGCCCGTGATGCAGAGGATCGGGATCGAGTCACCGGTCGCCGAGTACAGGCCGGTGATCATGTCGGTGCCCGCAGGACCCGACGTGCCGATGCAGACACCGATGTTGCCCGGGTTGGCCCGGGTGTAGCCCTCGGCCATGTGCGAGGCGCCCTCGACGTGGCGGGCGAGCGTGTGGTCGATGCCACCGCCCTCCTTGAGCGCCTTGTAGAAGGGGTTGATCGCGGCGCCCGGCACACCGAACGCGTTGACGACGCCTTCGCGCTTGAGGATCTCAACTGCCGCGCGGGCAGCGGTCATACGAGCCATGGGGTTCTCCTGCTTCGACAACAGCTTCGACAGCTTCGACGGCCTTTCGGCCCCCGTGTACGGCTGGCGGTTTCGGCTCCCGGCGCGCCCCGCGGTGAGCTTCGGTTTCCGCATTGTGGAAATTATGTTCTGCTATATGGAAGCAATGTAGGGGGGCGCGACGGAGACCGTCAAGAGACATCCGGGAACCGGGCCGCTCGGCGCGGCGTCCCAGTCGGTGGATTCGGGCCACACCATCGGGGGGTCGACCGTGGCCGCATCACCGCAACGCTTCGGCTGCTGGACGACCGGACCGCTCCTCGGGCAGGGCGCCATGGGCAGAGTCCATGTCGCGCACGACGGCGCGGGCCGCACAGTCGCCCTCAAGGTCGTGCACCGCTTTCTCGCCGGGGACGAGGAATTCCGGGGCCGCTTCGCCCGCGAGATCGCCGCTCTCGGCGCGGTCCGCGGCCCGTGGACCGCGGCGCTCGTGGACGCGGACCCCGGCGCCGCCGTGCCCTGGCTCGCCACGGAGTACGTCCCGGGTCCCACACTGGCCGCGCGCGTGCGCGAGGGCGGTCCGCTCCCGGTGTCCGAGTTACGTTCCCTCGCCGGCGCCCTGGCCGGAGCGCTCAGCAGCATCCACCGCGCCGGGCTCGTCCACCGTGACCTCAAGCCGTCGAACGTGCTCCTCTCCCCCGCCGGACCCCGCGTCATCGACTTCGGCATCGCGCGGGCCACCGACGGCACCCGGCTCACCGCGAGCGGCGCGACGCCCGGCACCGCGGGGTACGCGGCCCCGGAGCACCTCACCCAGGGCGTTTCCACGCCCGCCGCCGACGTCTTCTCGCTCGGCGCTGTCCTCGCCTTCGCGGCGACCGGCCGCGCCCCCTTCGGCAGCGGCCCGTCTGACGCCGTCGGCTACCGCACCGTGCACGCCGAGGGCGTCCCGGAGGAGCTCCTTCCGCTGATCTCCGCCTGCCTCGCCAAGACCCCGGCGGCCCGGCCCGCGCCGCGCACCGTCGCCCGCATGGCGGGGCTTCCGCTGCCGGGCAGCAGGCGCCGGGCGTTCACCGGCTCGCCGTGGCGGGGGTAGTGGTGGGGCTGCTGCTCGTGCCGGGCGAGGAGCGCGGGGGCGAGGGTGGGAGCGGTTCCGGGGGTTCGGGCTCCGGTTCCGGCTCCGCGGGCGGGGCCCGGCCCGACGGCGACAAGATCCCGAAGCGGCTCGGCAAGGTCACCGAGGCCCTGGGGCCGCGCGCCATGCGGCCCCTCGGTGACCCCGCGAGCCCGCTCGGGAACGTACCCCTGGACGGATCGTGGTCGGAGGAGTGGGCCCAGCGGCCCAAGCCACCGGCCGCCGGTGAAGGCAGCAACACGTCCAAGGACCGGCAGCAGCTGGTCGGCGTCTGGCTCACGGACAAGGCCCTGATCCGCGCGAACGAGGACGCGGTCCGCGCCTTCGAACCGTCCACGGGAAAGGTCCTATGGACCGCGAAGCCGCCGAAGCCGGGGCTCAAACCGTGCGCGATGTCGCGGACGGCCACGGACGACGGGAGCCGAGGAGCCGTCGTCTTCGGCCCCGACCCGGACTTCAAGAAGGGCTGCGACCGGCTGGCCGTGCTCGACCTGGCCAACGGCGACATCGCCTGGTCGAAGTCCCTGGCCGTACGGAATCCGCCCGCGCCCAGGGCCTGGACGCGGGTCGGCATCGCGGGCGACACCGTCGTCGCCCTGTCCGCCGCGGACGAGGCCGGTTACGCGGTCGGCGACGGTGACCGGCGGTGGGGGCGCCCCTACTTCGCCAAGGGCTGCGTACTCCAGACCGCCCTGGTGGGCCGGGCCACCGTCGTCGAGTCGGCCACCTGCGGCGACGACGGGCAGCGGCGCGCCCGCGTACGCGAGATCGATGCGAAGGACGGTTCGGTGCGCTGGGCCACACAGCTTCCCGAGGACGTGACCGGGATGACGCTGGCCACCGCCGAGCCGGTGTCGGCGATGCTCTTCGTCGAGGACTCCAAGGACCTGCCCCTGCAGACCTTCGACGCCAAGGGCCGCCGGGGGAAGCCGCTCGCCAACAAGCAGTCGTTCGGGACCGTCACCACCAGCGGCTTCGGGTCCGCGTTCGACGGGCCGAAGGGCTGGCGCGACGTCGTCGTCACCGAGTACTACAACAAGAAGGGCTTCGGGGTGCTCGCCGTCGACTCGGCCACCGGCAAGGTGCGCTGGCGGCACCCCTACACCGACGCGACGAGCGCCATGGTCCTCGGCGTGGACGACCGCGGGGTCCTGGTGGCCGACGGGGACGAGAGCAAGGGATTCAGCGACGAGGCACGGCTCCAGCGGCTCGACCTGGACGACGGGGACGTCACGTCCGGGGGCACCATCGGGAACGCCCGCGACTTCGGCGGCGGGGCGACGGTCGTGGTGCACGACGGCCGGGCCGCCGTGTTCAGCATCCTCGACGAGGACGAGGGCCCGATCGTCATCGGCAGCGCGGACAGTACAGGGTGACCGTGCCGGTGAACGGCCCTGGGAGCGGCGGGCGTTGGGTCGGCGGCTATGAGCTGACGCGGCGGCTCGGCTCGGGCGGCATGGGCGAGGTGTATCTGGGGCGGGACCGTGAGGGGCGGCAGGCCGCCGTCAAACTGGTGCACGCCGAGCTGGCCGACGACCCCGAGTTCCGGGCGCGCTTCCGGCAGGAAGTCGCCGCGGCCGAGCGGGTGTTGAGCTATTTCACGGTGCCGGTGGTGGGCGCCGACCCGGAGGGCGATCCGCCGTGGCTCGCCACGAGTTACGTCGACGGACCCTCGCTCGGCGAGGCACTCGCGCAGGGCGGTCCGCTGCCGCACGACCGGCTCTGCTCGCTGGCCGCCGCGCTCGGCGAGGCGCTCGTCGTCATCCACGGCGCGGGCATCGTGCACCGTGACCTCAAACCGTCGAACGTACTGCTCACCGACGACGGGCCGCGCGTCATCGACTTCGGCATCGCACGCGCCGCCGACGCCACCGCGCTGACCGGTACGGGCATGATGATCGGCACCTTCGGCTACGCGTCGCCCGAGCAACTCACCGGCTCCGCACCGGTGGAGGCCGCGTCGGACGTCTTCTCGCTCGGCGCGGTGCTCCTCTTCGCGGCGACCGGGCGGCATCCGTTCGGCGAAGGGCCCGGAGCCACGATCGCGTACCGGACCGTGCACGAGGACGCGGACACCGCCGGTGTCACCGGGCCGCTCCTGCCCCTCGTACGCGCATGTCTGGCGAAGGAGCCGGGGCGGCGGCCCTCGCCCCGCGAGGTGATCGCGGCGGCGCGGGCCGCGCAGTCGGCCCTCGCACCGTGGGACGGCTCCCCCTCCCCCGAGCCGACCTCCTACCGCCTGGCCCCGCCCCCGCCACGGGCCGCTCCCCCGCCGCCGGTGACCCCGCCGCGGCGCCGTCGCCCGTGGTGGCCGCTGGTCGCGGCGGCCGCCGTGCTCGCGGTCCTCGCGGCGGTGTTCGTGCCGCGGCTCCTGGACGACGACGCAGGCGGCACCCCGCAGGGCAAGAAGCCCGGCGGCGGCACGTCGAGCAGCTCACCCCCCGCCTCCACCTCGCCGAACGAGAGCGCGCGTACCGCGCCCGCCGGACCCGGCAGCGACGTACTCCCCGCGGCGCAGGCGGAAGGCGTACGCGAGAAGAAGTGGACGGCCGACGTCTCCGGCAGTGACGACGAGCGCTTCCTGCTCGGCGGCTGGCTGCACAAAGGAACGGCCGCCCGTGTCGACTGGCTCGGCGCGCGCGGCTACGACGCGGCAAACGGCGACGAGCTCTGGATGGTCAAACCCCCTAATAATCTTCGGACTTGCTCGGCTTCGGCGGGCCCGAGCGCGACGTCCGGCGGCATCGGCGCCCTCGGCTTCGGCAAGGACCCGAACCGGCAGGCCAAGTGCACACGCGTCGGCGCCGTCGACACCGGCAGCGGAAAACTCCTGTGGCACAAGGACATCGGCGCATCGCACGGCGCGGGGATCACGCTTGGCATGACGGGCCGGGCGCTCGTCGCGTCGGGCGAGCGCGGGGTCGTCGGCCTCGACCGCCGCACCGGCAAGGAGCTGTGGCACTACACGGAAGGGGTCGACAACTGCAGCCTGTTCATCGCGACGGTGGGCCGGCGCACGGTCGTCCTCCTCCAGACCTGCTCCGGCGGAGACGGTGTGGCCACGAGCGCCAACACCGTGCGGGAACTGGACGCCGCCACCGGTGAGGTGCGCTGGACGCACCGGCTGCCGGTCAATGTCACCGAGCCGCGGGTGCTCACCACCGAGCCGGTGGCCGTCTCGCTGGGGCGGGGCGGCGACGGCAGCAAGAACTCACTGCTAGTCCTCGACCTCAAGGGGCGCGCGCACCACGAGGTCGCGGTGAACGGTCCGTACGGCGAACTCGACCTGGTCCGGGGCGAGGACGACGGCAGAATGCTGTCCGAGGGCGACATCATGGCCGCGCAGACGAGGGGCCCGTCCGGCAGACAGGCCGAACTCGTCGTGATCGACACGGAATCGGGCAAGGTCCGCCTCCACGAGCCGCTGCCGTTCGGCGCCATGAACCTGCTCTCGCTGGGCGACGGCAAGGTGACCGGCATGGTCGAGTACAGCTCCCCCGACGAACCGACCCACATCGTGCGCTTCGACCTCGACGACGGCTCGACGGACGGGGACGGCACGCTGCCGTACGTGGCGGCCATGGACGGCATCGGCAATGTGGTGGCGGCGAGCGGGCGGCAGGTGGTCGTCTTCGCGTCCAGCTCGAAGTCGCGGATCGGGGCGGTGGGCTTTGGCTGACGTACCGTCAATCTCCTGTCCCTGGAAGCCTCGTTGGTGGACGATGGACGCTCCAGGGGCGGGCGGGCGGACGGTGAGGGTGATGACGCAGAGCAGCATGCCGGTGCGGTGCCCCGTCTGCCGGCGCGAGCATCTGTACGCGCCGCCGACATACCCCTGCGGATGCGGTGCCCCCGTGGTCCCGCCCCTCGCGCGCGGCGCCGCGGTGTCACCGGTCACCGACCGGACGTGGGCGGACGCGTGGGTGAGCGTGCGCTGCCAGGTGTGCGGGCACCGGGGTCAGTGGCCGCAGCCGGAGCTGGGGTGCGGCTGCGGGGCGGTGCTGCGCATACCGGTGCGTACGCCTCCGACGGCTCCGGCGCACATCCCGCTCCCCCGGACGGCTCCGGCGCCGCGCCCCGCGTTCCAGCCGATCGCCGTCCGTACGGCGCGGGACGTGGTGACGGTGGCCGCGCTGTATCTGCGGTGGCTGGGGTACCGGGACATCAGCGGGGCGGTCGAGCGGGCGCCGTCCGGCGTGCGGGTCGCCGCGGAGGGCGTGATCGCGCTGATAGAGCCATCGGTGCGCCCCCTCTCCCTCCGTGACGTGGAATGCCTGTGGCTCTCCGCCATGGCGGCCACGACGACCTGCCTCTGCTTCTCCCTCGCCGGCTACGAGGATCCGGCCCATGCCCGTGCGCAGGCGCTGTCGATCCCCCTGTTCCTCATCGACCTCACGGGCACGCCGCAGCCGGTGAATTCACCGGCGGACGAGCTGCTGGCGATGGGGGTGTAGTACGCCGCAGGGCAATCGGGTGGGTGGGAGCGATCCGCCGCGAAGCGGCGGGCCAGAAAATCCCGCCCCCGGACACACCGGACCGGGCATAGTCGGCACATGCGCATGCACCCGCGAATCCGCCCCGCCACCCCCGCCGACCTGGCGACGCTCCAGGACATCGAGCGCGCGGCGGGCGAACCCTTCCGCGCCCTCGGCATGGTCGCGATCGCCGACGACGACCCGCCCACGGTGGAAACCCTGGACCGCTTCCGGCGCGCCGGGAACGCCTGGGTGGCCACCACCCCGGGGCACGGTGCCGACGACGACGCCCCCGTCGCGTACCTCCTCAGCGAACAGGTGGACGACGCCGAGCACATCGAGCAGGTCTCAGTGCACCCCCGCGCCGCGGGCCACCGCATCGGCCGTGCCCTGATCGAGCACACCGCCGACCGCACCCGCAGGCCCCTCACGCTCACCACGTTCGCGGACGTCCCCTGGAACGCCCCGTACTACGCCCGCATCGGATTCCGCGTGCTCGACGAGGCCGAACTCACCCCGGGGCTGCGGAAGATCCGCGCCCACGAGGCCGAGCTCGGCCTCGACCGCTGGCCACGGGTGGCCATGCGCCGCGACCTCGCCCCAGGCGGAGCTACGCCCCGTACCGCTCCCTGAGTTCGATCTTCCGCACTTTCCCAGACACGGTCATGGGGAAGTCGTCCAGAATCCGCAGCCCGGCCGGCACCTTGTAGTGGGCCAACTGCCCTTCGCAGTAAGCCCGGAGCTCCTCAAGCGTCAACGGATCCTCCGCGTCCCTCAGGATCACGCAGGCGAGCGGAACCTCCCCGTACCGTTCGTCGGGAACCCCCACCACCTGGACATCCGCGATCTTCGGGTGGCCGTACAGAAACTCCTCGATCTCGCGCGGGTAAATGTTCTCGCCGCCCCGGATGATCATGTCCTTGATCCGCCCGACGATCTGGACGTAACCGTCCTCGCGCATGATCGCAAGGTCACCCGTATGCATCCAACGCCCCGAGTCGATCACCTCGGCCGTCCGCTCGGGCTCGTCCCAGTAGCCGAGCATCACGCTGTAGCCCCGAGTGCACAGCTCACCGGACGCGCCGCGCGGCAGCGTCACACCACTCACCGGGTCGACCACCTTGACCTCGATGTGCGGCAGCACCCGCCCCACGGTGCCGGTACGCCGCTCCAGGTCGTCGGTACGCCGCGTCTGCGTCGAGACCGGCGACGTCTCCGTCATGCCGTAACAGATGGAGACCTCCTCCATGTGCATCTCGGCGACCACCCGCTTCATCACCTCGACCGGACAGGGCGAGCCCGCCATGATGCCGGTGCGCAGCGAACTCAGGTCGTACGTCGCGAAGTCGGCGAGGTTCAGCTCCGCGATGAACATGGTCGGCACCCCGTACAGCGAGGTGCAGCGCTCGCGCTCGACGGCGTGCAGCGTGGCGACGGGGTCGAAGGAGGGCGCGGGGATGACGATGCAGGCCCCGTGAGAGGTGGCCCCCAGGTTCCCCATGACCATCCCGAAGCAGTGATAGAAGGGCACAGGAAGACACACCCGATCCTGCTCGGTGTAGCCGACCGTACGCCCAACCCAGTAACCGTTGTTGAGGATGTTGTGATGGGAGAGGGTGGCCCCCTTGGGAAAGCCGGTCGTGCCGGACGTGTACTGAATATTGACGGGATCGTCGCAACTCAACTCGGCCTCGCGGGCGGCGAGTTCGGCGCCCGAGACGGTGGCGGCCGCATCGAGCAGCACATCCCAGGAACCGTCCTCGATGTAGTGGACGGACCTCAGCTCGGGACAGCCGGGCCGCACCTGATCGACGAGCGATCGGTAGTCGCTCGACTTATGGGACTGCGACGCGACCAGGACGGTCACCCCGGCCTGCTTGAGCACGTACTCCAACTCATGTGCGCGGTAAGCCGGGTTGATGTTGACCATGATGGCGCCGATCCGCGCGGTGGCGTACTGCACGAGCACCCACTCGGCACAGTTCACCGCCCAGATGCCGACCCGGTCCCCCTTGGCGACCCCGCTCCCCATGAACCCGCGCGCCAACTGCTCGACAGCCGCCCCGAATTCGGCGTAAGTCCACCGCGTGCCCGCCGCCACGTCCACCAGCGCGTCCCGCTCCGGCCAGGCCTCGACGGCCCGGTCGAGGTTGCGCCCGATCGTGTCACCGAGCAGCGGCGTGGAGCTCACGCCGTGCGCATACGAGAGCTCACTCACCGGAAGTCCTCCTCGCGGTACTCGGCGTCCGGCCCTGCCGCGGTCGCCTCGCGCAGCTCGATCCGGCGGATCTTGCCGGAGACGGCCTTGGGAAACGCACCGAACTCCAGGCGGCGCAGCCGCTTGTAGGGGGCGAGGACCGCACGCGAGTGCTCGAAGAGCAGCTTCGCGGTGTCGGGTCCCGGTTCGTATCCGGCGGCGAGGACGACATACGCCTTGGGCACGGCAAGCCGCACCGCGTCCGGCGCGGGCACGACCGCCACCTCCGCGACCGCCTCGTGCTCAAGGAGCGCGCTCTCCAGCAACGGATCCACGCTCCCCCAGATCTCCAACGGCGGCAGCGTGATGCCGTTCTCTGTGATCCGCGTCCCCGGCATACCTGTCAACACATCCATGAGCTGCTCCCAGAACCCTGTCCGAAGCCACCGAAGCCACA
Organism: Streptomyces sp. NBC_01381; assembly: GCF_026340305.1. Classification (NCBI taxonomy): domain Bacteria; kingdom Bacillati; phylum Actinomycetota; class Actinomycetes; order Kitasatosporales; family Streptomycetaceae; genus Streptomyces; species Streptomyces sp. NBC_01381. Next base: position 2,034,623 of record NZ_JAPEPI010000002.1, on the reverse strand, counting down.
CGCTGGACAGGTTGCCCGGCGGAGACGGCAGGTCACTCCAAGCACACCCCACGCGGGCCTTGTGAAACACGGCGCCAAGTGTGACCCGGGGGTCCGCGCTGCGTCGACCCTTGCGTGCCCGGAAGAGTGGCTCGACCTGCGAGCATGCGTCGTCCGACAGCAGCGGCACGTACCTGTCCCGCGTACGCACCCTGCACCGCCGACATTCGCGTCGGCCCGTGTTCGCCGCCTGCTGCGGCTTGGTCAGGATCGCCGCTGGCGGCGCTCCAGGGCCTTGGCCGCACTGCGCCGCTTGGCGGCAAGTACATCCACCGGTGCCCCCGCTCCCTTGGCGGGATCTTCGTTCCAGCTGCGGAGCTTGGCGACGACGTCGGGCAGGCGCTTGTCGTCGGGGCGTGCGTCGATGTAGAAGAGGGCTTCGTCCGGCTTGGTGTCGTCGCCGCCCCAGCGGACGACGCCGTTGAGCTCAGCGAGTATGTCGCGGATTACGGTCAACTGGCGGGGAAAGAAGCCGCCCTTGGCGCCGTGCGGGTAGTGGCCGGGGCGGATCTGCACTGCGGTCCCGGAGGCTTGGTTGCCTTCTGGCAGCCCCTTGCGGACTTGCCCGGGCTTGCGCCAACCGACCACCTCGCCCTTGCGCAGAGTGTCGATCTCGTAGTGGAAGCGACGGACGACGTGGACGAGGACGGTTTCCGCGTCGCCCATGCGCACCGCCACGCCTGCGAGCGGGGTGCCAGGGACGGGGCGGGTGTGGATGTTGCCGCTGTCATCGGCGACCCGCTCCATCTCCCATCCGTTGCGGGACGCCTTGCCTGTCATCACCCGTCTTGTCCGTGCCTGCGCTCTGCGTACCGCCTCGCGCACCTTCGCCGGTGTGGGATCCGTGCCTGCCGCATAGGCGGGAGACGACAGCAGGTGCGAGGCAGGGAGGGAGGCGGCGATGGCGGCTCCGGAGATGACGGCTGTGCGCGCGAGGACGGTTCGGCGCGATATGTGCGGCGTGTTCAACTGGAGGTCTCCTTCTTGGAGTTGTCTCTGGCGCGGGACTCCGGCGCGAAGGGCGCGGAAGCGGCGAGTACGGCTGCGGTCAGCGCGAATCCCACCGCAGCGGGGTTGACGTAGCCGGGAACACCGGCGGCGTGCGTCCGGTCGCCTGCAACGTGGCAGCCAAGGCGCAACGGGATGTAGCTGGCCTCGTACCGGTCGATGTCGGCTGCGCGTGCTTGCCCCACCGCTTCTCGGCACTCCTGGGTGACGGCCGTGTCGTCCATCAGCGCGAGGTGGAAGGCGCCCCAGACGTACACAGCTGCCGCGGCGGCGGCTGCGAGAGCGGCGAGACTGCGGAGCAGGGTTCCCGGTCCTGTACCCCTGACGCCCTGCCGGGCCATGGTCGAGAAGCCGTAAACGGCAAGGCCGGCCGCGACGATCAGCCCGACCAGGATGATCAGCACCAAGGCAAGAGGGCTATGCCCCTCGAAGGGGTCGGATGCCGTCATCTCGCTCACCGCTCTTTCTCACAGGTTCCGGACGATGCCGTTGTATTTCTCAAAGATCTGGTAGAGCGCCATGCGCTTTCCCGCGTGCTCTTCCGCCTCGGTGCCCCAGCCCTGGAAGCGGCGGAGGACCTCGAAGATCTCCTTCTCCGTGTAGTCCAGGCGCATACCGCGCATGATCTCCTCCCCATTGGGAGGGTTCTGGCCGCCCGGCTTACCGTCCGTGGCCCACAGGTGGCTCATGGCCACGGTCGAGATGCTGAACGCATTGTCCTGGTTCACCTTCTGCCACATGGTCCAGATATCCCCGCCCAGGGCGGCCCCCTGAGGTCGCCGGGGTCGGCCAGTCCCTGCAGCTGACCCGCACGTACCGCTTCGCCGGCGGCTACCAGGACCCGACCGGGCTCTACCACAACGAGGCCCGGTACATGGACCCGCGCACCGGCCGCTTCACCCAGCCCGACCCCTCGGGCCTGGAAGCCAACCCCTACCTGTACGCCTCCGGTGACCCCAACGGACTCTGGGGCATACCCGGGTGGGGGAAGGTGAAGAAGGTCTGGAAGAAGCACAGCGGCGCCATCCTCGGAATCGGGGTCGCCGCCGGGTGCAGCTTCGCCAGCGGCATGACCGCAACAGCAGCTTGCGTCGTCGTTGGAGCGGGTCTGGCGAGCGCGGGGGCCCACGCTGCCTCTGGGGAGAACCAGACCCTCGGCGGGTATTGGTCGGCGACCTGGCAGCCCATGGCATGGGGGCGCTGGTAGCTTCGCGGGGAAGCTCGGCCCTGCGGTCAACCGCCTACTGGCGCTTCGAAAAACGCTTTGGTGGCCGTCCGCCCACCAGAAGGCAGAAATTCTCCGCGAGGCACCCCGTGCTCATCGGGACACTCGCAGGGGTGGTCATGTTTGCGATTTTCCTCCCTATATCCCTGGATGCAGGTAACGGAGATCCCTGACCTGGATCTCGTATGAGGGTCTGCCGACAGCGTCGGCAGACCCTCCAGATGAAGTCGCAGGTCGCTGAGCCTTTTCCAACCTCGCACTGAAGTTGCGAGGTGGAGCGTCTGGACGAGAATCCCTTGCGGCAAAGGGCAGTTCGCTGCCAGAGGAGCAAGCGGCGCGGCAGTTGACCACTTCATGGGGAAGACGAAGCTGATGGCCTGAGCGGCGGGATCACGGGCGGAATTCTTGGCCCGCTTGCGCCTGCCTTCGTGGGAGCTCCGAGGCCGGGGCAGGAGCCCACCCCGTGGGTGGCTGGATGGACATACCCACTCTCTCGCTGCGGCCGACATAGGTGACGTACCCATCGGCGTCCAGCGAGCCGATGTCACCCGTGCGGTAGTAGCCGTCCGCCATCACCTCACCTCGGCGGTGCGCTCCGGGTCACCGTCGTAGCCGGTCATCAGGCCGAAGCGGAGCCGGCGGGGGCGGTCAGTGGATCTCCACGCCGCCTTCGTTCGTGTGCACGGTGACCGTGTGCTTGCCGTCGCGGTTCCAAGGCAGGGTGACGTGCGGGGTTCCGGTCTTGCTCTGCGCCTGGATGTAGTAGCCGGAGCGGCGCGGCAGGGTCAGGTCGACGCCGCCCTGGTCGGTGGTGACGGCCGCGGCGGTGGGGGCGGTCGCGAAGGTGGCGCGGACCTCGCCCTGCCGGGTCCTTGCCTCGAAGGTGGCGGGCTTGGCGTCCTTCACGTCGATCTGGCCGCTGGTGGTGTGCAGCACGAGCGGACCCCGCGGGTTGGTGAGGTCGATGGCACCGGCATCGGTGGTCAGGGCGAGGCGTCCGGTGAGATCGCTTCCGGTGATCTGACCCTGGCCGGAACTGACTTCGGCCGCGAGGGCGGCGGGCAGGGTGATGTCCAGGTTCAGGGAGCAGTCGTCGCCGCAGGAGCCGGTGACCGCGGTCGTCTTCCCCGAGGACTTCACCGTCACCTTCGGCGGGGTGTCCGCGTAGTCGCCGGTAGCCGTGACGTGGACCTTGGAGTCATGGCCGGCGTGCAAGGTGACGCCGCCGTGGGTGCCGACGCGCAGCAGGGTGCTGGACGCGGCGTTCGCGGTGTGGTCGGAGGAGTACTTCTTGTGGGCGGGAAGGGCGCTGGTGACCAGCCAGGCGCCGGTGCCGGCGACCACGACGAGGATGATCAGGCCGACGGCCAGGATCCAGCGGTTCTTGCGCGTTGCCATGTCTTTCAAGCTCCCAAGTAACGTAGAACAGCGAGTACACGGCGGTGTTCGCCGTCTTCCGGGTGCAGCCCGAACTTCACGAAGATGCTGCGGATGTGTTTCTCGACGGCGGCGGAGCCGACGCACAGTTCGTCGGCGATGCCCGTGTTGGACCGGCCCTCCGCCATCGCGGCCAGCACGTCGCGCTCCCGGGGCGAGAGCGTGGCCATGGGGTCCTGCCTGCGACTGCGGGCGAGCATCTGCTTGACCACCTCCGGGTCGAGGACGGTGTCGCCGGCCCGCACGCGCCGCAGGCCGTCGACGAACTCGTCCGCGTCCGAGACCCGGTCCTTCAGCAGGTAGCCGACGCCGCTGGTTGCGCTCTCGATGAGATCGACGGCGTAGCTCTGCTCCACGTACTGGGACAGCACGAGCACCCCGGTCTCCGGCCAGCGGTTGCGGATGACGAGGGCGGCGCGCAGGCCCTCGTCGACGAAGGTGGGCGGCATCCGTACGTCGACGACGCAGACGTCGGGCCGGTGCTCGGCGACGGAGCGCAGCAGCGCCTCCCCGTCCCCGACGGCGTCGACGACGTCGATGCCGGCGTCCCGCAGGAGCAGGACGATGCCTTGCCGCAGCAGGGCGGAGTCCTCGGCGATCACTACGCGCATTGCATTTCCACTTCGATCAGGGTCGGTCCACCGGGCGGGCTGGTGACGCGCAGTCGGCCGTCGACGCCGGAGACCCGGTCGGCCAGGCCCGCGAGTCCGCCGCCCACCGAGACCTTCGCCCCGCCGACGCCGTCGTCGCCGATCGTCACGGCCAGCCGGTCCGCGGTGCGCCGGATCCGCACCCAGGCCTTCCGGGACTGCGCGTGCTTGGCGACGTTGGTGAGGGCTTCGGTGACGACGAAGTAGGCGATGCCTTCCACGGTCGTCGACGGGCGAGGTGCCACATCCACGTCGACGTCGACCGGGATCGAAAGACGGGCGGCCACGGCGGACAGGGCGGCGTCCAGACCCCGGTCCGTGAGGACGGGCGGGTGCAGCCCGCGGGTGAGATCGCGCAGTTCGTCGATGGCCTCCTGGGCGCTGGCCCTGGCCTCATCCACCAGCTCGAGCGCCGCGTCCTGGCCGGAGCCCTTGAGCCGGGAGCGGGCCCGGCCGAGCGTCATCGCCATGGCGACCAGGTGCTGTTGGGCGCCGTCGTGCAGGTCGCGTTCGATGCGCCGGCGTTCGGCCTCGGCGGCGTCGACCACGCGGGCCCGGCTCTCCGTCAAGTACTCGACCCGCTGGGCCAGTGTGACGTCGCGGGGCAGCGCAAGGAGGGTGCGGGCAAGCAGCATGTCGACGGCGAGCAGACCACGCACCGCCAGCGGGGCGAGGGTGGCCCACAGCAACAGCGTGACCGCGGAGACCAGGAGCGCGGTACCGAGGTCGCCCACCGTGAACAGGCCCAACGAGGCGGATCCCGAAGGTAGTTGGGTGTAGGAGGCGGGCAGAATCACCAGAGCGAGCGGGACGCCCCACACCAGCGCGCTGCCGAGCAGGGTCACCAGCGACCAGGGGGCCAGCACCCCGAAGTAGGCCACCAGGTGCCAACTCGACCGGCTCCTGGCGAGCGCCGCCGCCGACCCGAGCAGCGGTCCGGACAGCGCGGGACGCGGCTGCGGCGGTATGTCCAACTCGCAGATGGCGGACCAGCGTTGGCGCTCGGCGGCGCCGAGCAGATGCAGCACCCGGCCCGCGAGTATCACCAGCGGTACGCCGACAAGACCGGCCGGCACCAGGCAGACCGCGGCACCGAGCGCGGTCAGCACAGCCAGGCCGGCCACACCCATCACCGCGTCGGTGGCCAGCTGGACGCTCGCCCGCCACAAGTACGGGGACCCCAGGGCCCGGTAAGGATTCGGTGGCAGGGCCGGGCCCTGCGGTCGTGCCATCGGTTGTTCACCGGCGATCACGGGGTCACCCGATTCCGACCGGTGGTCGGCTTCGCGGGTGTCGGCCAGAACCATGCGGCCCTCCTCGACTGACGATTCCTGATTACACCAGGACGGTAGCGAGGCTGTGGCCTGGGGTGATACGAGGACAACCGACGAGTCGGGGGTAGGGATAACCCACCCCCGGTTCGTGGGTGCACGTGACCGACAGCGCGGCACCCGGTCGACCAGAGTGATCCGTATGACGAAGCAGAACACGGCAGTAGAGGGCGACACGCTCATCGCGGACGCCCCCACGCAAGCAACGCCCCGGCCGAACCCGCTTCCCGTGCGGAGCTGCTCCGGTTCGTCGACCGGTACGGCGATCTGATCGACCACCGCATCGCGGAGATCGCCGACGAGGCCGTCGATGTGGCGATCAGCACACGTGCGGCACGCCGACGGCGGCTGTCCTGGTTGCGGCTCTGCATGGTCGTCGCGGCTCTGTGCGGGGTGTCGGTACTGCTGCGGGAGGCTCCGTACGCGGTCGCCGCGACGTGGCTGGCGGGCGCGGCCCTCAAGGTGGACTTCGATGCCACCGCCGCCCTCGACGCGGGGGCCGCGGCGGCCCTGGAGCGACTGCGGGACGCGTTCGTCGAAGCCTCGACGTCGGTCCCGCTACGCTCCGGCGAGATGGTGTTCGTGGACAACCGCCTCGCCATCCACGGGCGTTCGGCCTTCACCCCGCGCTACGACGGCCAGGACCGCTGGCTGCACCGCACGTTCGTCCTCCTGGACAACCGCCGCACCCGCGGCAGCCGCCCCGGCAACGGCAGCATTCTCGACTGATCCGCACGCGACAGGTCGTGCCGGCCGGTGACGATGCGGACCTCCACGGCGCCACGCAGCACAGCCTCCGGCCAGGCCTGGCCGGAGGCCGTGCTGCGTCACCGCGTTCGTACGACGAGGAGGTGGAGACGACGGCGCACGCGTCCGGGGTGATCGCCCTTGGTGTGCGGCGCTCGGGGTTATCGGCCAGGCGTGGCGCCAACGCCCGCCACAAGGGCTACGAGGCCGAGCACGTACTGCCCAAGCACCTGGTGTCGGGCGACGCGGAGCGCGGACGGGTCCTTGCGCTCCACGGCCTCCCTTCAGCGCGCCCTCGGACAAGCCGCACGCCCACGCGCCAGCGGGAGCCCGCCCCAAAGGTGATATCGGAGTTTGGGGACGCCGCTCTGGCATGAACTCAGCGCTTGCCCCGCTCCATCCACTCGTCCAGTGACCCTTCCGCCGTCCGCTCCCGCAGATCAACTCGCCGGATCTTGCCGGAGATGGTCTTCGGAAGCTCCTCCGTGAACTCGATCCGCCGGATCCGCTTGTACGGAGCCAGCACCGACCGGGTGTACTGGAAGATCGCCTCTGCCGTTTCCTCGCCCGGCGACCAGCCCTTCGCCAGCACGACGTACGCCTTCGGGACAGCGAGCCGCAGCGCGTCCGGCGCGGGCACGACCGCGGCCTCCACCACCGCCTCGTGCTCAAGCAGCGCGCTCTCCAGCTCGAAGGGCGAGACCTTGTAGTCGGAAGACTTGAAGACGTCATCACTGCGGCCGACATAGGTGAGGTACCCATCGGCGTCCAGCGACCCGATGTCACCCGTGCGGTAGTAACCGTCCGCCATCGCCTCGGCCGTGCGCCCCGCATCCCCGTGGTAGCCGGTCATCAGGCCGACCGGGTTCGCCGCGAGGTCCAGGGAGATCTCGCCCTCCGCCGCTCCCGGTTCGCCGGTGACCGGGTCGAGGAGCGTGACCCGATAGCCGGGGCTCGGCCGGCCCATCGAGCCGGGGTTCAGACGCTGGCCCGGGGAGTTGGCCACCTGGACCGCGGTCTCCGTCTGGCCGAAGCCGTCCCGGATCACCACGCCCCAGGCGCGGTTCACCGCCTCGATCACCTCGGGGTTCAGCGGCTCACCGGCCGCCACGATCTCCCGCGGCGGAGTGCCCAACTGCCCCAGGTCGGCCTGGATCAGCATCCGCCACACCGTGGGCGGTGCGCAGAAGCTGGTGACGCCAACCCGGTCCATCTCCGCCATCAAGCTGCCCGCGTCGAAGCGCGTGTAGTTGTAGATGAAGACCGTCGCCTCCGCATTCCAAGGCGCGAAGAGATTCGACCACGCGTGCTTGGCCCAGCCCGGCGAGGAGATGTTGAGATGTACGTCGCCGGGCTTGAGGCCGATCCAGTACATCGTCGCCAAGTGGCCGACCGGGTACGACACATGGGTGTGCTCCACCAGCTTCGGCTGCGATGTCGTGCCCGAGGTGAAGTACAGCATCAGCGGGTCGTCGGCCGCCGTGGGGCCGTCCGGCTCGAAGTCTTGCGCGGCCGACGCCGTGTCCGCGTACGCCAGCCAGCCCTCGCTCGGGGAGTCCTCCCCGACCACGATCCTTGTGTACGTGCCGGGCACACCCCCGAACTTCTCGACGTCCTCGCCGCGGGTGATCACATGCCGCGCCCTGCCCCGCTCGATCCGGTCCCGCAGATCAACCGTCCCGAGCAGCGGGGTCGCCGGGATCATCACCGCGCGCAACTTCATCGCCGCGAGCGCCGTCTCCCACAGCTCCACCTGGTTGCCGAGCATCACCAGGATCCGATCGCCGGCCGTAACGCCCTGCTCCCGGAGCCAGTTGGCCACCTGGTTCGAGCGTGCCGACAACTCGGCGTAGCTGAAACGCCGTTCTCCCCCGCCTTCCTCCGTGATGTGGAGCGCCGTGCGGTCATTGCCCTCGGCGATCGCGTCGAACCAGTCCAGCGCCCAGTTGAACTGCTCGAACCGGGGCCAGCTGAAACCCTCGTACGCAGCCTCGTAGTCCTCCCGATGCCGCAGCAGAAAGTCCCTCGCCGACCGGAACTCCTCCGTCACGCTCTTGTCCGTCATCTGTCGCCAGCCACCCTTCTCGCATCTCACACGCCGACCTCACGGCCGACACCTCGCCCTGCCCGAGCATGACCACCCACCCGCGGCCGACCCTCACGCCGCGAGCCGCATTCGAAACGGAATGCCCCCTGATCCTGGTGCCTTCAAGACGTCGTCGGCGCGCCCCACATAACGTGATGTAGCTGTCGTCGTCGCGCGATGCCGCAGCAGGACGTCCCGAGCGGTGCGGAACAGTTCCGTGCCGCCGCCGGTGCCCGTCGTCGTCATTGCGCTCTCCCTCGTCGCCGGTCCGCTGCCCCGCACCTTTGCCGGGCTCATTGCCGGACGCCACTCAACATCGTGTAATTCGTGCTGCGGGTCTCACTACCCCCGGACGGGGGTGTCCGTTTGCGGTGAAGGGGCGACACGCGTGACGGCTGACGGCGGCGATGCGGTGGAGATGCGGTCCGCTCTGCTGCGGCTGCGGCGGGGCACGGGCCTTCCGGTGGCCTTCGGCGGGCTCCTCGAAGGGCAGCGTCAGGTGCGGATCGGCGAGCTGAGCGGCACGGGGACGCGTGCGCTGCGCGGGCTCGCGGTGACCGCGGGCAACGGTCTCGGCGGCAAGGCGGTCGCGCTCTCGCGTCCGTGCGCGGTCACGGACTACCACGATTCGCGGCACATCAGCCATGAGTACGACGGTGCCGTCGCCGCGGAGGGGCTGCGCTCGGTCCTCGCGGTGCCGGTGGTGGTGCGGCGCCGGGTGCGGGGCGTGCTGTACGGCGCCCTGCGTACCGCCCAGCCGCTGGGCGGCCGGACCCTGTCGGCGGCGGTGGCCGCGGCGCGGGACCTGGAGCAGGCCCTTGTCGTACGCGACGAGGTGCGCCAACTCCTGGTGACGGCGCGGGAGCCGGTGGCCGGGCCCGCCGCCTGGGAACAGGTCCGCGAGGCCCACAGCACGCTGCGCGGCCTGGCCCCCCGCGTCCTGGATCCGGCGCTGCGCGAGGAACTCCTCGCGGTATGCGGCCGCTTGGCCACGGCGGCGGCCCCCTCCCCCGAACGCGACGTGTCCCTCGCCCCTCGTGAGGTGGACGTCCTGACGTGCGTGGCCGGCGGCCTGACGAACGCGAAGACGGCGGAGCGGCTTGGGCTGCGCCCGGAGACGGTCAAGGGGTACCTGCGGGCGGCCATGCGGAAGCTGGGCGCGCATACGCGGTTGGAGGCGGTGGTGGCGGCGCGGCGGGCGGGGCTGCTGCCGTGATGTGCATTTGGCCTCTCCGGCGTTTGAGGAGCGGGGTCTGGGGCGGAGCCCCGGGACCGAGCCACGGTGGGGGTCCGGGGGCTTGCCCCCTCACGCGGCGGAGCCGCAAATGTCACAGCCGGGAAGCCGGGAAGGGGCGGGGTCGGGGAAAGAAGCCCCGCGCCTCAGCCCTCGATGACGGTCCCGAATCGAACGTCAAAAGAAGACGCCGCCCCGGCGAGCACCCCCAGCATCCGCTCCCCCTCCTCCACCAGCTCCTCCCGCTCGGCCCGGCTCACCCGCCCGAACGGCTCGATGGTCAGCACGCCGCCCCCGCCCTTCGCGTCCTCATCCCACCGCCACACGCCACCGAGAAACCCGTCGAGCAGGAAGACGCAGTACGCGAAGTTCCCCTTCCAGGTCCGCCCCTTGTACTCGGCGGGCACGACCCGGGCCCGGTCCGCGTGCGAGAGCAGGAGGTTGTCGAACTCGGGAAGGAAGCGCGGCGGAGCCGGTGTGTCCGCGTCGGGGCGCGGGGCGTCGGGCAGGTCGAAGAGCTCGACCCCGTTCTCGTCACGGAACGTACGCAGTCCGGGCCGGAGCCGCTCGAAGACCTCCCGGAGGCGGGTGAGCCGGGCCCAGGTCTGCATGTCCTTGACGGAGGCGGGCCCGAAGGCGGCGAGATAGCGCAGGACGGTGGTGTCCATGGTGGCGTCCATGGTGGCGTCCATCGCGGACCCCGACGCGCCGCCCCGCACCGGCCGCCGCTCCCCCGCACCGCCGCCGAGCCAGTGGTCGAGCGTGGTGAGCGCGACCTGGCCGCTGCGCCGCCACAGCCCGCGGGGAGTGACCTGGACGAGCGGCAGCACACACCGGGCAGCGATCGCCAGGGACTGCGGATCGGCGTCGGGCCACCGGACGAGCAGCACCTCGCGCAGCTGCTTCATGGTGCGGGGCTCCGCCTCGACGGCCTCGCGGGCGAGCACGGCGAGCTCCTCCAGGTCGACGCCGACGAGCCCCTTCCGGAACACCGTCGCCATCTCGCGTTCGAGCGCGGGCTGCATCATCGGCCGCAGCGCGAGGGCGTCCTCCGCGGTGTGCAGATGGATGGTGGAGCGCATGGTGACGATGCGGACCGCCTCCCGCGCCTCCATGAGCGCGGACAGCTCCAGCGGGTCGAAGTCCTCCAGGCGCGCCGCGAGGGCGTAGTAGGGCGGCTTGACGTTCTGCGCCTGCAGGCCGAGGAGATGGGCCACGGCGTCCTTGGCGGACAGATCGGCCGAGCGGCGCAGGAGGAGCTGCCGCTCGAGCGTGGCCCGGTTGAGCGCACGCGTCCCAAGGACCGGGGCGACGCCCCCGGAGGACGCCGCCTTCCTCGAACCCAAACCCGAACCCGAACCCGAACTCGCCCTCGTCTTCGTCATGTTCCGCACGCTAGCGGCCCTTGCGGACACCCGCGGTCCGCAAGTCGGCCGCGTCGTCGCCACACCCGGGCCTTTTGAGCCGTATATCCTGCTCCGTGGCCATCTAGACATACGTTCGACATGGGAGGCACCCAGCATGGCGGAGCGCCGCGCCCGGCCCGCACCGACCACCAGGAAGCACGGCTGGCGGCGCGCCTCCCAGGGCGATGGTGCGCCGACGACCGGGAACGGAAACCCCGGCGATGTCATGTCCGCCGCCCCGACGGATGCGACAGCACCGGACGCCGCGAGCGTGGTGCAGGCAGCCCTCTACCGGGACGGCGTCCGCGTCGCGACGCCCGCCTCCCTCGCCGACACCTTCCGCGAACTGCGCGAGCAGCAGGACGGCATGGCCTGGATCGGCCTCGCCCGCCCCACCGAGGCCGAACTCGTCACCCTGGCAGCCGAGTTCGACCTCCATGAACTCGCCGTCGAGGACGCGATGGAGGCCCACCAGCGTCCCAAGCTGGAGCGGTACGGCGAGACGCTCTTCGTGGTCCTGCGCGCGGCGCGCTACCTGGACGCCCCCGAGGAGGTCGACTTCGGCGAACTCCACGTCTTCGTGGGCCCCGACTTCGTCATCACGGTCCGGCACGGCGCGGCCCCCGACCTCTCGGCGGTCCGCCGCCGCATGGAGGAGACCCCCGACCTCCTCAAGCTCGGCCCGGAGGCAGTCCTCTACGCGATCCTGGACGCGGTCGTGGACGGCTACGCCCCTGTCGTGGCCGGCGTCCAGAACGACATCGACGAGATCGAGACGGACGTCTTCGGCGGCGACCCCAAGGCGTCCCGCCGCATCTACGAACTCTCCCGCGAAATGGTCGAGTTCCAGCGCGCCACCCGCCCCCTGGTGTCCATGCTGCACGCCCTGATGGCGGGCTTCGCCAAGTACGGCACCGACGAGGAACTCCAGCGCTATCTGCGCGACGTGGCCGACCACGTCACCCACACCAGCGAACGAGTCGACGGCTTCCGCCAGGCCCTGACCGACATCCTCACGGTCAACGCGACGCTGGTGACGCAGCAGCAGAACGCGGAGATGCGGGCGCTGGCAGAGGCGGGGTTCGAGCAGAACGAGGAGATCAAGAAGATCTCCTCGTGGGCGGCCATTCTGTTTGCACCGACATTGGTGGGAACCATCTACGGGATGAACTTCGAGACGATGCCCGAGCTGAAGTGGGCGGCTGGGTATCCGTTCGCGATTCTGCTGATGGCGGTCGTGTGCGTGAGTCTGTACTTCATCTTCAAGCGGCGGGATTGGCTGTAGTAGCGGACTCCAAGCCGTTGATCAACTTCGCGTACGCGAAGGCTCGTTAGGGTCACTCCTGACCCCCTGGGGAGAATCTGGGGAGAATGCGCTGCGCTGGGGAGTGCGCAATCGCCTCCCCCCTGCTGTTCCACACCTGTCGAGAGCCTCGGCTCCAGTCGAGCACTTGCCGTTGACCGTTACCGAGAGTGGCTGGCGAGACGTTCGGCATCGGACGAAAATCCGTTGCCTGCCGGTCGCCTTCCTGGTGCGATGCAGGGGTTTCGATGGCGGGAGGGGACGGCTTGGCAGTGTTCGGGTGTGCGGGTTGCGGTGCGGTGCTGACGGCGGCGGTGTCGGAGGTGGCATTGCCGGTCCACCTGCGCGACACCCACTGGGAGAGGTTGCACCCGCCCCTCCTGGAGGCAGGGACGTATGCCGTCGACCCCGAGCCGTACGGTCCGCCCTGGCAGACGTGGGAGGAGTTCGGAGCGCAGGAGGCGGCAGCGCGAGGAATCTTCGCCCCGTCCGGCAACCTGTCCGACGGACCGTCGGACACCATCCTCCTCGCACCCGGCGACATGCGCGGCACCAGACTGATCCTCGAACGGGCCGCGGGCTACTGCATGGGCATCGACGGACGGGACGGGCCGAACCTCGCCTGCCTGAGCTGCGATCTTCCCGTTGGAACAAGGATGGACGACTGCGGGTGCTGGCAAGTCGTCCGACTCCTCCCGCAGGCGATCGTGCGGCTGCCCGGCCCGCCGGAGCGGCCCGTCACGGACTGGCCGGAGCTGCTGGCCACCGGCGCACTGTGGCAACGGCTCGGCGAGTACCGGGACATCCCGGCGGGCGTGGCCCTCGCCCACGTCGTGGTGGCCGCTAGGGGCTGTCCAGTGGAGGTGGTGCCCGGGCCTGTCGCCGAGCTGTTCAGCCTGGCCCTCGCCGAGCTACTACCTGCGGGGGAAGCCACGAAGCGGCTGGACCTGGCGGGACCGGGGCTCAGTGAGCCGGCCGCCGAGCTGGTGCTGGTGCCGCTACATCCGCAGACCGGCGAGATGTGGCAGCCGAGCGGCGGCGCCGTGGCCGTGCCCCTCGAGGCCACGCTCTGGGCCGAGTTGGTCTTCCCGCCCCATCGCACGCGCCTGCCGACGGTCGGCGGACTGCCAACGGGCGTGGAGCGGGATGATCCGCTGCCGCCACACCCGTGGTTGCCATTCCGGCCGTCTGGTGATGCCTTCCGGTACACGCTGGCGCGGATGCCCGCCGTCCTGGAACCGTGGCTACGGGAGATCTACGGCCGCGGGTATTGACCCGGCAGCATTGGATCCTCAGTGAGGTGGCCAATGAACAGTCACGTTCGAACGAACCAATTCGCGGGTCACTGCGCCCGGTGCAGCGCGGAGGTCGCGGCCGAGGCCGGCGTACTGCTCCGCAGCGCATGGGGCGGCTGGGTGGTTTATCACCCAGCACACGCGCCGACACCCGATCCGGACGGCACCACGTCGGACCCCACCGCGATGCGGCCCAACCGGAGAGAGGGGGAGTGCGAGGTCTGTGGCTCGCTCGTTCCAGCAGGACTCGGTGTACTCGTGGACACCGCTTTCGGCGGATGGGACGTGTACCACCGCGAACATGCCCGCGAGCCTGCACCGCCACCCCGACATCACCACACAGGTTGGCACCGACGTCGCCTCATGTCCCTGGACATCGCGACCACGGGAAACAGATACAACGTCGACCGGATCCTCGGTGCCGCGCTGCGCACCAGCGACGGGACGGTGCAAACCTGGCTCATCGATCCTGGCCCCGGCCCGCTGTCTGTCGCGCCTCGCAAGAAGCACGGCATCTCGGTGGAGCACGCACGTACGCGCGGGGAGCCTGCCGCTCAGGCACTGGAGGAACTGACAGCCACGCTCGTCGGGCATCTGGTGACCAAGGAGCCTCTGGTGGTCTGGCACTCGCCGTTCGTGCTGACCTCCTTGGAGACGGAACTGCTCCGGCACGGGCTCACGCCGCTGTCCGATCGCCTGGCCAACGGCCTGTCACCGATCTGCGACCCCCTCGTCCTGGACCGGCACGCCGAACCCTTCCGCTCCGGTCGGCGCTCCCTGGAGGCCGTCGCCGAGTGGTACGGCATCCCGCACGAACGCCCCGGTGATCCCTCCTGCGATGCCGAAGCCTCACTCGTCATCGCGCAGGTCGTCGCAGCCTGCCATCCCGCCATCGGACGATTGTCCCGACCTGCGCTCCACCGGAAACAGGCTGACTGGAACGAGCAGTTCGTACGGGAGGCGGAGGCTCGACGCCCCGAGAGGAACAGAGACCGTCATTGGCCCCTTGAGACAGTCCAGGTACTGGCCTGGAAGGAACACGATCCCGCCTGACGCGGCGATGGTGGGATCGGCGATGCCGAGAAGTTCAATCAGCCAGTTCACCGCGATGGCGGGGCTGGTCGCGGCACGACGTCGCACGGCCTCAGCGTCATCAGCGAGCAGTGCGTCTTGTGGGCAAGTTGGCGAATCCCGAGCTCGCCCAGGTGCAGCAAAACGGGTGGCACAGCGTGCGCTGTGCCACCCGTTCCCCCTCACACGCTCGCGAGGCCCTCTGGTACGTACTCAGGAACCACCCCGAGCAACGCATCGACGGCCGCCCGTCCCTTCCCGCCAGCATCCGGCATGAAGTGCGCGTAGTGGTCGAGCGTGATCGTCGGGCTGGAGTGGCCGAGCCAACGGGCCAGCGTGACGACGGATTCGCCCGCTTCGAGGATGACCGAGGCGTAGGTGTGCCGGAGGACATGGAAGCCGTCCTTGCGGGATGCCTTCCAGCGCTTCCCCTTCTGCCGCATGGGGATGACCCCGGCCGCGGCGAGGGCAGGCTTCCAGACCTCGTCGTTGAAGATGTTCGCGAGGATCGCGTTGCCGTACGTCGTGGTTCAGGGCGAGTGGGAACGTCCGCTTCTCCCGCTCCGGCTCCGGCCCGCCCCACGGCAACTCGACCTCGGCGGCCGGGCACTGCAGGCAATGGGCAGCCAGCTCGACGTCACCCGGCGGGAGCCCCAAGACCTGCCAGCGCACCGACTTGGCCCGCATCGGGTTGCGCAGCAGGCGCTTGTCGTCGATGGCCGTCTCGAAGATGTTCGAGAGGGAGGTGAGGATCTGACGGGCATGGCGCGGAGCGCACCCGCCTTCGAGCGTGGCGATGTAGCCGCGCAGGACGGTCGCCGTCACGTCCCTGCGGCAGGACATGGAGGCGTACACGCTCGTCGACGCGTTTGACCGTGCCCGGCGCACCGCGAACGCCGGCCCTCCAGTAGTCGGCGACGGTGATGGAGCCATCGCGGCCCATCCGCCGTTCACCCGCCGCTCCCGCGAGGCCCTCACGCACCACGCGCACGGGGGACGTGGCCCATGCGCGCCTCCACACCCGGACCAGTTCGCCCGGTCCGTCGGGGTCACCGGACCGGGCCGCGATGGGCGGAGCGGCGCATGCGCTTGGTGATGTAGATGAGGTCCGCCACGAGCAGCACGATGCCGATGACGAGCAGGAAGAGCAGTCCGTCGACGGTGGCACCGATGATGCCCAGCACGATCGCAATGATGACCAGGGCCAGGAAGAGCGTCATGAGGGCTGCCCCCTCGGTCGGTTGGGGAGCTCAGCGGCGTGCCAGCTGGCGTTCGCCGTTCGCCCCGGGCTGGTAGGGGAGGTCGTAGTGCCGGAAGACCGCCTCCTCGTCCCCGGCGGGAAGTACGTCGTCGCTGCCGATCGAAGGGCACTGCTTCACCAGCGCCTTGTCATGGGCGACCTTCACGTAGCCCGGCCCCACCGTCGCACCGTCCAGGGGGACGAACACCAGACGGTGTCGGGTGGGCAGGCCGACGCGGACCGTGGCCATGGCCGGCTCGTCGGTGCTGGTGTCGACGTAGACCGCCTCCAGCTCACCGATCCTGTGGCCCCGCGCGTCCACCACGTCGTGAGTTCTCCACTCACGGATGTCTGCCATCTGGATCATGCCGACTCCTGACGGTGTGCCGCTGGTTCGGGAAGCGTGGCGACAAGGATCTCGGCGGCCTGGGTGACGTTGTCGGCGTCGACCGCACGCGCCATGGCGCCTCGTGCCGCGTCGGGTGTCGTGTCCGGAGGCACCACCAGGAGGGCGAAGTGGTCTTTGTCGCCACGGGTGATGAGGACGGTGTCGTCGCCGACGGGGAAGGAGTCGAGGCGCACGACCCGGTCGTCGACGATCACACGCGTCGGGACCTCCTCCCAGGCGTCCGTGTCCAGGCCGACGCGCGTGACGGGGCCGAGGTGTGCGGTGAGCGCCCGGATCAGGGCAGGCAGCTCGGTCGCGACGTCGCGGGAACGGGGCCACCAGGCGCCGTCGAGGACGCCTTCGCGGGAGTGGGTCGTCTGCAGCCGGAGCAGGGCCATGCCGGGCTTCACCGCTCGGTGGATCTCGTCCGGAAGGAGCTTCCGAGGGGTGGGAGTGTCGGATTCGGCCATGGTGGTCCGCCTGCCTGCGCGGGGCCCCGCCGACACCTCATGGCCGACGAGATACCGCCGTGGTCTCACGGTACTCCGCGCGCCTGCGGTCATGCCCGCGGACATCGGCCGGGCGGTGTTCCCGGCGGGAAATCACCTGGTCAGAACGGATCGTCCGCCCACGGGCCGGAGTACGCTGGAGGTACCGGGAGTAACTCGAACACCCGCTCCCACGCGGACGTCGTTTCCGGCGATCATGACGCTGGGCCGCCCTGCAGGACGGCCCGGAGACGGGTCCGCGATCATGACCACCGTCGCGCCCCTGCTTTCGCCGCGCCTGTCGCTGACACCGAAGACCGCACTCGTCGGCCTCTTGGACGGCGCCTGGTGGCCTCGCTCGCGTGACCTCGCCGCCGAACTTCCGCCCTTGGTCGACGCACTGGAGGGGCAGTATGGACGCATCACGCGCGTCACGGTGAACCCCACCCGCTGGCCCGTCGTCCCGCACAAGGTTCCCGCCACAGGCCACACCGTGCACGTCGGCTGGTTCACCGAACAGGATGCCGACAAGATGATCCTGCTCTCCTACACCGTCGGCCGCTGCGACCTGCTGGTGATCCCGCCCGAGACCGAACCCGCCGCGGCCGCCCGGCTCATGACCGCCGCAGCCCTCCCCGGGAGCGTCCTGGCCGCCGGTGTCCTGATGGCCGACGAAACCGCGACCGGCCGCCGTATGCGGGACGCCCGAACCAGCGAGGACTCCTGGGAGAACGACGGCGGGGCCACCCCGGCGCCCCTGCGACACCCGGTCGTCGGCGCGCGGATGATTCCCGTGCCGGAAAACCCGCGGAGGTGACCCCATGGAGACCCTGATCACGGTCGCCGCGATCGCCCTGCTGATCGCGCTCGGCACACGCCTGATCCACCGGCTCAACGCCCAGCACGACGCACGCATCGCCGCCCACCACTTCGGCGACCCCTTCCCGGCCATTCGCCGGCCTCCCGGCCACAGTCACCCCACACCGACGGAGCAAGCCGCGCGCCGCAGGCTTACGGGCACTTGGCCCTGACCACCTCGGACCACTCCTCCGACCGAAGGCCGCGGGTGGGTCACCCGACACCCGGGACAACCCACCCGCCGGCCTCTCGCGCATGAAAGGACTCGGTCATGGCGACACTCCGCGAGCGACAGGTCTACCGCGAACGGGTCCTGAACGCCCTCTACGAAGCCACCGAAGGCAACCGTCTCCTCGGAATCCCCGGGCCGCAGCTGCGAAACGACCTCCGCATCCCGGAGGAAGACCTGGCCGCCGCCTGCACCTACCTCGCCGGCGAGGACCTGATCACCGTCGACTGGGAACCGGGCAACACCCCCGCGATGGTCTCCCTCACCCACCAGGGAATCCGCCGCATGGAGGCCGAAGAGGAGGAACGCGGCTGAGCCGGACCGCCCGATGGCCCGCGCTCCCTCCCAGCCAGTCCGGCCCGCAGTCGTACAATTGAACATGGATCGAGCACTCTCACGTGTGACGATCCGGAAGGGCGGCCTCGGCGGAGTGAAAGCGCTGGGGCCGTTGTGACGACCGCCGCCACGAGGCCCGCGCACCGGACGTCATGTCGCCGCCCGGTGCTGGTGGCCCACCTCGCGCGCGACGTCCAGTCCGAGGACGCGGTCCAGAAAGGCGAACGTCTCGAACTTGGCGCCGGCCGGTACGTCGGCGCGCGTGGCCATGGTGGCCAGCGTGTCCAGGACGGCGGGGACACCGAGATCATCAGCCAGCGCGGCATGGGCGTGTCGCAGCACATCGGCAGGGATCGGCCTGGACGGCTCCTGTGCCCAGTCGGCCACCAGCTGCCGCCAGTCCCCCAGCGTCCTCCGGGCCTCTTCGAGCGCAGTACCGGTGACCGCGACCGCCGCGCGGTAAGCGTGCCCGAGCAGCAGCAACCTCACAGCCAGCGGATCGGTCCCCTCCGGGGCCAAGGCGGCCAGGAGCCCTGGGGCCAGGAGGTGGGCCCGGTCCGGGACGCCCCCCTCCCGGGATGCCGGGCCGACCCGGCCCACATCGATGCCGACCCCGCCGACCGCGTCCTGTGCGGCGGTCCCGTACGCGTGGACGTGTACGTCGGCAGCGGCGCAGAGCGTTCCGTTCGGATGGTGATCACCGGCGGTGGCGGGCGGGTGGACGCCAAGAGCGGACATGGCGCGATCAAGCGCCCCGGCCTGCTCATGCGACAGGTCCGGCGTGGTGAGGAACGTGCGGGACTGCAGGCCGTGCAGCTCCGCTGTGCGCGCCAGTACGTCACCGACCAGGAGCGCCCGCAGGTCCACCAGGCCGATCCCGCCGTCGCTGACCGGCAGGTGGACGCAGATGCTCAGCAGATGGCGGCGTACGGAAGGAATCTCCACAGGGTGGCCGGTACGGGTGTCGACGATACGCAGCATGATGCGGAGGCTAGTCGTGGAAACCTCCGGCACCCGGGAAGACCTGACCATGCACTCGACATCAACAAGGCTGTCCCTCCTGGGAGCGGCTTGCTCCCCAAGCCCACGCGACACCGCCCGAGCCACCGCGCACCAACGCTGTGACCAGCCGAAACGACAAACCGGCCGGTGAAGATCCGGAGCCCGATGCGCGTGGCCCGTCCGGTGATTCCCGGCCACCGCACGCGTCACCTTGAGCGTGGTGCTACTGCACCCGGCCCTCGCCGGTCTCGGTCGTGTCCTCTTCGGGCAGGTGTACGTCATTGACGGAGATATTCACTTCGACGACTTCGAGACCTGTCATCCGCTCCACCGCCGTGATCACGTTCTCGCGTACGTCCGCGGCGACCTCGGTGATGCTCACGCCGTATTCCACGACCACTTCCAGGTCGATGGCGGTCTGCTTCTCGCCGACCTCGACCTTGACGCCGCGTCCCGCGCTGGAGCGTCCGCCGGGGACGCGGTCGCGCATCGCACCCATGGTGCGGCTGAAACCGCCTCCCAGGGCGTGGATTCCGGGCACTTCGCGTGCGGCGATCCCGGCGATCTTTTCCACGACTCCGTCCGCGATGGTCGTCTTGCCGCGGGCCGCCGTCGGCTCCCTCGCTCCGGTCTGCAGCGTCGTGCCGACGGCGGTGTGGGGTTCGTCGGGCCGGGTCTCGTGCCGGGTCCGGCTGATCGGCTCCGTCACGCGAAGCCACCTCCTTGGGGGTTCACGGACTTCCGTACGTAGGCAACCGTCGGTCACCACATTTCGTACCAGCCTCCAAGTACCTTGTGGCACAACGGATATGCACACCAGGTACCGCTGAACCCGGCCGACGTCCAGCCCTTGAGACCGGGCAGCTTCCGGACACCTGCTCGGGCGGGATGGGGACTATCCTGAAGTACGGACGTCCTGGACCCCGGCGGACCTGTTGTTACTCGATACAGATGGCTGCGGGGAGCGGACCCTCTTCGTCCGATCACCCGGTGCATCCCCTGGAGGGAACGGGGCAGTTCCCCTGCCCCGGTGGACAGATTGCCGGACCGGACCGTCCGTTCACGCCTCCGCCGAATGTATGCCCTTGCCGGGAGCGTCCCAGAGGAGCCGGTCCGACCACATCCCTTGGCTCTGCCGGCAAGTCTCTGGAACGAGGCGTCATGTCGTTACCGCAGTTGAACATCTACCGGCACGACAGAAGGACCCGGGCCCTGATCACCCTCGCCGGCGAGATCGACCTGGAGACGGTGCCACTGATGCGAACAGCCCTTGAGCAGTGCCTGCGTGATGGCATGCGTACCATCGACGTCGATCTCACCCCCGTCACGTTCTGCGGCTGCTGCGGTCTCAACGCCTTCATCGAGACGTTCCTGCACACCACCGCGGCCGGAGGGACGCTGCGCCTGCACTACCCGCCTCCCATGCTGGCCCGGATGGTCGAACTCACCGGTTCCGGCTACTTGTTCAGGGGGCTTCCGTCCACTCTTGTGCCGGCTTCCGTCCCCACCGCCCCGGTTCCATCTCCCGTGGCGTGCTTCGAGACGTCGCATCGGCTCGCTCCTGCCGCCCCTGCCGCTTCGGGCGGTGTGCTGTGATGGCCTGGCCCCGGCGAGAACAGCCGGCGCAGCCCGTCGGCGACGATCCGTCCGACATGGCCGCGGTGCGGCTGCGGCAGGTGAACCGCTGGCTGGTGGAGGACTTGCGCCAGGAACTGGCGGATCTGTACGTGGCTTCCTGCGAGACCGAGCCCAGCGAGGAGTACCGCAGTCGCAGCCGAGAGGAGTTCCTGAACCGTCTCACCGGTGACATCCGTCGGCCGGGGTTCGCCATGGTGATCGCCGAGACGGACGGCGTGGTGGGATGCGCCTTCGGATTCCCGGTGCGCAGCGACGACTCCTGGTGGCTCGACTTCGACGGCGTGCTGCCGCACGGCATCGAGCAACTCACCGAGTCCAACAGGGTCTTCGCGATCACCAACGTCCTGGTCCGCCCCCATCCAGAGGGCAAGGACCTGGCCCGCCGTCTGCAGGAGCGGCTGCTGGCCGACCACCAGGCGGCGCTCGGGACCACCTTGGTGGATCGGGCCGATCATCCGGCCCTGACCGCCTTCCGGTCCTGGGGCTGGCAGGACATCGGAGAGCTCTGGCGGCCGACCGGCGCCACGACGTTCCGTGTCCTGGTCCTCCCCCTCGGCGAACGAACCGTGGAGCGACTGGAGGGACCGTCTCACCCTTCCTGGACGCGGTGACCCGGGTGATGCCGAACGGCCGGTCGGCCCGGATCCGTGTGCTGGTCGCCGAACAGGCCGCCCGACGTGGTGCCAGGGTCGGCGTGCTGGATGTGTGCGCCGCGGCGGTGGCCTCGCTGCCGGTCGGCGGGGCCGGGATGTCGGCGATGTCCCGGACCGCGGCGAGCCATCCGCTGTGCAGCACGGACGACATCAGCGAGCAGTTGGAGGAGTTGCAGCTCACCCTGGGCGAGGGGCCGTGCGTGGATGCCTTCACGCACGGCGCGGCCATCCTGACGCCCGACCTGCGGACCGGTGAACTGCAGGACTGCTGGCCCGTGTTCGCCGATGCGGCCCTGGAAACCGGAGCTCTCGCGGTCTTCGCGCTCCCCCTGCAGGTGGGCGGGATCTGTCCCGGAGTCCTGGATCTCCACGCCCAGGTCCCGGTCCGGCTGGACCCGGAGGAACTGGCCGACGCACTGGCCTTCGCCGAGGTCGCGACGCTGGTCCTGCTGGACGCCCGGGTCGAGGCGAGTGCGCCGCCCGGCGACGGCGCATCGGAGGAGCGCATGGCGGACCTGGGCGGTTACCGGGCGGAAATCTCCCAGGCCACCGGCATGCTCACCGTCCAGCTCGGCGTCGGCATCGACGAAGCCTTCGTCCGGCTGCGCGCCCACGCCTATGCCCAGGGGCGCCGGGTCACCGCCGTGGCCGCCGACGTGGTGGCCCATCGACTCCGCTTCTCCGCGGGCGCGGAGCCGACCCGGGACGACGAGGAGGACACCTGACGCCCTCGCACGGTCCAAGGAGCGTACGGCGCACCGCACTTCCCGCCCCATTCCGGCAGGACCAGCCTCCATAGAGGGTGTTGACAATGAATGAGCGACTCCTGGCCACGACCTTCGTCGAGTTGGCGGACAATCTGGTCGCCGACTTCGACCTGATCGATTTCCTGCGCCTGCTGACCGACCGCTGCGTGGGGATACTCGGGGCGAGCGCCGCCGGGGTACTGCTCGCGGACCACGACGGCGAACTCCGCGTGATGGCCGCCTCCGACGAACAGGTGCGCCTCCTCGAGCTCTTCCAGCTGCAGAACGACGAGGGCCCCTGCCTGGAGTGCTTCCGCGCGGGCGCCCCGGTGTCCGTGCCGGACCTGAGTACGGAGACCGCCCGCTGGCCCCGCTTCGCCGCGCAGGCCCAGCTCCATGGGTTCAGCGCGGTCCAGGCCCTGCCGATGCGGCTACGGGACGAAGTCGTCGGCGCCCTCAACCTCTTCCGAACCACCCCTGGCCCCTTCGATCCGGTCGGCACGCCCATCGCGCAGGCCCTGGCCGACGTCGCCACCATCAGCCTTCTTCAACAACGTTCCACCCAGCGCACCACGGTCCTCAACGAGCAGTTGCAGGCCGCGCTGAACAGCCGCGTCCTGATCGAGCAGGCCAAGGGCAAACTCGCCGAACGTCACAACATCGACATGGAACAGGCATTCACCGCTCTGCGCCGCTACGCCCGCGCCCACAACCGCCGCCTGTCCGACGTGGCCCGCGCCCTCATAGACGACGCCGAACCCCTGGCCGGCCTGGCGTCCTGACCCTCGCCTGTTCACAACCACTTCGCCACCGACCTCGGACTGCCGACCTTGCAAGGGGCCGCCGAGGCTGTGGAGGCCGGACATGGCGGCACCGTCGACCTCGGCCGGATCACTGGTGACGGCACCAGCAGGTACTTCCTGAACACGTTCAGCATCGGTGTCCGCCCCACCCTCGACGACGGACTCCTCGACATCCGCTTCGTCGACGCCAAGCACCCCTTCGCCCGCACCCGCCTCGTCACCGCCTTCCTCACCGGGACCCTCGCCCGCTCCGCGACGGCGAAGTGAGCCCCGCCGCCGACACCCTCGTCCTCGACAAGTGAAACCGTGCCCTCACCGTCTACCTGCCCGCGCCACAGTGAGGACTTGGCCCCAACACGCCGCAGCGCGGGGCCGATCCGGGGCTATGCTGCCAAGCAGACGCCCCAGACCCCGGCGGTGCACGGCAAGACGGCCACGTTGACTGTCCCGTACGTCCCACCGGTCTTCTGAACCGAGGCGTCCCATGCACACTCCGCCGCACCCACAGGAACCCGACGGCTCAGAGCCGTCCGCCATGGACACCGTGCGTCTTCGCCGGCTGAACCGCTGGCAGGCCGAGGACCTGAGTGAGGATCTGGCGGACCTCTTCGTCGAGTCCTCCGTGGCCGCGCCGGGCGAGGAGTTCCGCGGGCGTGAGGAGTTCCTGCGCCGCCTGGCCGACGGCGTACGCCTACCGGGGTTCGACATGCTGATCGCCGAAACCGAAGCCCTGGCCGGGTGCGCCTACGGATTCCCCGTGCCGCGAGACGGCTCCTGGTGGCAGGGGTTCGACGGGCCGTTGCCACAGAACATCGAGCAACTCACCGCGTCCGGGCATCTCTTCGCGATTACCGAGACCCTCGTCCACCCGCACGAGCGGACCCGCGGACTCGCGCGCCGCCTGCAGGAACACCTGCTCGCCGACCACGAATCGTCCCTCGGCGTCACCTTGGTGGATCCGTCCCACGGCGCGGCCCGCGCAGCCTTCAAGTCGTGGGGCTGGCAGGAGGTCGGGCAGGTCCGTCGCAGCTTGCCCGGCCCGCCGGTGTTACACGCCCTGGTCCTTCCGCTCGGACAGCGCACAGCGGAGCATCCGGACGGCCTCGCCCACAATGACCGGACCCAGCGGTCCGAATAGTCGGCGGCGTCGGTGGCGTCGGCTGACGGGGCTCGTGGAGGCGGGGAGGATCATGTGGAGCCGGCTCCGGAGCGGGAGGCACTACGGATCGCGGCGGTGCGCCGCTACGACGTACTGGACACCCCGCCCGACGGAGCATTCGACAGAATCGCCTCCCTTGCCGCTCGGCTCTTCGACGCACCGTCCGCGACCGTGGCGATCGTGGACACCGACCGGGTCTGGTTCAAGGCCACGTACGGCCTGACGGGGGTCACCCAGATCGGCCGGGACCCGGGTCTCTGCACCTCGGCCATCCTCACCGACGGACCCCTGGTCGTCCCCGACACGCTCCAGGATCCGCTCGCCCGCACCCACGAGCTGGTCACGGGGCCGACGCGGGCACGCTTCTACGCCGCCGCCCCGATCGTCACTCGCGACGGTCATCGGCTTGGCACCGTCGACGTGCTGGACACCGTGCCGCGCCGGATCACGCCTGAGCAGGCCACCGCCCTGACCGACTTGGCCGCGTTGGTGATGGACGCACTGGAACTGCGGCTTTCGGCGCTGCGGATGCTCCGGGTGGAGCGGGAGTTGATGGTGGCCGAACACGCGGCACGCGTGCGGGCCGAGCGGGACCGGTCGGAGATCGCCGCCTATGCCTCCACCCTGCAGCGCACCTTGCTGCCGCCCGCGCTGCCGGAGGTGCCGGGCCTGGAAGCGGCCTGCCACTACACGACCGCTTCGGTCCACGACGTCGGCGGCGACTTCTACGACGTCTTCCCGCTCGGCACCGGGCGGTGGGCGTTCTTCCTCGGCGACGTCAGCGGCCGGGGCGCGACCGCCGCCGCCCTGACCTCACTGATCCGCTACACGCTGCGCACCACCGCCCTGCTCGAGCCGGACCCGTGTGCCGTACTGCGGGTGCTGAACTCCACACTGCTGTCCGACTGTGCGGACGGCAGCCGCTTCTGCACGCTGGTCTTCGGCACTCTCGCCCCCGATCCCGCGGGAGGCTTTGCCGTCACCCTGGCCGGTGGCGGACACCTTCCCGCCTTCTCGCTGCACCCGGCGCGCCGCGACGGTCCCGACCGAGCCATCGCCCGAGCCGCGCCGGTGAGCCTGCCCGGAGGCATGCTCGTCGGCGCCCTGCACCAGGCGGACTTCGCCTCCCGGACCGTACAACTCCTGCCCGGCGAGGCCCTTCTCCTCTACAGCGACGGAATCATCGAGGCCCGCACCTCCCGGGGCGCCCGGTTCGGTGAAGCCGGACTTGCCGCCCACCTCACCCACCACGCCGCCACCAACCGGGCTCTCGGCGCCACCGCGATCATCGACGACCTCACCGGGCTCCTCGCCACCTTCCCCGCCGGCCCCGCCGACGATGTCGCGCTCCTCGCCCTGAGCGCGACCTCGACGACACCGGCCACGGTGCCCTCCGGCGCATCGGGCACCGCCCACACCAGCCTGCCCCTCCTCGCGAAGGTTTGGGATCCATGCGCGGGGCCACCCGAAGAGGGCGTCCGCCGATCGGCCGGGACGAAGGCACCGGAGAGTTGGGTTCACAGCTCCCGGTGCCGCCCGCGGGACACCCGGGCCGTCACCGGTGGTCATGAAGACGCCTCCGCGCACGGCGCAGCTCCCGCCGTAGCTGCTCCGGGAGAGGTTCATCGCGCGTAGTGGCGACCAGGGCAGCGGCCACGTCCCGGAGTTTGACATTGCAGTGCTGCGGCACATCCACCAGCACACCCCAGGCAGCATCGCTGGAACACGGCGCCAGAGCCATCACCATGCCGGGCGCCTGGTCGATCACCGCACGACTGGCCAGCGCCTGCCCCAACTGCTCATTCTCGGCACGCAGCGCGACGGCCTCGGCCATCAGAGCCACAACTCCCGGCGAAGGCACGTCCGTTGAAAGCCGCTTCTCTTCGCCGGGCGGATGCCTCTCACTCGGCGGGCAGTATGTCGTCGGTGCCGATCGACGGGGCCTGTTTGACCAGTGCTTTCACATAGCGGACTTTGAGGTGGCCGGGGCCGACGACGGCGTCCGCGAGGGGGACCAGGACCAGGCGGTGACGCGTGGGCAGTCCGGTCCTGACGGCGGCCATGGCAGGTTCATCGGTGGTGGCGTCCACATAGACGGATTCGAGGACGCCGATCTTGTGCGAGTCCGTATCGACCACGTCGAGGTCGCGCCACTCACGGACATCGGCCAGCTAGATCATGTTCCTTCTCCTGTCGGGGCTCAGCTGCTGGTTGGCGCGGACTCGGCGCGGATGTCATATGCGTTCTGCTGCGTACAGACGCCGCAGCGCACCGCTGCCATCATCATTCCGGGGGCCTGGTCGATCACTGCCCGGCCGGCCAGGGCCCGGCGCAACCGGGCGATCTCGGCGTGCAGTTCGACGACGTCCGGGTCCGTAGCCGCATCGCCCCAGGACACCTCGGCCGTCACCGGTGTTGCTGCTCGTCCCGACGGTCCTGGCGGCTCCAACGCCCCTGGCGCTGGCGCCGGTGGCGGCGGTCCCAGCGGTCTTGTCGGTCGCGGTAGTCCCGATCGTCCCGGTACTCGAAATTGCCGCCCCGGCCCCGGCTTCCAGTGCCGCCCCGGCCATAGCGCACGGCCACGAAGATCAGTACAGCGGCGGCAGCCCACGCACGATGGTCTACGCCTGCGGTTCTGCTCCCCTTCCCTGCACCCCACCTGGCGTCCGCCGGTCCGGGCGAGCCTCGGTTCGGGCGGCACGCCGCCTGACGAACTGCGGCAGCAGCCCCCACAGCCCCACACACACGAGCAGTGTCGCACTGCCCGCGAGGACGCCCTCAACGCGGCCGAGCACCACGTCGACGACGAGCAGGACGGAACCGGTGAGAGCCAGCATGAGAACGCTCAAACCCGCCCCCGCCAGCCGCGACGAGGCCGACACGATCTCGGGCTTGGCCCCACGCCGGAACAGCGTGCGATGCAGCGCGGCGGGGGTGGCGAACAGGGCCGCGGCCAGCACCGCGAGCAGCAGCGTCGTGACGTAGGTCGCGCGCTGCGCCGTGTCAAGCTCGGGAAAGCGGGGGGTGAAAGCCAGAGTCAGCAGGAATGCGAACAGGATCTGGACCCCGGTTTGAATGATCCTCAGTTCCTGCAGCAGTTCGCCGTAGTTCCGGTCGGCCCGCTCCAGCGTCGTCTCATCCCGGGGTGTGCGGACATTGTCCTCGGCCATGTCCTGGCAAGCTACTCGCCACCCGACGTCCAGTCCTCCTGCGCGTCGCGACCGCCGGCCGTGCGGCCCGACAGAGCTGGCCGCTTGCGACCTGTTCACGAAGTTCGGCCAGGGCTAGCGTGCGTGGTGCCGCCCCGGTCCCCGGCCGCATCCTTCGGTTGTCGCGCCCCAGGGCGCACCCCTCCCTGCGCGGGCACCCATCCGGTGTCCGTCCCGCCGCACGCATCCCTCAGCAGGCGGTTCCCATGTACGCACTGGTCACTCTCGTTCCCTTCGTGCTTCTCGCCACCGTGATGGGTCTGTCCTGGTGGGAGGACCGCATCCTGCCACCCGCCGATCCGTCCGGCCCTCCTGTCACGGCGGCAGCATCGTCAGCCCCGCCTCATGCGGCCAACCCCGCACTGCTCAAGGGCCGTTGACAGGGGACGCCTCCAGGCGTTGACTGGCGGCACGGCGTAGGGCCTTGCCACTCCGGACGGTTCGGCGACGCGTTCCACCTTCCACCTTTCCCGCTTTCGCCCGGACCCCGCGGATACCAGGAACCATTCCGCGCGATCTGGAGGCCCGGCGATGCTCTTGTGGATTCTCCTCTTTCTGCTGATCCTGGTGATCTTCGGGTTCGGCTTCACGCTGCAGATCCTCTGGTGGGTGGCGGCCGTTCTGCTGGCCCTCTGGATCATCGGCTTCTTCATGCGAGGCCGCGGCGGCAGTCGCAGCGGCACCCGGCACCGGTTCAGCCGCAGCCGCGGGTGACACGGCGCCCAACCCATCCAGCGGACCGATCAAGGACAGCCATGAGTGCTGGACACACGTTCAGGAACAAGGCACAGGCCCTCAAGGGCCGGATCACCGAGCGCATCGGCCGGACCACCCGGAACAGGCGACTGCAGCGCGAGGGCAGGACCGACCGGATCTCCGGAAACCTGAAGCAGTCCGGCGACAAGGCCAAGGACGCCTTCCGTCGCTGACCCCCGACGCCCCGGGTGGTACTCACGGCGCGTGGACGCCACCCGGCAGGCACCAGCAGGACACAACTCAAAAGGGAACAAAAGAGGTTGAGGGAAATGAAGCAGCAGAGCAGCGTACGAGTCCCGGGCCGGAGAGGGCAGCCATGTTCACCGTCGTGATCATCGCCGTGGTGGTCATCGCGGCGGGCACCCTCCTCTTCATCGGACGCACCCGGCCTCCCGGCGGTGGCAGGCGCGGCCTGCAGCGGCGATTCGGCCCCGAGTATCAGCAGTCCGTCGACCGCCACGACGGCGACGTGAAAGCAGCCGAGCGGGAACTCAGCGATCGCGTCAAGCGCCACCTTTCGCTCCACGAGCGGACGCTGCCTCCTGAGGTCCGCGCACACTACGCGGCCCAATGGGCGGATTGTCAGGAGCAGTTCGTCGACTCACCGCACAAGGCGGTCACCGAAGCCGACGCGCTCCTCACACGGCTGGCAGAGGACCGGGGCTATCCCGACGGCGACCAGTTCGACGAGCAGCTCGCCGCGCTCTCCGTCCGCCACGCCCACTACGTCGACGGCTACCGCAGCCTGCACACGGCAGCCCGCGGCCAGAGCGGCACCGAGGAGATGCGGGAGGCCATGATCGAAGCCCGCCCCCTCTTCGAGGCGTTGGTCACCGATCAGTCGGCGGGCTCGCACCGGCGCCGTCCGCAATCCCCCGACCACCGCGGCCACACGCCATGGGCGCAGAGCCGACGCCATGCGAAGGGAACGGGCACACGATGATGTACGACCAGGAACGCGCACAACAGCCCCCGGCCGGGAGGCCGAACCTCGCCGAGCAGCACGCCTCGCCGCCGCCCCACTCCGAACCGCCTCGCACAGCCGATCAGCCGGTCACCAGCGCCAACGATCCCGACGACACCCCCAGCCTCGTGCTGCTCCCCCAAAACGATCGGGACAAGCTCGGCATGCGGCTCCAGCAGGCCCTCAACGCCTTCGTGGAGAGCCCGCGCCAGGCGCTGGAGGAGGCCGACGACGTCTTCGAAGAAGCCGTGTCCCAGGTGACCGCGACCCTCGCGGAGCGGCACCGTGTCCTGCGTGCGGGCTGGCGGGGCCAGGACACCGCAGCGCAGACGGAGGAACTACGGCTCGCGCTACAGCAGTACAGGCAGACCACAGAACTCCTGCTGCGCATGTAGCACCTCCCGGTCAAGGACTCCCGTCGACAGGTCAGCGGCTCGGCACGGCGAGGCGCAGAATGCGGGCCTCCCCGCGAGCAGCGGGAAGAGCACACAGTCCTTGGCTAGTTGTCGGCCGGCCTTGGTGAGGAACCCGGTGAGGTCGGCCGCGAGGGAACGTCACGTCTTCCGGCCGGCGGCGACGGCATCGGGCTCCAGGTCGTAGAGCGCGATGCCCCACTCGAAGAGCGGTGCGAGCACGAAGTTGTAGAGCGGCTGGGCGAGATGACGTGGACGCCAGCGCTGGTCGGCGCTCATCCGGAAGACGACGTATCCGAGGTCCCGGTCACGGTCCACGACATTGGTCCAGGTGTGATGCAGGTGATTGTGGGTGTGCTTCCACGCATCGGCGGGGGTGAGAAAGTCCCATTCCCACGTGGTGGAGTGGATCGCCGGGTCTCCCATCCAGTACCACTGGCCGTGCAGGATGTTATGACCCAGCTCCATGTTCTCCAGGATCTTGGCGACGGAGAGCATGGCGGTGCCCGCAGCCCAGGCGGGCGGAAACAGCGAGACGGCCAGGGCGACCCGGCCTCCCGTTTCCAGGCCGCGCTGGGCGGCGATCACGGTCACGGAGAACTCCTTGGGTGGCTGGGCATCGAGGGCGAGCGGGCCGGCTGCCGCGGAGACACAGGTCTGGATCAACTGGCCTGCCCGGTCGTGGACTTCACCGGTACGCAGGTCGCGCACGAGGCTGTACGTCAGTGGCGTGAGGCAGCCGAAGCAGATACCGCGTCGGCATCCGTACGGCATCACCACCCCCACCGACTCACCCACGACGAGAAGCGGGGTGGCCGCGCCCGCAGTGACCTCAGTACCGGTGCGTGTGAACAGCACCCGGCCACTGGAAGCCGCATCCCGATGCGGCGGCAGGACCGGTTCCAGCTGGAAACGCTTCACGTGGAGCCGCTCCCTGAGCCCCGCCCGGCGCCTGTGGGACTCCAGCGCGTCGAGCAGGGCTGCCGGACCGCAGGCCCAGGTCTCCCGCTCCCGCCAGTCGGGGCAGAGCCGACCCAGATCGTCCGGGGCGAGCCTGCCGTACGGCCGGGTGTGGTGTTCGCGATGGTCCAGCCAGGTCAACCGCCCTCCGGCCGCGCGCAGTTCGGAACCGAAGATCAGGAGGCCCCGTTGGGGAGCGTGCGGGGAGAATCGACCACGCAAACGGGATGCACAGCGAAAGCGCCGGAAACGTTCATCACCGCAGGCCAAGGTGGGCCACCAAGCAATTCGTGCAGGTCAGCGCCGCGCGGGTGACGATGTCAAGAAGATCTCTTCTTGGGCGGCCATCTTGTTTGCACCCACGTTGGTGGGAACGATCTACGGCATGAACTTCGACCGGATGCCGGAACTGGGGTGGGCGTTCGGGTATCCCTTCGCGATCCTCCTGATGGCGGTGGTGTGCGTGAGTCTGTACTTCATCTTCAAGCGGCGGGACTGGCTTTGGCACCGGGCATGAGACCCTCAATCCACTTCGCCTACGCGATCGACCCGGAGAGCCCGGAAGCGGGTGCCCCGTGGGCGGCGAGTTCTTCGGCCAATTCCATGCAGCGCAGGCGGGCCGGGGAGAAGGCGTAGGGCATCTTGCCAGTGGCTTCGAATGCGCTCATGGAGTCTTGCCCCCTGCCAGAGCTTCGGCCGGCCTCATCCTCGCCCTCATCAGCGGTAGTGGGGTGCAAAGCGTCCCAGGAGTCGAAGAGCGCATCGTCGCTCTTCGCCAGGCCGGAATCCTCGATGACGGCTTGCAGCGCCTTTTCGAAGGCGTGCCGTTCGGCAGCCACTTGGGCCACGCGGGGGTCATCGACAGCGATCATGTCATTGAGTGCCTCCTCGGCGGCATCAACACGGTCGGAGTCCTCCCGCAGATCCGGGTGGGTGGCCAGGGCCATGAAACGGGTGGCCTGGACGGCCGCACCGAGCGGGCCGAAGATCCGCTCGGTGACCAGCAGGCTGTCCAGGTCCGCCTGGCGCAGGGAGCCCTCGGGCAGGCTCTTGAGGCGGCCGGTGACGAAGTCGGAGAGCAGGCCCATCCTGCTGCCCTCGGTGCGCATGCGCCGCGCGGCAGTCCGTTGCCGCCGCAGTTCTGCTTCCTGGGCGACGAGGGTTTCCTCCAGCCGTTCCAGGATGCTCACGATGCCGTCGTCGCTGTCGGCACCGGCGGAAGCCGTGTCGGCGAAGGCGTCACGGATGTCGTCCAGGGCGATCCCGGCGTCGGCCATCTTGCGGATCCACAGCAGTCGGATCATGTCTTCGTAGCCGTAGCGGCGGCGGTCGTCGCTGCCTCGCTCGGGCTCGGGGAGCAGACCGATCTCGTGGTAGTGACGGATCGCCCGGGGTGTGGTGCCGACGAAGGCGGCCGCGTCACCGATCTTGACCTGGCGCTGCGGGACGAAGGACGAATACATGAGCAGGGGGCCTTCCTCAGTGGGGCGGGACGTGAGTCCACCGGACCACATGCCGCTACGGAAGGTGCAACCCGAGCCACTCGGCCCGGCATCCGTGCGAGGGGAAGTACCCCTTTCTCCGTAACGATCGGTCCGCCCTCTGCCAGGACGCCCGCAGGAGGGCAGGCGGGTTCACAGCCACCGCAGGCAGCAACGACTCCAGCCAGACCTGAAACCCGACCTAGCAGCCCGTCGCTCGAGGTCCCATGAATGCCTCGCCTCGCCCCCCTCTGCCAACGCGGGCCGTCGCTGACAACATGAACGGTTCCCCCGCAGACAATCGCCTGTTGGCGCGCAGCGCGTTGCCGCACACCAGCCAACACGTCGGCCGCGACCACCTCCCAGACTGGCCTGCGATGATGACGGCGTGCCAGAGCCAGGGACCACTGCCGTCGTCATTGTCTTGCCCGATGCCGCCCCGCTCCTCGATGCGGCGTGGCGTATCGACCCGGCTCTGGTGCGTCGTGGGGTGCCGGCGCACGTCTCGCTCCTCTACCCGTTCGTGCCGGAATCGGTGCTGACAGATCAGGACGAGAAGGGCGTGCGTGCCCTGGCGGCGAGTTTCCCGGCAGCTGATCTGCTCTTGGAGGAGGTCGTGACGGCATCCGGCTTCGTCGCCGTCACCGTTCCGGGACTCCAAACGATCGTCGATGCGTTCCGCACCCAGTGGCCCGGGTTGCGCCCGTACAAGGGCCGCTTCGGGGCGCAGCCCGCCGCCCATGTCACGGTCGCCATGGGTGCGGACGACCCGACAGCTGCCGCCCATGTCCGCGCTGCGATCAGCAGCCTGCTGCCGCTGCACACCCGTGCGACGGCGGTCCAGCTGGTGGTGCTGACGGAGGAAGGCTGGCAGCCGCGGTTCACCGTGCCGCTCGGCGTCCCGGACGGGCCGTAAACACCGCCCGCCAGTCCCTCGCCCCTGGCCGCGAACACAGCCCGAGGCCGGCACCCCGTCCTCGGCCACATCCCGGGGACCAGTCGAACTGCGCACACGACCAAACAACTTCCACAGCCACACCTCTGCGCGTAGTCGTCTACCCGCCCGACGCCGAGGGCGGGCGCCGCGTCCGCTGCCACGGCAAGATCCTCGGCCGCGCCCTGCGCCCCCGCGACCTCCTGGAGTTCCTGCGGCGGGCAGGACTGGACCCGGAAAACGTCCGCCTGGACGACCCGCTGCTCATCGAGTGGCGCGGCGGCGGGCCAGCCGTCTGGAACCCCGATCCCTCCGAGGAGCGAACCCAGCAGTGCGGGCCCGTTCACCTTCTCCGGCCACTGCGCCCCGGCGTCGGCCGTCTTTGGCTGGGGGGTGATCCCCGATCAGCGGCGGCCGGTGGCCAGGATGACGAGGAACTGGCCGCCGCCCGCCTCGATGCCGGCGGTCACCGGCACCCCCGGTAGCAGTCGGGAGAACCGGTCCACCAGCCAATCCGCCGCCTCTTGGGCGTCCTTCCTGGTCGGACAACGGCCCACCATCTCGCGGCCCCCCTTGCGCTCCAGCCTGTCGCCAACGGCGATCAGCGGCGCGGGTTCGACCACGTACAGGCGCTCCGGCCAGGCGATGACCACCTTGACCGCACCCTTGCGGCTATTGCACCCGCGGTGCGCGAGCCGCTCGGCGACCTTGGCCTTCCGATCGGCGGTCCGGCTGTCGACACTGGGCCCCCGCGGGTCGTTCACCGACTCGTCGGGGTCGACCGGTTCGTCACACACCCAGCACCGCCAGCCGTCGCGCTCGGCCACATCATCAAGAAGACTCATCCAGGCAAACTAGCCTGCCCGGCCGCCACCCGCGCACCAGGGCCCCGGCCTGCCGACAGCGCTGCGAGGGCCTCGCCGGCGGCGTCGCCCTGCTCGGCCGCGTAGTCCGACCCAGCCGAGCCGGGTGCGCAATCTGCGCGCCCTCCCGGCCAAGCGCCCTCAGATACCGCGCGTAGCCGCCGTGACGAGCCGGGAACCGGACTCGACCAGGGGCGATGCCTCTCCCGAAGCGCCCCTCGCCGGGGAGGATCGGCCGCATCAACAGGCAGCACGGCGAAAGGGCCGGAAAGATGGATCGCCGCAGGCCAGAGCACCTCCCTGGCGGATTTCCGCAGGTCAGCGGCGTGAGGGTGACGACTTCAAGAAGATCTCCTCGTGGGCGGCCATCCTCTTCGCCCCCACCCTGGTCGGCACGATCTACGGCATGAACTTCCACGAGATGCCGGAGCTGGACTGGGGACTCGGGTATCCGTTCGCGATCGTCCTGATGGCGGTGGTGTGCGTGAGCCTGTACTTCATCTTCAAGCGGCGGGACTGGCTCTGAGCCCTCAAGGCCGATGGGTGGCTGCTGTCCGCGGTGCCGTCAGCCGCTGTCTCTCCGGCCCCATGAGCCCGTGCCCCGGAGCCGGGAACGCGGCCCGGAGCAGGAAGGAGCCGTCCGGCGTCGGGCCCGCGGCGAGTGCACCGTCCAGGATGCGGGCGCGTTCGCGCAGACCGGTGAGGCCGTGGCCGCCGCTCGTCTCGGAGGCGGCTCCTCCGGTGGTCTCAGGCGCGGCTTCACCGGTGGTACCCCGGGCCGACGCGCTACGGACCTCGACGACCAGACAGGTGTCGCCGTCCACGGACTCCACGCGCAGCGCGACCGGGGCGCCGACGTCGCCGTGCCTCAGTACGTTGGTCAGTGCCTCCTGCACGGTGCGGTAGGCGGCGAGCTCCACTGTGGCGGGCCAGTACACCCCGTCCCCCGGGGCGATGGTCAGGGGCTGCACCGTGAGTCCGCTGCGCTCGACGAGGGCGGGGATGTCGGCCAGGCGGGAGCCGAGGGGCACGCTCGCCTCCTCAGGGCGCTGTTCCCGCAGCGCCCTGACCAGGTGCCGCATCTCGTCCAGGGCACGCAGGCTCACCGTGCGGATCAGTTCGGCCTCCTGACGGGTGTCCGCGTCCGGGGCCCGCCGGGCCAGCGCCGCCGTCCTGACCGAGATCAGGCTCATCTCGTGCCCCACCACGTCGTGCATCTCGCGTGCGAGCGCGGCGCGTGCGCCCTCCTCGACGGCGGCGCGCTCACTCCTCAGGGCACGCTCGTGGCTCTGCCGCAGGGCAAGGACCTGTTCGGCCACGCGGGCCCGGGAGCGCAGCAACTGCCCGAGCGCCGCCGGTGCCGCCCCGAACACCGTGCAGTACACCAACGCCTGGAGCACGTCACCGGACGCGTGCGGCGATCCGACGCGCCACAGCAGAGAGTCAAGGAGTTCGGCGACGGACACCACGACCGCGCACAGCGACGCCGCCACGAGGGGTAGTACTCGTGCCGCTGCGACCAGGGCCACCAGGGCGGCGAGTTGCATGCCCGCCGGGAGCGCGGGCAGCGTCAGGACGAGCACGAGCACTGGCCGACGCCGCCGCCACGGCAGGGCGGCCAGGGCGAGCACGGTCAGCACCAGGCCGTACGGGCCCGGCTGCTCCTTCTCACCTTCGAGGAGTTCCACCAGCAGGTCGGTGCCCGCGAGGAGCAGTACGGCGGCCTCAATCGCGCAGCGGCGCGCGAACGGCGGGAGCCGAGGCTTGGCCGGAATCATCGGGCCGGTTCCGGCGTCGGCAGTCCGCCGTCGCGTCCCGGAGCCGGCCGAGACCCGCCGACGAGACCGGCCTGATAGGCGATGACTGCGGCTCGTACGCGGTTGTCCGTGCCGAGCTTGGCGAGCGTGGCGCTGACGTGCTCCTTGGCCGTACCGGGAGTGATGGCGAGCCGTTCGGCGATCTCCGGGTTGGACAGGCCGTTGCCGAGCAGCGCGAGCACCTCGTGCTCCCGGGCGGTGAGCCGGGCCAGACGCTCCCGCAACTCACCTGATGCGGTTCGCTGCGCGGCACGGGACGTGTCGTGTCCCGGCAGATCGCGTTCCAAGGCATCGGGGCCGGGAGGTGTCCGGGCGTCGAGCGTGGAGGCGTACCCCTCCACGACCGCCGCGGCGATGGAGGGGGAGAGCACTACACCTCCCACCGCTGCCGCGCGCACTGCGCGGATCAGGTCGTCCGGATCGCTGTCCTTGAGCAGGAAGCCGTCCGCCCCGGCGCGCAGCGCGCGCACCACGTACGCGTCGGCGCTGAAGGAGGTCAACATGACCACGGCCGGCGTCGGAATGCGTCCCTTGAGGTCCTCGAGCACCGCGAGGCCGTCACGTTGGGGCATCCGGATGTCGAGCAGCACCACGTCGGGGGAGTGCGCGGCCACGGCCTTGAGCACGCCGTCCGCCTCGCACGCCTCGACCACGCGTACGTCCCCGGCCGTCTCCAGGACCATGCGCAATCCCGTACGAAACAGTTCCTCGTCATCGACGATCACGACGTCGATGACGTCGTCAGGCCGACCCGCCCGTCTGTTCGCCACTGTCCTCGTCGCCCCCGTTGTCCCCGTTGTCCCCCTGTTGATCAAGTGTCCATCATGGGATTCTCGTCCCGCCTTGTGCAAGCCGGACGAGTGCGAACCGGGGTGATCAGCCCATTCCAGGGCCAACCATCTCAAAACCCGCTGTTTCAGGGCCCGTTATTCCAGGACCCGCTCCGCCCGGAAGACCAGCGGCATCAGCACGAGCAGCACGGCCGTCAGCACCACGGTGCCGCTCACGTACCAGCCCGTCATCGTCGTATACGCGTCCGGCGCCAGGCTGGCGGCCGTCGTCGCCCCCAAGGCGGGGAAAAGGGCGATCGCCCGCGCGAGCCCTCCGCCGAGCCCCGCGGTCGGCCGCAGCCCGGCGGGCCAGCGAAAACCGACGAACACGGTGGCGGACGCGGCCCACAGCACGGAGGCGGCCGGGACGAGCAGCCCCAACAGCAGGTATCCGGCGCTGAGATGAACACTGCTGCCGCCGAGCGTGAGGGCGGCCCAGGCGAGTCCGGTGAAACTGAGTACGAGGACGAGCCAGGACAGCACCCCGGTGATCAGCGCGCACGCGGTGTAGGCGAGGTACACGGAGCGCAGACGGACCGGTGTGGCGAGCAGCGCCTCCATGGAGCCGCCCGCCAGGTCCCCTGAGACGACGGCGCGGCTGACCGCCCCCGTGATCAGCGCGGCGGCCACCCCGAGCAGGGTGGGCGCGGCGAGCAGTGCGGTGCTCAGCGCGCGGGCGGTGGCGGAGTGCAGACCGGCCACGGCGACCAGGCCGTTGTCGGCGGCGACGAGTTCTCCGTGGACCGCGTCGGGGAATATGTGCGGCAGCACGAGCAGCAGGGCGACGAGGCCCGTACCGGCGGCCGCGGGGACGAGCAGGGCCTGGCGGCCCTGGTGTCGCCAGGTGCGGACGAGCAGGGCGCCGAGGAGTCCGCCAGTGGTCATGAGGAATCGTCCAGGAGTTGGTGGATGGCGGTTTCAATGGCAGTTGGAGTGGCGGTCTCAGTGCCGGGTTCCGTGATGCCGGCGGCACCTGCGGAGACGGTGTCCACGGAAACGCGGCCTTCGGAGACGGGGCGTACGTCGGTGACCTCGACACCTCCGGCGACGAGCCCGGCGATGTGCTCACCGATCGTCGTGTCCTGCCCGAGCTCGGCCCGCTCCCAGGCTCCGCCGCCGCGCGAGGTGCGCAGGTCGTACGCAGACGGCGACGCGGCCTGTTCCGCTTCTCCCGCCGCGGGCAGTCCGTGGAGCGCCCCGTCCTTGAGGACCAGCAGGTGTGAGGCGAGCGTCATCGCCTCGGGCACGCTGTGCGTGGAGTAGAGGACGGTCTTGTGCGCGCCCCAGGAACGTACGAGTGCGCGGGTGTGCTCGGCACTGACCGGGTCGAGCCCCGTCATGGGCTCGTCGAGCAGCAGGACGTCCGGGTCGGTCAGGGTGAGCCTGGCCAGGTCGGCCCGTTGGAGCTGGCCCCTGCTGAGCCGGGCGGTACGCCGGCCGAGCAGCCCTTCGATGTCGAACCGCGCGGCCGCGTCCCGTATCCGCTCGGTGTGCAGCGCCCTGTCCAGGCCCTGCACCCGGGCCCAGAACTCCAGGTTGTCCCGCACGCTCAACTGCGGGCTGAGCGCGGCGCGGTGGGTCAGCACGCCGATCGCGCGCTTCGCCTCACGGTGGGTGGCCAGGTCGGTGCCACCGAGGAGAACCCGCCCCGCGAGCGGCGGCAGGATACCGGCCAGGACCCGCATGAGCGTGGTCTTCCCGGCGCCGTTGCGCCCGAGCAGGACATGCACCCCAGGGGCGAGTTCCGTGTCGATGGGGCCGATTTCCGGGCGTCCGCGGTACCCGGCGACGACCCCGTCGAGGCGTACCCCCGTCACGGCGCGTCGAAGAGGGTGCCGCGCTGCTCGGCCGTCAACTCGCTCTCGTCGACACGCCGGAGCAGCGACAGATGCCGACCCGCCTTGCACATGCCCAGCCGGCGCGGGCCGAGCCGGATGGTGGTCACTGAGGCTCCGTGGACCCAGCTTCCCCAGAAGACGTGGTCCTTGCCGCACGCGATGATGGTGTCCGCAGCCA
The DNA here is from genome assembly GCF_026340305.1 of Streptomyces sp. NBC_01381. NCBI lineage: Bacteria > Bacillati > Actinomycetota > Actinomycetes > Kitasatosporales > Streptomycetaceae > Streptomyces > Streptomyces sp. NBC_01381. Next base: position 1,996,008 of record NZ_JAPEPI010000002.1, on the reverse strand, counting down.
TGTGTCTCTCCTTCAGCCGAGGTGGGGGGTATACGTCGGTTCTCTGCCGGCTTCACTGGCTTTCCCGGCTTCACCAGTTCCACCGGCCTCATCTGCCTCATCGAGGTCTTCGGGCTCTTCCGCGACCGAGGGCTGTCGCCCGTCCTGCGGTACGGGGTCCGCGAGTTCCACGCGATCCGGCGTCGCGGCGACCGCGGCAGCACCGATCATGATCAGGCTGAAACTCCACAGGCCGATGGTCGCGATGATGGCGCCGTGCAGCAGAACATCCATCTGGAAGGCCAGCTTCCGCCAACGCTCCGGACCGATCAGCAACGCGGCGATCACCACCTCAATGATGATCGCACCCCAGGTCATCGCGCTGACCAGCAGTCCATTTCCGGACATGTTCAGCAGGGGTGCCGCGAAGGGCTTGGCGACACCGAAGACCGGGTCGCGCAGCACGTAGTACTCGGCCGAACCGTTCAGCCAGTCCGGGACGCCGAACTTGCTGATGCCGGACTGCAGATAGAGGATCACCAGTTGTACGCGCAGAGCCCAGAAGGCGGCGAACGCCACCCCTCGGCGGCGCGGCCCGAGCACGGTGGTCGGCCGCTGCCAGTGCCAACGCCGGTCGTCGGCCAGGCCCATGAGGATCAGGAGCAGGCAGACGATCCGCGCGATGGCCTCACCGCCGTCGGGCAACGCGGTGCTGACGCCGATCGAGTACGCGATCCAGGCGTGGATCCACACTGTCCAGCGGGGCCGGTATCCGCTGGCGACCAGGGCGAGCAGTACGACCATGATCCAGCGACGCCACTCCTGGGAGACCGCGTCACCGCCCACGCAGTACGTGGAGATGGCCTGCACGCCCGCGCAGTGCGGGTAGGGCTGCTCACCGAGGAGGGGGTGGAGCAGCGCGGCGGACGGCGTGAGCGCCAGCGTGATCAGATGCGCCAGGGCGATGATCGTGCGGCCACAGCCGAACCACACCGACCGTGGGTCGAAGCGTCGCAGCGCGTGGTCCACGGCGTAGGGAAGGCTCCCGGGCGAGGTTGCCGTCGCTCGCGCGGCCACCTTCTTGTTCCTGTCGGTCATCGACTTGTTCCTGTCGATCTTCGCCGTCTCAGTCATCGCACCGGATCCGCAGGTGCGCCGCGCGGGTCACGCGCGAGGTGTCGGACAGCAAGTCGCGGTAGGCCCAGGGCACGGGCCGCTGGTTGGTCACGATGACGTCTCCGCAGAGCGAGGGAACGGGCGAGGGATTGGTCACCGCTGCGGCGGGCCGGGCCGCGGCCGTGCGCAGACAGTCGTCGTTGGAGCCCTCGCAGGTCTCCCAGTGATGCACTTTGGAGGCGAGCAGCGCCTCCTCGGGACCTTGGGCGCGCTGCCGCCGCGAGAGGCCGAAGAGGTTCTCGGCCTTGCCCTGTGGGGTCAGCGAGAGGTTCTCTGGCCGCGCTCCGCCGCCGTGCGGCCGGTAGGCGCCGAACTGCTCGCTCTGCGGGTCCTTGGTGAAGAAGGCCCAACCCTGCGGAACGAACGCGGAGAAGGCGGTCTTCACAGGGGGCATCCATGGCTGCGTGGTCACATTGCGCGGCATGGCGAAGTAGATGGAGGCGGCCAGGACGGCGAACAGCGCGGCGGCGGCCGTGACGAAGGCCCGGCGCTCTCGCTGTACGGCCTGGGACGTGTCTCTCATGTTTTTTCCTCGGACGTGTGGGGTGCCGCCCGCCGGGGAGGGCGGCACCCCACACACGGTGTTCACGGAGCCTCGGCGCTCAACGCGCCTTGCCCACCGCGACGTTTACAGAGCCTTGGCCACCGCGACGTTCAGCGCCTCGCGGGTGAACTGCGAGGTGTCGTCGGCGGGCCGGTAGGCAACCACCACGACCACGCCGACCTCGGCGACGGCCGCCACCGTGGTGGCCACCGTGCCGGTCTGGAGAACGACGTTGTCCGTCTTGACCCAGAAGGAGCCGCGCGCGACGCCGTCGGGGAGCGACTTCTTGTCGGTCACCTTGTTCACGTCGGCCGCGAGGCGGGTGAGCGCGGCGTCGACCTTGTACGGGTCGCCGCTCTGCACGTTCTCGGTGACGGCCTTGTGGAACTGCGGGTCGGCCTTGCCCAGCGCGCCCGTGAAGGCGGCCGTCTTCGCCGCGTCCACCTTCTGGTGCGGTATGCCGAACTTGTCGAGCACGTCCGGGTGTTCCTGCGCGGCGCGGCCGCTGCCGAGCGCGAAGAGCCCGACGATTTCCTGGTCGTTGTACGCGCCGCCTTCGGCCGCCCTGCTCTCGCCGCCGTCGCGGTGAGCGGGCTCCGCCGCGAGAGCCGTGGGGGCGAGCGTGGTCAGCACAGCGGCCGCGGTGACCGCGCCGACACCGGCGATCCGGGTACGTCGGGACGCCTTGATCTGCACGTTGTCTCCTCCTCGAAGTTCCGGTCCAGGCGGCTGCCGGGACCAGAACTTGATCTTGGTTGCGGCAGTACGGCGCCTCAAGAAAGAGACCGCAAAGAGGCGGCAACGGGATCATGTCGGCTCTCTCGCCTCGTCCGCGGATCAGGGGGGTTCACCCCCTGCCTGGGGGGTGGGTACCTGCCGATCGTGGGCTGTCGAACGGACGGCACTGACCCAGGGAATGGGAACTGGAGCGCGCCTGACTGGCGCAGGCCTCTCTCGAACCGGAGCAGCACGGTCTGCCCCGCGTGCTGATGAGCATGGTGTGCGTGAGTCTGTACTTCATCTTCAAGAGGCGGGACTGGCTGTAGCCAGCGGGCGGCGGCCGCGGGCATGCCACGTAGCCTCGAACATGCTGGCCAAGGGAGATCACTTCGCCTTGTGGGTGACCGGCGACAAGGGAGGCCTCGTCGCACGAGGGCGTATCACGGGGCCGCCAACGCAAGAGCTCTCAGCGGACATCGAGTACTGGCGTGAAGATCCCGGTCCTCGCTGGTACGTCCCACTGATCGTGGATGAGTGGCTCGACGAGCCAATTCCACGGAGTCAGTTCACCGCAGATTCTCGGTTCGCGGGCAAACCGCCGCTCACCTTTCTCCGAGCCGGCAACCCGCACCCCCTCAACACTCCACAATGGGAAGCTTTCACCGCGTCCTTCGTCCGACAAGAAGCAGAGGGGGAACCCGTTGGGAGCAGGCTCCGGTCACCCCGTCTCCCGATCGGCTGTCAGTACCGCCCTGCGAGCGAGACAGTCGCGCTGTCGATATCACCGCCGAGCCACCCCGATCCTCACCTCGCCGAACGAAACCTCAAGTCGCACCGGAAACTCCAGAACGATCTAGCCACTGCTGCCGAGAAGCGTGGCATGGCGGTCCGTTCACCACTCGTGGAAGAGAACGAGCCCGAGTTCGACGTCGCCTGGTTCAACAGCCGGGGTGTCTTGATGAGCCCACCGAGTCGCGATGGCTCGCATTGTGCGCGCGCATCGGAGTCAAGCTTGCCTGGCCGGGCTGTGAGGATGCCGTCATCAGGTAGGACAACGGCGACGGCCCCGTAGTTGACCCCCTCAGCCGTATCCCCCTGCGGCGTGCACAGGTCGCGGCGCGGCCCACGGTCCGCGACGAGCACCAACGGGCGCCGGTAGGAACGCGGACTCCGATGGCGCGGGAGCCGTCTCCACCTTCAGCCGATGAGGGAAGGTTCGCTTGGCACTGACGTGAAGGCACCCAAGGTGTGTACGGCAAGACGGAATGTCACCGGAAGTCAGCCGTCGGAGGCGCCGGTGACGCTCCCTGCCAGTGCGTGGGTACAGCTCATGCTCATGGTGCCGATGACTGTGCTCATCACCGTCATCGGGCTGATCTGGCCGGCGGGCATCATCATCCCGCCAGCTCGCCAGTACGCCCTCGAAGTGGGTAAGCAGACGACAGGAATGATGCGGGCGTTGACCCGCTGATCTCCACCAGTCGGGGGCTCGGAATCCGGGCCCCCGGCTCCCGTACAGCTCCATGGCCATCGCAAGCCAGGCCAATTGGCGGTGAACCGCCGTCGGCCGTTCCGCCCTTGTCGCCCGAGCACGGCGCCCCGCTCCCGCCGGTGCCCAGGTGGCTACATGCTCCGCCTTCTACAAAGGCGCTGGGGTTCCGGATCTCCCCAGAGGACGTACGCAACGTGCGGCTACCGGTCCACGCTTCCCAGCCACAACACGTCCCTGGCCCTGGTCATTGCCACGAACAGCTGGCTGCACAACAGCTCTTCGCGTTCGCGTGCTGTTTCGGATGCCTCTGGGGCGCCCGGACCGCCGGGCGGTGTCCCGTTCGGCAGGGCGGCATCGTGCTGCGGCAGGTACACGCACTTGAACTCCAGGCCCTTGGCCCTGCGATACGTCCCCAGCTTGACCGCGTCGACGGGGCGTCCGTCGTAGTGCTCCAGCAAGCACACCGGGATCTCCGCCTGGGTGAGCAGCCGCTGGTAGTGGCCGATGGCTCGCGTGGACGGGCACAGTACGGCGGCGTCGGCGCGCGCTCCGTCGGGCAGGGCTCGCAAGGCGTCCAGAAGCGTCTGGTCGTGTTCGGCCGCCGTCGGCTTCGTGACGCGGACCACCTGCCCGTCGTGGTACGTCAGGTCGACGTCCCGGCGGCCGGGTGTGCGCAGGCCGTCGATGTCGTCGAAGGAATCGTCGGCGACGACCGCGAGTGCCGTGTCGAGGATCTGCTTGCTGTTGCGGTAGTTGGTGCGCAGCACTTGTCCGCGGTCACCGCGGATGTCGATGCCTGCGTCGGCGAGGCGGAACCCGCCCGGGTAGACGGCCTGTTGGCCGTCGCCGACCAGCAACAGCCCGTTGGGGGCGTCGCCGACCAAGGCGTGCAGGAGGCGTACCCCGACGAGGGTGAGGTCCTGGACCTCACCCCGACGAGGGTGAGGTCCTGGACCTCGTCCACGATCACCGCCGCATAACGCGGCCCGTCCGTGCGCCGCTTCGCCTCCGCCAGAGCGAGGGACAGGACGTCATTGAAGTCGTGCACGCCGCGCTCGACGCGCAGGGACTCGTACTCCTCGTACAGCGCCCACACCGCCTGGCGATGCGGCTGACGCAGCATCGTCCTACGGCGGCGCCGGGGCACGGCCGCGTAGTCCTCGTAGGTGGTGATGCCGCGGCCCTTGATGACGTAGGCGATCTCGTCGCGCCAGTAGGGCGGGGCGGGGTCTATCTCGGCAAGCCGACTGTCACGGCCGACGCGCTTCCAGGCGAGGCTGAAGGCGGTCTCGGCCTTGTCGGCGTGCAGTCGGACCTGAACTCCGCGTTCCTGCAGGAACTCGTGCGCCCAGGAGTGCAGGCTGCGGAAGTCCACCCGGTCCGCGACGGCCGGGGACATGGTCTTGAGGAAGGTGCTCTGCACCCGTGGGAGATTGTTGGCGAACGTCACGTACAGGATCCGGCCGCTCGTGCGTCGGGCGAGGTGCGCCGCGCGGTGCAGGCCGACCACCGTCTTCCCCGTTCCCGCCGGACCGCTGATGCGTGCCGGGCCCGACCAGTTGCGGCGAACCAGCGCGACCTGGTCGGGGTGGAGGAACGTCATCCACTGCTCGATGGGGGCCCGTAACGCCTCCTCCAGGGCCGCGTCCCGCAGGCCGGACAGGTCGAAGAGGCCGTCGGATTCCGCCTGTTCGGGATGTGCCGGGACGGACTGCGCCTGCTGCCCGACCCGCGATCCCTCGTAGTCGGGGAAGACACGCTCCAGATGGTCGGCGATCGCGCGGACCGATTCCGTACGCAGCCTGCCGCGCTCCGCCAGAAGCGCGGGGCCGACTTCGTGCTCGCCCAGAAGCCGGATCCTGCCGAGCTCGGCGTCGACCCGCCGGCCCGCGAAGACCATGAGCGGCTGAACTGCCACCGGCGACAGGCCGAGAGACGCAACCGCTCCCTCAGCGGCCTTCGTCACCGCCACCAGCTTCGCCGCGTGCTCGTCGCGCGGCTCGCCTCCGGCGCAGAGCTTGCCGCCCGAAGTCTCGGGTGCAGACCGCCAGTTCTTGACGTCGATGACGAAAACACCGCCGGGGCCCACCAGCAGCATGTCCACATTGGCAGTACGCGTCCCCGGCCATCGCCGGTCCACGAGCAGCCGCCACCCGCGCTCCGTGAGCACCAACAGCTGGGCAGCCACCCGGCGTTCGCCCTCGCTCGCCGCTTCCCATTGACGCGCCTGCCGACGAGCGGCCTGCCACTGTTCTCGCAGCTCCCGCTCCTGCCGCCATGCCCAGCCCCCCTCGTACGCGGAGTAGCGATCATAGGACCGTCCGCGGGCGGAAAGGCAGGGTGCACAATCGCCAAGTCGGAAGCCATCCTCTTCGCCTCCACCTCGCGATCCTGCTCGTCCAGGCCTCGTCCAACGTGGGCCGGCCTCCTCGGCTCACTCCTTCAGGTTGTAGAAGTGGATGGGTGAGTTCGGCTTGAAACCGATACGCGGGTACACGGGGGCCCCGGCGACGGTCGCGTGCAAAGTGGCGCGGGTCAGGCCGGTGGCTCGGGCGCCCTCGTGCAGTGCCTTGCGCGTGACCGCCTCGCCATAGCCCCTGCGCTGCCACTGCGGATCGGTGGCGACATAGGCGACGAAGAGGCGGCCTTGCGCTTCGACCGTCGCGGCGCATGCCACCGGAACGTCGCCTCGCATGGCCAGGTAGGCGTACATCTCGCTCTTCCAGTGCGCGGATCCGACCAGGCCGTCGCGGCCTTCCTCCAAGGGGAACCCGTAGGCGTGTGCTTGGAGGTCCGCGTAGGCCCGCAAGTGCTCGTCGGTGCGCACCCGCACGAACGTCAGGTCGGGGTGGACCGGGTCGGGGATGGGCAGCAGGTCTCCGGCCATTCCCGTGCCGGGGAAGGCGTACTGCAGGCCGGCCTGCTCGGCCGCCTTGGGCAGCGCGGTGCGCGCCTCGTCGTCGAGGAGGTCCTCGAAGAGCCACAGGAAGCCCGGGTGCTTCTTCGCGCGCATGATGTCCGCCGCCTGGCTCAGGCGTTGTGCGACGAGATCGGCTCCTGCTCCTGCGTCGGTCAGAGTGATGCAGTTGTAGAACGAGAACTGGCAGTCGGCCCAGCGGACGGCGATGCCGGGGAGGTCGCGCACATCCGCGTCCGCGTCGCGGTCGAGCACCAGGGCACGCCAGGCGACGGTGAGCTGCTGTGCCGATTCGATGGACTCCGTGAGGCCGGTCACCGTACTCCCATGGGTTGTTGAGGAACTGGGCATGCGGCACGCGGTGTCGCCGTCATCAGATGATGCCTTCGAACTGTTTGTCCTCGGTGGAGGAACTGGAGCGGGGCACGTGGTACGAGTCGCGTCCGAAGCGCCGCCACAGGGCGGCTATGAGGAAGGCCACCACTACGGCGACGGGGGTGTAGTTGAAGGTCTTGGCGGTGATCGGGCTGCTCTGCGGGAGCAGGAACAGCACCGTGACCGCGGCCGCCCACACCACCGCCACCCAGCCGATCGGCCGGCTCCAGCGGCCCAAGTTCCAGGGCCCCGGGGTGAATCGGTCGCTGTGGAGCAGTCGCAGCAGCACCGGGATGGCGTACGCCGAGGTGAATCCCACGACCGAGATGGCGGTCACCGCCGAGAACGCCGCTGTGGAATACAAGGACGGCAGCGCGAGCACGAAAGCCACGGCGACCGCGAGCCAGACCGCGTTGGCGGGGATGGCGGTGCGGCGGCTGACCTTCTTCCAGCGCCCCGATCCGGGCAGGGCACCGTCCCGGGCGAAGGCGTAGATCATCCGGCTGGCGCTTGCGGTCACGGTGTAGCCGCACAGGAACTGGGCCACGATGATCACTAGCAGCAGGGCCTTGGCCGCCGCCTCGCCCAGCGCGTCCAGAAGGATCTGTGCCACTGGTACGCCGGTCGGTCCTGACAGGGTCGTGGTGTAGTCCTGGATGGCGAACAGCAGTGTGAGCAGCAGGATGCCGCCGGCGATCCAGGACACCGCCACCGAGCGGAAGACTCCGCGGGCCGCGGCGACGGAGGCGTGGTTGGTCTCCTCGCTCAGGTGGGCCGAGGTGTCGTAGCCGGCCAGGGCGAAGACCGGCAGCAGCATGCCAAGGAGGATCACGTAGACCGGGGCACTCCAGCCCGTGTTGTTGGTGAACTCGGTGAAGACGAAGCCGGCCGACTGGTGGTCGGAGGGCACGAACGCCAGGGCGCCGACGATGACGACGGCCCCCGCCAGGTGCCACCACGCGCTCACGGACGTCAGGATGTTCATCAGCCGGGTGCCGAAGAGGTTCAGGACCGCGTGCAGCGCGAGGATGATCCCGTACAGAAGCAGCAGGGATTCCGGGGTCGGCGTGTAACCGAACTGCAGGTTCATCCACGCGGCGGTGAACGTCGCTATGCCGTAGTCCTGGGCGGCGATTCCGCCGAGCAGGCCCAGGAGGTTGAGCCAGCCGGTGTACCAGCTCCACCGCTCGCCTCCGAGCTGGCGGGCCATGTAGTACAGGCCGCCGCTGGTGGGGTAGCGCGATGTGATCTCCGCCAGGGCCGCGGCCAGGCACAACACCAGCGGCCCGACGGCGAGCCACCCCCACGTGATCACCGCGGGGCCTCCCGAGTTCAGGCCGTAGCCGAACAGCAGCAAGGTCCCCGACATGATCGAGATGACCGACAGGGAGGCCGAGAAATTGCCGAACGCTCCCATCCGGCGGTGCAGTTGCTGGGTGTAGCCCAGCGACTGGAGGATGCGCGCGTCCTCCCCGTCGTCATCGACCGGGTTCGGCTGCTGTCGCGGTGTTCTTACCGAAGTCATGGGTTCTCCGCACAGGATGGCTGAAACAGGGGGTGCAAGCGGGGTGGTGTCATGGGTGTTCTCCCGTATGCCGCGGGTGGGACCTCAGGCAGGCGACGCGGTCCTCCTCGAATGCCTTCCGCCACTGGTCCTCGGGGTACCGGGCGTCGTACTGCCACGGGGCGGGAGTGGCGAAGTCGCCGATGGCGTCGAAGACTTCGGTGGCCCACTGGGCGAAGCCGCCCCTCGCCAGGGCGTATGCGAGGTAGTTGAGATCCAGCTGGGAACTGGTGGCCGGATCGCTTTTCTGGAACCAGCCCTCGAATGCCTGCGTGACGGCCCGGGTGGTGTCCTCCCTGGTCCACAGGAGGTTCAGCATGACCTCGGCGCCCCTGTCCCGTCGCTCCCGGTGTTCCTGCACACGGGCGTAGAGCGGCAGCAGAAGCAGTGGCGAGTCGGGCGGCGCGAAGGAGACCGACCAGCGGGCGAAATCCGTCGCGACGGCCTGGCGGCCCGCAGGACCCGGGCGGGCCTGGAGCGCCTGGGACATGCGATGCCATGCCTCGCGGTTGAACGGATCCCGTCGGTGCACCTCCCCCAGCAGGCCCCATGGCCCGCCAGGCAGCAGATACTCATGGGGAGGCGGAGCCACGTGATGCTCCGGGTAGCGTCCCGTCACGTCCGTTTCGGCCAGGGCCAGGCGACAGATCCAGGGCACCGAGTCGTCGGGATTCCCGTCGCCCGCCTTGCGGCACGCCTCCCGGGCCCGGGCCACCAGTTTCTCCAGGTCCCCTGCCCGCCGGTAGTCACGCGCCCAGTTCCTTCGGTGGGCCTGCAGCACCCGTTCGGTGGCGACTCTGGCGTACATCACCCGGGCGGCGACGCTCTCCGGTTCCTCTTTCAGCCATAACTCCACGACGTTGGCCTGAGCTGCGACAACCCCAAGCACTTGCGTACGGGATGTCCACTGCGGCCAGTTGCCCGTGCGGGCAAGGACCTGCCGCATCTGCATCCAGTAACCCGCCTGAATGTCCTGCACTGCCGCATAGAGGTCTGTGTCTCGGCCGACCGGGTTCGCCCGGCCGGCGGGGTTCGAACTCTCCATCAGCGCCTCCCCCGGCCGGCCGGACACAGGGCGGACCGCAGGGGGCCGCCGGCTGGAGCCGCTGGGGCCGCGGGGAGGCGGGTCTGCGTGCGGCGTCTGGGCGGTCTGGGCGCCTTCACGCGGCGACCGGCCGGTCCGGACGGCGCTGCCGAGACCTGGTGGCGCGCCCGACGGGCCCCAGGTCGACGGTGCCCTCGGACGCGACCCGGTGGTGCGGCGCGCGGCCCGGCTGCGCAGGGCATGCTCTGCGGCGGGCCACCTGCCGGCCGCTGCCGTAAGCGCTGAGGCTCGCCGGGTGGTGTGAGCACGACAACGAGCGGTGTGCACTGGCGGGCATAGGCAGAAGGACCCTCGGGACAGTTGGGACGGGGTGGCACGGTCGTGCAAAGGACAGCGGTGTGGGCCGAGTGCCTGAGAGGTACTTAAGTGCCTGGAGAGGCGCGTGACCAGAGAATCCCAAGATTGTCCGGTTACGCGGATGCAGGTTTCGGCCATGCGGCAGGCGAGCGTCGCCATCCGTGACCAAACCTGCCGCCCGCAGCCCTGAGCGGAAGCGGGCGGCCCCCTGGCGTGCGGGCGGACAGTTGAACAGGAGCCGGACCAGCCGTCGGTCCGACGACGGAACCCACAACCGCTCACCACGAGCGCGCCCGGTTCGGGCGGCGTCAACTTGCTTGCGAGATAGGCAAGTTGAGGCCTGCCGATGGTGAACAGGCGTCCCGGTGACGGTCTTCCGGACGCGGAATCATTCGGCCAGTTCGATGCGGTGGTCACTGACTGTGAGCAGCCGCCCGCCGTGGGTGTAAGTGCGCGGCCATAGGCACTTTGGTGATCCGCTCGCGACGGTAGCGGCGAGCCGCCAGACAACAAGCTGAATGCTCGTTTTATTTTGTCCGAGGCAGGCAGTGAAACGAGTATCCGTTCTACAATCCGGGCATGCCCCGCGTATCCCAGTCACACCTCGACGCCCGCCGTCGCCAGATCCTCGACGCGGCCCGCCGCTGCTTCATCAGCAACGGCTTTCACGCCACCTCGATGCAGGACATCCTGCGCGAGGCCGACCTGTCCGCCGGTGCCGTCTACCGCTACTTCCAGGGCAAGGACGACATCATCATGGCGATCGCCACCGACGCGCTCGGCGAGCTGACCAGCGCCTTCGATGCGGCGCTGGGGGGTGAGACCGCCCGTCCACTGGATGAGGCGCTCGACGAGATGCTCGGCGTCATCCGCCGCCTTTCGGACACGCAGGACATCGCCCGGCTCATCCTGACCGTGTGGGGCGAAGGGGTGCGCACCCCCGAACTCGCCGCGTTCTTCAACACGACCTTCCACGGCGTGCGTCAACTCGTGAGCCGTGCCGTCGTCCAGCATCAGGAGCGCGGGCTGCTGCCGAGCGATGTCTCCGCCGACGGCGTCGCGCGCGTACTGATCGGCGCTCTGCACGGCTATGTGATCCAGATGGCGCTTCTCGACGACCCCGACCCCGAGGCCTTCCGGAGCAGCCTGCACATGTTCATCGGAAACACCGTCAGAGCTGACCCCGGTGCCGCTTCGATGCCGCACTCCTGAAGGACCGCGGGGGAAGGGGGAGACGAGGTCTCCGCAGAACGGACCGGTGGGGTCGACCCCCAGGCGTCAGCCGGCCGACCCGCCTGAGAACTCGATGTCCCGCGCAGGTGTGGGCTCGTCGTCACCCACCGGCTCCGCGCCGGACCGTCGGATGCCGAACAGGACTCCCGTCACGCCGAGCCCGGCCCACACGAGCAGCACGGTCAGCGGTGCGGCACTGGCCGCGCCGTCGAAGAAGGCAGTGCCTCGCAGCAGGTTTCCGCCCGCGCCCGGGGGCAGCATCTGCCCGATCCAGCCCGCCGGTTCGGGCAGCATCTCCGGGGCCGACGAGACGCCGGCGAAGGGGTTGCCCAGGAACACCATGAGCAGCGAGACGCACACCATGCCGGCCCGGCCGATCAGTGCGGCGGATCCGGCCGACATCACCGAGATGGCGAGCACGGTCAGGCCCATCACCGAAGCGTTGACCGCCCAGTTGCCGTCCACGATGCCGAGCCAGGACTGAACGATGAGGCCGCCGCACACGCCCGCGAGCGCCGCAGCGGTGAACAGGCCGCCCAGCTGCAGCATGCCCGGCTTGCTGAGCATGACGATCAGGATCGCGCTGAGCACGCCGGTGAGGACCAGCGGCAGCACCGATGAGGAGAAGCCCGTGCCATTCGGGTCGTCCGGGTCGGACGCCACCACGTCGACGGTCCGCGCCGTGGCTTCCTTGCCCGCGATCTGGCCGGCGAGTGCATCACCGGCCTTGGTGACGACCTGGGCAACGGGCGCGCTGGCCGCCGTGGCGGTCAACGTGGTGACGCCCTTCGGGGACACCACGAACGCTCCGTAGACGTCCCGGTCGCGGATCGCCTCGCGCGCCTCGCCCTCGCCGGCGTAGATGTGCACGTCGAAGGCGTCGCCGCGCTGGAGGCCGCTCTTCAGCTTTTCCGCCGCCGGCATGGGCGCCACCACGCCTACCGGGAGGTCGCGGGGTGCCAGTCGGGACGAGGACCACGCGAACGCGGACAGGGCCAGGGTCACGATGACGGGGACAAGTAACACACCCACCATCAGGCGTCGCAGAGACGCTGAATCCGGAGAGGCCATAACAACTCCTAGAAAAACGAACGCTCGATTACTTTACGGTGAGTGTGTACCCGGGCACGAGGCACCGTCAAGGCGGGGTGAAGGGGGCCACCGGGACGGCGGCGGCTCTGCGGTGCGGCGGCTGTCTGTCAGACGGCAGCAATGCCGTAGCGGGGAGCACGAACGCCAGGCCGATACATATAGTTTCGCTGGTGTTTCCACGAATAGACCGCAGAACCAAGTTCGCCGCGTGGTGCCGGCCACGGGTGATCCTGTGGGCCACGGCCGGTGTGGTGGCCCTCGGATTCCTTGTCGCGCTGGAGATCGCCGCGCGTCGCTACGGCGGCGTGCCGGGGCCGATCACCAATCAGGTGCGAGAGGTGCTGTTCCCGCCCAAACCGGGGCCGCTGTACGGCGGTCTCGCGTTGATGATGGTCGTGCTCAGCTGGCGCCAGCGGTTCATCGCGGCGGGTGCCGCTGTCGGCATCGACGTCGTCTTCGTGGTGGTGCGGTGGGCGGTCGACGCCGAGGTGCCCGAGGGGCAGGCCTTCGGCAATGGCGCGCTGTGGGTGATGCTGGGCTGTGCGGTCTTCGCGGTCACGCGCCGCACCGGCCGGGAGCGGATTCTGCTGCTCAAGGGCGTCGGCCTCGGGCTGCTCCTGGTGGCCGGCCGCAAGACCGGTGACACCTGGCTGCTCATCACGGCGAAGACCCGCCCGACCGTGCTCGACCCTTATGTGGCGACCGCCGATCACGCGCTGGGTGACCCGTCGTGGCTTGCGGGCCGAATACTCAGGGCCTCCGGCCCGGTCAGCACCCACATTCTCGACCTGGTCTACGCCCAGCTCGCGGTGGCCGCGGTCGCCGTCGCCCTGTACCAGCTGCGCAACGTGGCTGCCGAGGGGCGCTTCCCGCGCCATCATCTGGTGCGCACCTTTCTGGTCATCGGCCTGCTCGGTCCCGCCGTCTACATGATCTTCCCCGTGGTCGGGCCGATCTTCACCTACGGCCCGGGGACCTCCGGCACCGGCGGCCTGCAGTGGGCGGTGGCCGACCTGTGGCCGCACACGCCGCCGCCGATCGGCAACCCGCACCCGGTGCCGTACGACGGGATCACCCCTCGCAACTGCATGCCCAGCCTGCACACGGCGTGGGCCACCGCGATCTTCCTTCACTCCCGCAAGGGGCCGCGCCTGCTGCGCTACGCGGGCACGTTCTGGCTCGTCGCCACGCTCGGCGCGACGCTGGGCTTCGGCTACCACTACGGCGTGGATCTCATCGCCGGCGTGGTGTTCGTCCTCACGGTCGAGGCCGCGCTGCGTTCGCTCGACCGCGGCTGGGACCGGCAGGGCATCCAGCTGGTCGCCTATGGCACAACGGTCTTCGCCGCGCTCCTGGTCGCCTATCGCTATCTGCCGGTGGAGATGGCCAAGTATCCGGGTGTGTTCGGACCGCTGCTGATTCTGGCGCTGGCCTCCATGCTCTACGGCTACGTACGGACCACCAGGCTGTGGGACGCGACGCCCGCGCCGGTGCGGCTGCCGCGGCAGGCCGAACCGCAACCGGCGGCCGAACTGGTGTGAGCCGGGCCGGGTTCAAGGGCGGCCCGTCTCCGTCACCGGGCGGTCGTGGCGCAGGTCGGCGAAGAGGCGGGCCGACCTCTTGGCGTCCCACTTCAGTACGTTGCCCTTGGGGGTGGGGACGCCGATGCCGGACACGGGTACGTTGATCTGCTTGCCGTGGCCGCCCGTGACGCTCTGCGCCGCGCGGAACATCCTGGTGAGATCGCGCAGGCTCATGTCCTTGTCGACGATGAGCGTGTCCAGTCCGGCCTGCATGGCCGGGCCCATCTCCAGCGGGTCGAAGAGGGTGTCGGGGCGTGCGGCCTGGTGGGCGAGGGTCGACAGGAACTTCTGCTGGTTCTTCGACCGGCCCAGATCGCCCTCCTTCTCCTGGTGGCGCTGGCGGACGAACGCGAGCGCCTGCTTGCCGTTCAGGGTGTGGCAGCCCTTGCGCAGATCGGCGCCCGATTTCTCGTCCTTGATGTTCCGGTCCAGGCACATCCGTACGCCGCCGATGGCGTCGACGATGTTCACGAAACCGGCGAAGCCGATCTCCGCGTAGTGGTCGATGCGCAGACCGGTGTTCTGCTCGACGGTGTGCACTAGGAGTTCAGGGCCGCCGTAGGCGAAGGCGGCGTTCAGTTTGTCTCCCTCGGGGCGCTTCGTCTTGCCCGTCGACGTGTCGAGGCGGCCGGGCACGGTGACCCAGGAGTCGCGCGGCAGGCTGACCATGCTGGTGCCGTTGGCCCCGGTGTGCAGCAGCATCATCGAGTCGGTGCGCCTCCCTCCTCCCCCGCCGGCGTGCAGGTCCTGCACGTCGTCCTCGGAGAGCCCGTCGCGGCTGTCCGAGCCCACGATGAGGTAGTTGGTGCCCTTGCCGGGCGCCGGGCGGTCGCCGTACGCGCCGAGGTCGACGTCACGGTTGAGCCGGGTCTCGGCCCAGCCGTACGTGCCGCCCGCCGCGACGACCACGACGGCCAGCAGGACGAGCACCGTCCGGCGCAGCCTTCTGCGCTTCACCTTCGGCTGCCGGGCGTGGGCGCGCCGGGGTCCGTAGCGGGAGCTGGGGCGGTCGGCGAACCGTTCACGTGTGGCAAGCGGGTCTGTCATGGTCAACTCCCTTGCAGGCTCCGCCGCTCCTCTTCGGGCGGCGCTTCCAGCAGATACGGATCGGCGGTTCCGGCGCGCTTCATGCTGTGCCACTTCAGTCGGGTGCCGAGCAGCGCCGTGGTCACGGAGTGGATGACCACCAGGTACATCAACTGCCGGTAGACGAACTGCTGGAGCGGAAGCACCCACAGCACGCGCAGCCGTTCGCGGTCGAGCCGCAGCGCGTACGCGGCGGTGACCAACTGGATGGACAGGAAGCCGAACCAGACGAGCGCGGCCTCCACCGGGTCGCGGAACAACGCCCCGAACAGGGCGAACATGTCGACGACCGGCGCACACAGCGGAAGGGCGATCTGGAACAGCGTGACGTAGAGCAGCACCCGACGGCCGAAGCGTCCTGCCGGGCCGACCTCCCTCACCGCGTGACGGTGCTTCCACATCGACTGGAGGGTGCCGTAGCACCAGCGGTAGCGCTGGCGCCACAACTGCCGTACGGTGCCGGGCACTTCGGTCCAGGCGACCGCCGACTCCTCGTACACGACGCGCCATCCTGCCCGCCAGAGCGCCATCGTGAGGTCGGTGTCCTCGGCCAGGGTCTCGTCGCTGACGCCGCCGACACCCATCAGCGCGTCCCTGCGGAAGGCGCCGATCGCCCCCGGCACCGTCGGCATGCACTCCAGGACCTCGAACATCCGCCGGTCCAGGTTGAATCCCAGTACGTACTCCAGGTGCTGCCATTTGCCCATCAGGCGGCGCCTGTTGCCGACCTTGGTGTTGCCGCTGACCGCGCCGACCGCCGGGTGGGCGAGCGGCTGGACGAGGCGGGCCAGGGCCTCGGGTTCGAAGATGGTGTCCGCGTCGACCATGACGACGATGTCGTGCCGGGCGTGCGCGAGGCCGGTGTTGAGGGCGCTCGGCTTGCCGCCGTTGGGCTGCCGGATCACCGTCACCCGCGGGTCGTCGATCTCCTCGGCGATGTCGGCGGTGGCGTCGGTCGAGCCGTCGTCGATCACGATGATCTGCAGGTGCGGGTGGGTGGAGGCGAGCAGCGAGTACACGGTGGATGCGATGCCCGCCTCTTCGTTGTACGCGGGCACCAGGACCGTCACCGGGTCGCGCACCTCGCGAAGGCGTGGTGCGCCGGGCCGGTACCGGTGCAGCCTGCGTACGTGAATCCGGGCGAACACCGCGAACAGGAGCATCCGCAGCACGCCGAGCACGCCCGTGAGGGTCAGCGTCCACACCATCACGGTGAGGAAGGCGTGCCCGAGCCGCTGCGACCAGATCAGGCCGTCGCCCTTGATCTCGTCGGCGACCGGGACCTCCTTGACGAAGGAGGGACGGCCGAGGCCGCCGCTGACGGTGGTGAACCACTTCACGCCGCGGTTCTGCAGGAGTTCCTCGGCCTCGCGGTAGCCGAGGTCGGTCTGGCTGTGCTGCGACACGAGCCCCCGCCACGGCTTGCGGTCCTTGTAGTCCGACGCGACCACCAGATACCCCTGTTCCGCCGCGCGCTTCGCGGCCGGCCACTGCGGGCCGCAGAGCGTGTCCGCCGCTGTGGTGTGCGGCAGCCTCAGCAGGGTGGTGTTGACGCCTGCCGCGCCCGCGAGAGCGTTCTGGGTGAGCGACAGTTCGAGCCGCGCGCGCAGCGGCGACGCGAGGCCGAGGTCGCCGCCGCTGTAGGTGTACGAGCCGATCTCGTGGCCCTCGTACAGAATCCGCCGCATCAGCTCCGGGTGCCGGGCGGCGTCTTTCCCGTACACGAAGAAGGTCGCCCGCGCGTGGTGTCTGCGCAGCAGGTCGAGGAGGCGCGGCGTCCACACCGGGTCGGGGCCGCCGTCGAAGGTGAGCGCGACGGTCCGCGGCGGCATGGCCGCGGTGGTGACGCCGTTCGGGCCGAACCGCAGGATCGGTTTGCCGTCGTCGGCCTCGCGCGGGATCGGCCGGGTGCACAGCGGCTTGGTACGCGCCGCGTCGACCTGGTGGGTCGTCCAGCCCTCGAAGAGGAGGGTGACGGCGACCACCAGGAGGACAAGGAGGAGGACGAGCCAGTGTCCGCGCGGCGGGCGGCGGACAGCGGAACGCCGGATCACTGCCCGAGGCCTCCGGCCGGCGGGGCGGATCTGCCGTGCGGCGCCTCACCGGTGTCCGGGCCGGAGGCCGCCGGTCCGTTCGTGCTCGGCGGCTGGGTGCCGACGGGCTGCCAGAGGCCGCTGATCAGCGTGCCGACGAGCAGCAGATACCCGAGGCAGGCGCAGACCACGGCAAGTGCCAGGCCTTGCAGCGTCCGTTTGCGCCAGCCCGACTGGTCGATGAAGACGGGGAGTTGGGGTGTGGCGGCGGCCTGGGTACGCCGCTCCACCGGGGGCACAAGAGGCGTCACTGCCTCCCGCTGCTCCCCGCGGGCATGGGGAACGGACGACCATCGCCCGTCGTGGGGTGTGCTGGCTATGTGGGGGGTGCCCTGCACTGGTGCTCCTGATCTGCGGCCGCGCACGCGCGGCTCTTTGTCTGTGGGGGGTGCGGACCCGGAGGTCCGCCGTGCTGCCCGTGAGACGTCAGGAGCCGCATCCCGGATCCTGCGCGCACGGAGCGTTCCCGTACGCGCGCATGCCATGAGCCCTTCCCGGGTGGGGCCGGGAAGGCCACGTACGCATGGGCCCTCACAAGGGCCGGGAGGCCGGGGCGCGGCCGTCAGCCATCACGCGGCCCCCGACCCTACTAGGGCGGGCGGAATCGGGCATCCCCGGACCCGAACGGTCGGTGACGGACGCCCGGGTGACACCGCGCCAGGCCGTGCGCTTCAGCCGTCGGTTGGCCCGTCCGCTGCCGCCACGGCGGGTTCCTCCGGCGCCGACGGCAGGGCGCGAAGACGGCTCACCGGGGACAGGACGAGCGCGATCAGTACGGCGGCCGAGCCGATCGCCGCCACGGTCAAGGCGCCCCGGGCGCCGATCCGGCCGGACAGCAGGCCCGCGAACAGGCCGCCGAGCGCGCCGCCGCCGAACAGCAGGGTGCGGAAGACCGCCGTCATCCGGCCCATCATCGACTGGGGGGTGCTTGCCTGGCGCAGGCTGACGATGATGACGCCGGCGACGCCGAGTCCGAGATAGGTGATGAAGAAGGAGAGGACGAACATCACCACCATCACCGGCCGGGGTCCTGTGGCCAGGACGATCAGCGTCGGTCCTATGAGGAGGGCCGACTGGGCGACGAGGTAGACGAGGCCGAGCCGGAAGCGGCGGATGACCTTGCGGGAGACCGCC
This sequence comes from Streptomyces sp. NBC_01381, assembly GCF_026340305.1. Lineage (NCBI taxonomy): Bacteria > Bacillati > Actinomycetota > Actinomycetes > Kitasatosporales > Streptomycetaceae > Streptomyces > Streptomyces sp. NBC_01381. Next base: position 1,977,618 of record NZ_JAPEPI010000002.1, on the reverse strand, counting down.
GCTCCGATCAGTCCGCCCACGGAGGCGGTGGCGAAGATGGAGCCGAGGGTCGTCGAGTCCAGGTGCAGGTCGCGTGTTCCGTACAGCAGGAACATCGTCCATACGGTGATCATGGAGAAGTTGCAGCAGAACCCGATCAGGGCCAGCGACCGCAGGACCGGATTCTTCAGGACCAGGCGCAGGCCGTCCCGGAGTTCGGTGGGCAAGTGCCGTCGCGCGGCGGGCGGTTGGGGGCGGGGCTCGGGTGTGCGGATCAGCAGCAGCGAGATCAGGGACACCAGATAGGAGAAGGCGTCGACGATCAGCGCCACGGGCGCGGTGAGGGCACCGACCAGGACACCCGCGAGCCCTGGCCCCGCCACGTCGGCCGCCGATGAGCTCATGCCCATCTTGGCACCGGCCTCGACATAGTGCTTGGGGTCGCGTACGAGCGTGGGTACGTACGACATCCAGCTCACGTCGAAGAGCACCGATGCGACGCCGACGGCACAGGCGATCACCAGGAGCGAGGCCAGGCTGAGCGCCTCCGTCCAGTACAGGACGGGGACGAGGGCCAGCAGGATCATCCGGACGGCGTTGGCGCCGAGCATGATCCGCCGCCGCCTGGCCCGGTCCACCCACACCCCGAAGACCAGGGCGAGGCCGAGGTACGGGACGAGTTGCAGGAACCGCAGAATGCCGACCTGCTCGTCGGTGGCGTCGAACGCGATGATCGCGGTCAGCGGCAGGGCGAGGTTCGTGACCTGGGTGCCGAGGAGCGAGAGGGTCTCGCCGAGCCAGAATCTGAGGAAGTCGCCGTTGCGCCACAGGCTCCGCGGGGGCGGTTCCTCCGTGCGCGTCTCCGGATGGGGTCTCCCCTGCTCGAACGGAGTTGAGAGCTTGGGGAAGGTCATCGCCGTCCCTGGGCGGCGAGTTCCGCGACCGCGTCCGCGACGTGGTCCACTTCCTCTTCGGTGTTGTAGTAGTGCGGCGACAGGCGCAGGCACCAGTCGACGTCCTTGTCCCCGAAGTCGAACTGGGCGAACTCCCGGTAGCTGATCGCCGAGTTGATGCCGCGGGCGTCCAAGGCCGCCTTGAACGGCTCCGGCTGCCAGCCCGCCACGCCGCAGGTGACGAGCGCGGCGAGCCGCGGGCCGCGGTCGAGCACGCGCACCCCCGGTATCGGTGCGAGCCGGTCGCGGAGCCGGGCGGCGAGTGCGGGGGTTCGCCGCTCGATGGCCTCGATGCCGACCTCGCGGGCATAGCGCGTCGCGGCGGCGCTGCCGAGCACCGTGGCGTACGGGAACTCCCACTCCTCGAAGCGGGCCGCCGTCGCCACGGGCTTGTAGCCGCCCGGCTCGGTCCAGCGGGCGCCGTGCATGTCGATGAACAGCGGCTCGCGACCCGCCCGCAGGACGCGATCGGATACGTACAGGAATCCCGAACCGCGGGGGCCGCGGAGGAACTTGCGGCAGGTGGCGGTGAGGAAGTCGCAGCCGATCTCCTCCACATCGAGGACGTACTGGCCCACCGACTGGCAGGCGTCGACCAGGTAGAGCAGGTCCAACTCCCGGCAGTGGCGGCCGATTTCGGCGACGGGCGATACGAGGCCCGAGTTGGTGGGGACATGGGTGGCGGACACCAGGCGGGGGCGGTGGGTCCGCATCAGCACGGCCATCGCCGCCACGTCGACGCCGCCTTCCGGGGTGTTGGGCGCGTGGACGATGCGTACGCCGAAGCGCTTGCGCAGGGACAGGAAGGCGATCTGATTGGAGACGAAGTCGTCGCGGGTGGTGAGGATGACGTCGTCGGTCTCGAACGGGATCGAGGACAGGGCGTTGGCGTAGGCGTGGGTGGCGCTGCCCGCGAAGGCGATGTTGTCGGGCGTGGTGTTGATGAGGGCGGCGAGCTCCGTGTAGAACTCGCGGACTTCGGCGGCGCGGGCGGCCGACGCCTCGTAGCCGCCCGTCCGGGCTTCGAGGTGCAGATGGCCGACCATGGCGTCGAGGACCGGGGCTGCGAGGAGCCCACAGCCCGCGTTGTTGAAGTGGATGACGTTGCGGCAGCCCGGGGTGTCGGCCCGCAAAGTGGCTACATCCAGCGGGAGTTGACCCTGAGGTGCCTTCTGAAGTGCTTCCCGACCAGGACCAGAAGCGCTACTGTTGTCTCTCATGAATGACAGTAGCACTTCTGTCGAGTTGGCCGACAGGCTCCGTGCGCTGGTCTCCCGGCTCTCGCCCGGCGACCGGCTGCCGAGCAGCCGGGAGCTGACCAAGGAGTACCGGGTCGGCCCGGCGACCGTGGCGCGGGCCATCGCCGCGCTGGCCGCCGAGGGCGTGGTGGTGACCCGTCCGGGCAGCGGGACGTACGCGGCACAGCGCACCCGGCTCCAGAGCGAAGCCACTGCCACCGACACCGACTGGCAGACGGTCGCCCTCACCGACCGCGCCGTCGACACGCATCTGATCGCCGACCCGCTCGGCCCGCCACCGGCCGGGACGATCACACTGGACGGCGGCTATGTGCACCGCTCACTCCAGCCAACTCGGGCCCTGAGCGCGGCACTTGCACGGGCGGCACGCCGTCCGGACGCCTGGGACCGCGCCCCAGCAGGCGGTCTGACGGCGCTGCGCACCGTGTTCGCCCGGATCGTCGGCGGCAGCGTGACGGCGGACGACGTGCTGATCACCGCCGGCGGGCAGAGCGCCCTGTCGATCGCGTTCCGCGCCGTCGCCGGGCCCGGCAGCCCGGTCCTGGTCGAGTCCCCCACCTATCCGCGGGCTCTTGCCGCCGCCCGCGCCGCGGGGCTGCGGCCCGTCCCCGTACCGCTCGACGCCGACGGCCTGCGGCCGGACATGCTGGCCGACGCGTTCGCGATGACCGGCGCACGGCTGCTGTACTGCCAGCCGACGTTCCAGAACCCGACCGGCACGGTGCTCACGCCCGAACGGCGCCGTCAGATCCTCGATGTGGCGCGCGCATCGGGCGCGTTCGTGCTGGAGGACGACTTCGCGCGGCACCTGGGACACGGCGGCGCGGTGCCGCGACCGCTGGTCGCCGACGACCGCGACGGCACGGTCGTGCACGTCACCTCACTCACCAAGCCCGCCGCACCGAGCCTGCGGATCGGAGCCCTTGTGGCCCGCGGGCCGGTCATGGAGCGGATGCGGGCGGTGCGCCTGGTCGACGACTTCTTCGTCACGCGCCCGCTCCAGGAGGCCGCGCTCGAGGTGCTCAGCTCCCCGTCCTGGGACCGGCACGTCCGCTCGCTCGGTACGGCGCTGCGGGAGCGCGGCGCCGTACTGGCCGCCGCGCTCACCGAGGAGCTGCCGGGCGCGACCCTGGCCGGTCTGCCAACGGGCGGACTGCACCTGTGGGTTCGCCTGCCGCCGGGCGTGGACGACACCGTCCTCACCGCCGCCGCCCGGCAGCGCGGCGTCGCGGTGAGCGCCGGTGTCCGCTACTTCGCCGCCGAGCCGCCGGCGGCCCACCTGCGCATCGGGTTCGCCGCGACCGCCGATCACGCCGAGCTGACGGAGGGGGCGCGTCGGCTGGGGGCGGCGCTCGGCGGACTCGCCCCGAAGGCAGGGTGAGGTGGGGCGCCTGATGGTCAGGCCTTCTTGTGGCCGATGACCAGGTGCTTCTCGGCGCTGCTGCGGCGCACCTCGCAGTCGGTGAAGCCCGCGCGTTCCAGGAGGGCGATGAACTCCGCGGCCGTGCGGTGGCGGCCCGCCATCTCGATGTGCATCACCAGGTTCATCGCGGCGGTGGCCAGCGGACCGGTGTGGTCGTCGTCGAAGAGGCGGTCCATGATGAGGACCCTGCCGGGGCCATCCGTCGTGTCGCAGGCGCGGTACGCCTTCTCCAGGAGCCGTACGCAGGTGTCGTCGTCCCAGTCGGAGAGGATGTAGCCGAAGGCGAGGCAGTCGCCCCGCGGGAGTTCGTCGGCGAAGAAGTCGCCCCCGGCGAAGCCGAGCCGGTCGACGACCGGTCGTGCCTCGGCGTCCTCGCCGACCAGGGGTGCGACCGCGGGCATGTCGAAGACCGTGGCGCGCAGGCCTGGTTCGGCGAGCAGCGCCGCCACGGCGAACGGGCCGGTGGCGCCGCCGACGTCCACCAGGTGCGTCGTCCCGGAAAGGCCCGCGAGGGCGGCGAGCTCCTGCGACATGCCGAAGCTGAGGTCCCACATCGCGCGCATGAACGCGCGCAGCGATTCGCTGTCCCGGTACACGTCGTCGAACGGTGATGCCTCGCCGCTCTGCTTGCCATCGGCGAGGTAGGTGTCCAGGCGGGTGAGGCGGCCCTGCGTCTCCACCGTCAGGTGCTCGATGAAACCGCCCAGGTACCGGCTGTTGCGGTGGTCGAGGAACGGCGCGGCCTCGGCGGTCAGGGCGAACTCCCCGTCCTTGGAGCGTTCGACGACACCGAGGGACGTCAGGACCAGGAGCATGCGCTCCAGGGTGTCGGGGTCGGTGGAGAGGCGCTCGGCCAGGCCCGGCACGGTGTCCGGGCCCTGCTCGATGAGGGACGCGAACACACCGTGCTTGAGGGCCGTGTGCAGCACCGGGGTGGAGATGAGTCCGTAGACGGTGTTCTCAAGTGCGCGCGGCATCATCGGGGCTGCTCCTCTGTCGGGGCGGTCGTAGGGGTGAGTGTCGGGGTGGGTGTCGGGGTCGTCGTGGATGGTGGTGCGGCCAGCAGCTCTTCGATCAGGCGGGCCACTTCCGTCGGGTGGGTGACGTGGGAGGCGTGGCCCGCGCCTGCGATCTCGGCGAACCGGCCGTGCGGCAGCAGTTCCGCCAGGCGGCGTGCCACCTCACGGTGGTGCGGCGCGGACCGCGTGCCGGCCGCCACCACGGTGGGCGTCGCGAACGTCAGGGGGTCGAAGCGCGGCACGTCGACGGTGGGGTCCGTCATCTCGGAGATCAGGGCCGCACCGTCCGCGGCGAGGTCGGACGGCTGGGTGCGGGCCAGGTGCAACCGGCTTGCGGGGCCGAGGAGTTCGGTGAGCAGCGCGCGGGCCGCCCGCTCCGGCCCGCCCTCGGCGGCGGCGCCGCGCACGGTCTCCTCCCAGGGGTCCACGGCCGGCCACCACGGCAGCCAGCGCACCGGCGGTTCCACGGCGACGATGCCCGCGACCAGCGACGGTTCCGCCGCCGCGGCGGCCAGCGCCACCAGGGCGCCGTAGCTGTGGCCGAGCACGACCGGTGCGGACAGCTCGGCGAGGATCTCGCGCAGGTCGTCCACGTGCGCCTGGTGGTCGACGCCCGCGCCGCCGAGCGGCCGCGACCGGCCCCAGCCGCGCCGGTCGTATCCGATGACCGTCCGGTCCGGCAGCTCGTCGCTCACCCGGCGGAAGCCGGTGCTGCGGTCCATGGAGCCGTGCACGATCACGACCGGCTGGGCGGTCGCGTCCGTCCCGCCGCGGACCTTGCTGACGGCCGGCCGCGACGCGCGTTTCCCCGCGGCGGCCGCCGCGGCCTGTCTTCCTGTCGACTTCACTGTGTCTCTCGCTCCTCGCCCAGCAGACGTACCAGACCGGCCAGGGTCGGGTCGTCGAGCAGCCGTTGTACGTCGATCACCACGCCGAAGCGGTCCTCGGCGGCCGCCATGAACTCGGCCATGGCCAGCGAATCGCCGCCCGCCGAGAAGAAGTCGGTGTCCAGCTTCACCTGGGCCTGCGGAACGCGCAGGCACGACGAGAAGAGCCGGGCGAGTTCCCAAGTGGCGTGCGTCAACTCCCACTTGGGCGGCGGAGGGCTCCAACTGCTCGGCTGAGGCGTCGGCTCCGGATTCGGCTCCGGTTTGGCGTGATCGGCAACCACCTCGGCTGCCTCCCCCACCTTGCCGTTCGTGGTGAGCGGCAGCCGGTCCAGGACGGTGAACGTCGCCGGGATCATGCCGCCGTGGAGGTGCTCGGCCAGGTAGCCGCGCACCTCCGACTCCCGCCAGGAGTCCGGGCGTTCGGGCACCACGAGGGCGTGCAGCCTGTTGTCGCGTTCGACGGCGTGGCAGGACGCGACGCCGGGTGCCTTCTCCAGGACGCGCTCGACCTCGTCGAGTTCGACGCGCTGTCCGCGGATCTTGACCTGCCGGTCGCGGCGGCCCGCGTACTCCAAGGAGCCGTCCTCCCGCCATGCGCAGATGTCGCCGGTCCGGTACATCAGCCGGCCCGGCCGGTCCGCGAAGGGGTCGGGCACGAACGACGTGGCCATGAGGTCGGGGCGTCCGAGGTAGCGGCCGATGCCCGTGCCCGCGATGTACAGCTCGCCCGGGCAGCCTGCGGGCAGCAGCCGCCGTTCGTCGTCGAGTACGTACACACGCTTGCCGTGCACCGGCCGGCCGATCGGCGGGTCCTCCTCGCCCGCGACGCACTCGTGCCAGGTGGACCAGACGGCCGCCTCGGCGGGCCCGTAGAGGTTGAGCAGGCGCCGGCCCTTCGCCGTCCAGCGCTGGACGAGCTCGCCGGGCAAGCGCTCGCCCGCGAACGCCGCGATCCGCAGATCGGGCAGCGGATCGCGCGGGAGCACCGACCAGACCGATGGCGTCATGATGGCGGCGGTCACGCGCCGTTCGCGCAGCAGCCGAAGCAGCGGCGGTCCCGGTGTCAGGGCGGCGGCGGTGCCCATCACGAGGGTCGCCCCGTTCAGCAGCGCGAGGACGACCTCGGAGACACAGCCGTCGAAGTTCAGCGACAGGAACTGCAGCACCCGGTCCCGCGGCCGCAGCCGGAACACCTTGCGCTGGGCGATGTGCAGATTCGTCAGCGCCTCATGGCTGTTGGCGATCGCCTTCGGCCGTCCGGTGGTGCCGCTGGTGAACACCACGTAGGCGGTGTTCCCCGGCACCACGCCGGTGACCGGCGGGGTGGCGGCACGCTCGCCGGGGTGCAGCCTGACCACGTCGGCCGGCACGCCAAGCGCGTCGAACCGCTCGGCGGTGGCGTCGTCGGCGATGACGAGCCGCGCCGACGTCTGGTCCAGCATGGTCTTCAGGCGCTCGCCGGGGCAGTCGGCGGCGGCCAGCAGGAAGGCGCCACCCGCCTTGGCCACGGCGAGGACGGCCACGATGAGCCGCACGGAGCGTTCCATGCTGATCGCGACGACCGTCTCCGGCTCCACGCCCAGGTCACGCAGCCGGTGCGCGGCCCCGTTGGCCAGCGCGTCGAGCTCCGCGTACGAGTAGGTGACGCCCTCGTCCTCGACCGCCGTACTGTCCGGCGCGAGGCGGGCCCGGTCCTCGAAGAGCAGCTGCCAGCAGACGTCGGCGGCCCGCTCGTCGGCGCCGGTGTCGTTCCACTCGGTGATGATCTGGTGCCGTTCGAGGTCGCTGACCGGCTTCGCCTCCGGCAGCACGTCGGCGGCCTCCTTCGCCTCCAGGAGCACGTCGGCGGCCTCGGACCGCGCGGGGCGGACGGCCACCGCACCGTCCATCACCGAGCCCTCGGACGGGGAGCCGACGACCACCAGGGCCTGGTGCCGGGAGCGGGTGTTGCAGTGCGGCCCCCACTCCACCGGTTCGGGCTCCACCGGGGAGAGCCCGAACTCCTGGTAGCGCTCGATGAATCCGAGGATCGCCCAGCGCGCCAGGCGTTCGGCGAACGGCGCGCCCAGGCAGTAGTGCGGCCCCGAGCCGAACCCGAGGTGGCGGCCCTCGGCGCGCGCGACGTCGAAGGCCGTGGGGTCGGTGAACTTGCGGGGGTCGAGGTTGGCCGCGGCGAGCAGCACGAGGACGCCGTCCCCGGCCTTCAGCCGCGCACCGCCGATCTCGATGTCGCGTACGGCGTGCCGCCCCACGTACTGGCTCGACCCGTCGATCCGCATCACCTCGGACACGGCGGAGTCGACGAGCGAGGGGTCGTCCCGCAACCGCCTTAGCTGCTCCGGGTGTTCGGCGAGCAGCAGGAGCCCGGTGGAGACGAGGTGGGTCAGGGTCTGGTAGCCGCCGGCGACGAGCACCATCGCGTTGGCGGCGACGAGGTCGAGGAGCTCGGCCGGCGGTTCGCCCGACGGACCGGCGTCGAAGTCGGCGCGCAGTCCGGCCGCCAGCGTGGTGACGAGGTCGTCGCCGGGCTCGGCGAGGCGCTCGGCGGCAAGGCGGCGCAGTCCGGCGAGCGCCTTCTCGAGCAGCGGGATGGTCTCCAGGTCGGCCCGGCTCGGGAAGGTGGAGACGCTGCTGAGCAGGCGCTCGTAGGAGTCGGCCCACTCGGTGAGTTCCGCGCCGCGGCCCGCCATGCCGAGCAGATGGGTCATCAGGTGCTCGGGCAGCCGCTCGGCGAAGTCCCGTACCAGATCGATGGTTCCGGCCCCGGGCAGCGTGTCGAGGACCTCGGCGGCGATCGACCGCAGGGCCGGGTCGTGCCGGCGCATGCTGGCCGGCGAGAACTCGCCGCGCAGGGCGTCCCTGATCCTGGTGTGCGCGGGAGGGTCGTTGAAGAGGAACTGCGCGGACAGCATCTCGGCGGTCGGCACGATGCCGCTCATGCCGCGCTCCGCGAGGTCGTCGGGGGCGTGGTGCCGGGCGGACGAGAACGCCCGGTGCTGAGCGAGGATCTCGACCGACTCGGCGTACCCGGAGCAGACCCAGACGCCGCCCACCTCGTCGTAGAAGACGGGCGGGAGCTCGGATATCGCGGCCCAGTAGCGCCGGGGGTCGGCTATGACCTCGGCGCGGCGCAGATTGTGGATGCCGTGCCGCGCACGGTCATAGCCCTTGTCCTTGGGTGTCATTCATCTCCCCTTCCTCGGCGGAAGGTTGGTTCGCAGTGCCGGGGAGTCGTTCGGTGCGGCAGCGAGCGCGGGCGCTCGTGGAAGGGGAGGCGGTCCCCCGTCGTCAGTTGCCGGCCATGCGCTGCGCGAGGCTGCGCGGGCGCATGTCGGTCCAGTTCTCCTCGATGAAGCGCAGGCAGGCCTCGCGGGTGTCGCTCGGGTGCGCGACGGTCCAGCCTGCGGGCACGTCCACGGTGACCGGCCAGAGCGAGTGCTGGTTCTCGTCGTTGACGAGCACCGTGTACGTGCCGTCCGGGTTCTCGAAGGGGTTCGTCATGTTCCTTGCTCCTTGATAGGTGGGGCTTGATTACGGGTTCGGGTTCGGGTTCGGGTCCGGGTCCTGGAGGGCGTGGGAGACGATCTTTCCCACCGGCTCCAGGATGTGGGGCATGAGCATGTCGTCGTGGCGGCACGGGACGCGGTGCTCGTCGATCCGCCCGGTGGCGTGCGCCGCCCAGGCGTCACGGCCCCTCGCGGGCGCGGTCTCCGTGCCGTCCCGGCGCAGCCCGGCGGTCAGCACGAGCAGGTCGCCGCGGAACAGACCAGGGGTGAACGCGGCGCCGATGCCCGCGTTGTGCCGCAGGGTGTGCGCGAAGGTCCGCAGGTCGTCCGCGGTCAAGTTGGCCATGACCGCGCCGACTTGCCGGAAGAACTCGCTCAACGCGGCCGGGGTCAGCGGCTCGTCGGCACCGACGGTGGTGATGGCGGCCGGATCGTATCCGGCGTTCGCGGCGATCATCCTGAGCATGCTGTCCTCGTCCGCGGGCACGGCATCGGCGCCGTCGTCCGCCGCGCTCTCCGGGAAGGCGTCCAGGAGGGCGAGCAGCGCGATCTCCTCGCCCTGCTCCTGGAGTTGGGTGGCCATCTCGAAGGCGACGAGGCCGCCGAACGACCACCCGACGAGGTGGTACGGCCCATGGGGCCGCACCGAGCGGATCTGCTCGACGTAGTCCGCCGCCATCGCCGCGAGCGTGGCCGGGGGCTCGGCGTCCTGCAGCAGGGTGCGGGCCTGGAGGCCGTAGAGCGGGTGGCCCGCCGGCAGGTGGTCCTTGAGGTGGTAGTAGCCCCAGCTGTGTCCGCCCGCCGGGTGGACGCAGAACACCGGTGCCCGCTCCCCTTCCAGGTGCAGCGGCAGCAGGACGTCGCCCTGTGCCTTGGCCGCGCCGCGCAGCCGCTCGGCGAGACCGGCCACGGTGGGCGCCTCGAAGAAGTCCATGGGCCGCAACTGCGCGCCCAGGGCGGCACGGATCCGCCCGATCAGGCGCATGGCGAGCAGCGAGTGCCCGCCGAGCGCGAAGAAGCTCTCGTCGCCGCCGATACGGGCGACGTCCAGACCGAGGACTTCGGCGAAGAGACCGGCGATGATCCGCTCGTGCGGGGTGCCGGGGGCCCTCGTCGGCCCGGCACCTGCGTAGTCGGGCGCGGGCAGCGCCTTGCGGTCCAGTTTCCCGTTGGGCGTCAGCGGCAGCTCGCCGAGACCGACGACGGCCGTGGGCACCATGTACTCGGGCAGGCCGCGCCCCAACCGGGCCCGTATGTCCTGCTGGTCGATGACCGCACCGTCCTCGACCACCGCGTATCCCACCAGGCGGTGGTCGCCGGGCCGGTCCTCACGGATGACGGCGGCGGCGCTCTTGACACCGGGGCAGGACGTCAACGCCGCCTCGATTTCCCCGAGTTCGATACGGAAGCCGCGCAGCTTGACCTGGTCGTCGGCGCGCCCCAGGAAGCGCAGGGTGCCGTCGCCGTTCCAGCACGCGCGGTCACCGGTGCGGTACATGCGCGACCCGGCGGGCCCGTACGGATCGGCGGTGAACCGTTCCGCGGTCAGTCCCGGCCGGTTCAGATAACCGCGGGCCAGGCCCGCCCCCGCGATGTACAGCTCGCCGGGAACGCCCGGCGCCACCGGTCGCAGCCGGTCGTCCAGCACGTACACCCGGGTGTTCGCGACGGGCCGGCCGATCGACGGGGCGGCCCCGTCTCCGGGACGGTCCAGATCGGCGGCCGTCGACCAGATGGTCGTCTCGGTGGGCCCGTACACATTGGTCACGGACCCGCCGTGCCCGCGCAGGGTGTCGGCCAGGGCCGCGGAGACCGCCTCGCCGCCGACCAGGATCCGGCGCAGGCCAAGGCCCTTCGTGTCGCCGGAAGCCGCCGCGAGCTCCCGCCACAGCGAAGGCGTCGCCTGGACGACGGTCACCGAGGCGTCGGCGATCAGGCCGGCCAGGGCGAGCGGCTCGCTCACCACCGAGGCTCCGGGCAGGACGACCGCCGCGCCGCACAGCAGTGGCAGATAGATCTCGAGCCCCGCGATGTCGAACGCGATGGTCGTCACGGACAGGAACCGGTCGCCCTCGCGGACACCGACCCGGCCCTTCATGTCGTCCATGAAGTTCACCAGCCCCCGGTGCGGGACGGTGACGCCCTTGGGGGTGCCGGTGGAGCCCGACGTGTAGATGACGTACGCCGGATGCTCGGGGTCGGGTGCGGCGGCAGGGTCGTCGCCGGTCGCATCGAGCTCGTCCAACTCCCCCTGGAGGGACGGCTCGTCGAGGCAGACGGCTGGCGTGCCGTCGGCCCAGAGGCCGTCGGTGGTGGTATCGGTATCGGTGAGGACGAGGGTGGGGCGCGCGTCCTCGACCATGAACCGGATCCGCTCCACCGGATACCCGGTGTCGATCGGCAGATACGCGGCGCCCGCCTTGAGCACCGCGAGGAGCGCGACGACCAGTTCCGGCGAGCGCGGCAGGGCGAGCGCGACGATGTGCTCGGCGCCCACGCCGCGCCCGGTCAGGAACCGGGCCAGGCGGTCGGCACGGCCGTTGAGTTCTTCGTACGTGATGTGGGTGCCGTCGGCGATCAGAGCGGTGGCCCCCGGGGTGGCGCGGGCCTGAGCCCGGAACAGCTCCGGAACCGTGCCGGACGGGACCGCCGTGGCCGCGTCGTTCCACTCTTCGAGAACCCGGCGCCGCTCAGCGTCGGACAGCACATCGACGGACGCGATGGGCCGAGCGGGCTCGGCCACGACCGTGCGCAGCACACGCAGCAGCCGTTCGACCAGCGCGGTCGCCGTCCCGGGCTCGAACAGGTCGGTGCGGTAGGTGAGCGAGCCGACGATCCCGTCCGGGGAACCGCCCTCGTCCTGCCGCTCGGCCAGGCTCAACGCCAGGTCCGTACGCGCCGCGTGGACGGCCGCGGGCTGCACGGTGGCCCGCGCTCCCGCGAACTCCAGTGCCGCACGCGGGGTGTTGTTGAAGGCCAGCATGACCTGGAAGAGGGGGTGATGGGCGAGGGAGCGTGCAGGGTTGACGGCCTCGACGAGGCTTTCGAAGGGGACGTCCTGGTGGGCGTAGGCGTTGAGGTTCGTCTCGCGTACGCGGTCGAGGAGCTCGGCGAAGGCCGGGTCACCGGACAGGTCGGTGCGCAGGACGAGAGTGTTGACGAAGAAGCCGACCAGATCGTCGAGTTGGTCCTCGCCGCGACCGGCGACGGGCGTGCCGACGGGGATGTCGGTGCCCGCGCCGAGCCGGTGCAGCATGACGCCGAGGGCGGCCTGCAGCACCATGAACACGGTGGTCCGGCTGGAGCGGGCGAGAGTGGTCAGGGCCTGGTGCAGTTCGGCGTCGACATGTACGGGGACGGACGCACCCTCGTACCCGGCCTGCTCGGGGTAAGGGTGGTCGGTGGGCAGTTCGAGGCGCTCGGGGAGTCCGGCCAGGGCCTTCTTCCAGTAGCCGAGCTGGGCGGAGAGGAGGCTGTCGGGGTCGGTGTCGTCGCCGAGGAGTTGATGCTGCCAGAGGGTGTAGTCGGCGTACTGGATCGGGAGGGGGGTCCAGGCCGGGGTGTTGCCGTCGCGGCGGGCGGCGTAGGCGGTGCTGAGGTCGCGGGCCAGCGGGCCCATGGACCAGCCGTCACCGGCGATGTGATGGATGGTCAGGACGATTACGTACTCATCCGCAGCATCGCCCAATGTGAACAGGCGGGCCTGCAAGGGCAGTTCGGTCGCCAGGTCGAAGGGATGGCGTATCGCCCGGTGTACGGCGGAGGTCAGCTCCTCCTCGGCCGCGACCGCCTCGACGGTCAGGTCGGGGCGGGCCTCACCGGCCGGGATGACCTGCTGGTGCGGCTGGCCGTCGACGTCGGGGAAGACGGTGCGCAGGGCTTCGTGGCGTTCGACGACGTCGGCGAGGGCGGCGCGGAGGGCGTGCGCGTCCAGGGGGCCGGAAAGGCGGAGTACGACGGGGACGTTGTACGTCGCGCTGGGGCCCTCCAGCCGGTAGAGGAACCAGAGGCGGCGCTGGGCGAAAGACAGCGGCATCGGCTGCGGGCGGGTGGCGGCCGCCACCAGCGCGGGGCGGACGGCCGGTCCGGACGCGGCGTCCAGCGCACTGGCCACCGCCGCGACAGTGGGCGCCGAGAACAGGTCCCGGATGGCCAGGTCCGCGCCCAGCACGGCGCGTATCCGGGAGATCAGGCGCATCGCGAGCAGTGAATGCCCGCCCAGGTCGAAGAACCCGTCGTCCACGCCCACTTGATCGAGTCCGAGAACCTCGGCGAACAGCCCGGCCAGGATCTCCTCGCGCGCATCACGCGGGGCGCGGGAGGGTCCGTTGCCGCCCGTGTAGTCGGGAGCGGGCAGCGCCTTGCGGTCCAGCTTCCCGTTCGGCATCAACGGCAACGCGTCCACGGCCACGACAGCCGCGGGCACCATGTACTCCGGCAGCCGCTCGGCCAACCGGAGGCGGAGCTGGGTCGGCTCTGCTACTTCTACTTCGCTTTCAGGTACGACGTAGCCGATGAGGCGGCGGTCGCCGGGGCGGTCCTCACGGATGAGGGCGACGGCGCTCGCCACTCCGGGGCAGGCCGTCAACGCGGCCTCGATTTCCCCGAGTTCGATGCGGAAGCCGCGCAGCTTGACCTGGTCGTCAGCGCGCCCGAGGAAGTGCAGGGTGCCGTCGGAGTTCCAGCGGGCGAGGTCGCCGGTGCGGTACATGCGGGTGCCGGCAGGCCCGTACGGATCGGGGACGAACCGCTCCGCGGTCAGCCCAGGCCGGTTCAGATAGCCGCGAGCGAGCCCCGCACCAGCCACGTATAGCTCGCCGGGAACACCAGCCGGAACGGGGGCGAGCCCCGCGTCCAGCACATACGCGCGTACGTTCCCCAACGGCCGGCCGATCGGCGGCACGACCGCACCCGACATGGGTCCGCTCATCGTGGCGCAGACCGTCGACTCCGTCGGACCATACGCGTTGACCATCAGACGGCCCTGGGACCAGCGCCCGGCAACGTCCGGACCGCAGGCCTCACCGCCCACGACCACGGTCATCGTCGCGGGGACGTCCGCCACATCCAGCACACCGAGCGCGGACGGCGGCACCATGCAGTACGTCACGCCCGCATCACGCAGCACACGCGCCAGCGCATCCCCCGGAGCCAATTTGTCAGCCTCGGCGACCACGAGCGCCGCGCCCGACAGCAGCGCCAGACTCCAGTCCCACGTCGCCGCATCAAAACTCGGCGACGCAAACTGCAACACCCGACTACCCGGACCCAACCCCAACTCCGGGCCCGACGACGCCACCAGATTCACCAGACCCGCATGCGCCACCACCACACCCTTGGGCACACCGGTCGAACCGGAGGTGTAGATGACGTACGCCGGATGCGCGGGGTCCGGGGCGGTGGCCAGGTCGGCGGGCTCCAGGTGGGCCAGCCGGTCCTGCACGGCGGTGCCGTCGACGAGAACCGTGGGAGTGCCGGCCGCCCACTCACCGGTGGCGGTCGAGTGGGTGAGGACGAGCGCCGGGCGGGCGTCCTCGATCATGAAACGGATCCGCTCCACCGGATAGGCGGTGTCGATCGGCAGATACGCCGCACCCGCCTTCCACACCGCAAGCACCGCCACAACCAGCTCCGGAGAACGCGGCAACGCTAGAGCCACCAACTGCTCGGGGCCTACACCCCGTTCGACCAGCAGTCGCGCCAGGCGATTCGCCCGCGCGTTCAACTCACCGTACGAATAGACCGTGCCGCCATCCGCCGCTACGACTGCCGCCGCATCCGGCGCCTTCGCCGCCCACGACTCGAAGACCTCCGGCGCAGACGTCCCCGCCGGAACCTCCGTCAGCGGACCACGGCCCCACACCTCCACCACACGCTCACGCTCAGCAGTAGCCAGCAGGCTCGTCGCACCCACCCGCTGATCAGCACCCTCCGCCACAGCCGACAGAAGACGGAGCAGGCGGTCGAGGAGGGCGTCCGCGTCCGGGCGGGTGCAGCTGTCGGTGCGGTAGTCGAGGCGCAGCCGCAGTCGGGGGCCGGGAACGACCACGAGGTTCAGGGGGTAGTGGGCGCCGTCGTGGCCGGTGGCTCCGGTGACCCGCAGTCCGGTGGCCTCGTCGACGGGCTTGGCGGTGCGGTCGGCCAGGTAGTTCTCGAAGGCGACGACGGTGTCGAACAGGTTGCCGGGACCGGCTGCCCGCTGGGTCTCCGTCAGGGCCAGGTGCTGGTGGGGAAGGAGAGCGCCCTGCTCCGCTTGGACGCGGGCGGCGAGGTCCGCCCAGGTCTCGTCGGGGTCCATCCGCACGCGTACCGGAACCGTGTTGATGAACAGGCCGATCATGCTCTCGATGCCCGGGATCTCGGGCGAGCGGCCCGAGACGACGGCGCCGAAGACCACGTCGTCCTGGCCGGTCATCCGGCCGATGAGTACGCCCCAGGCGCACTGCACCAGGGTGTTGAGGGTGACGCCCGCGCGGCGGGCCGCGGCGTCGAGTGCCGTGGTGGTGTCCGCGTCCAGGTGGGACACCAGACGGTCGGGCAGGGGCGCGGGCCCCTCTTCCGTGGTGGGTGCGTTGGCGTTGGCGTTGGCGTTGGCGTTGGCCAGGAACGTCGGTTCGGCCCCTGCCATCGCCTGGGTCCAGGCGTCCAGTGCCGCCGTGCGGTCGCGCTCCGCCAGCCAGGTCAGATAGTCGCGGTAGGGCGTCGTCCTGGGCAGGGCGGAGTCGTCGCCTCCGGACGCGTAGAGCCGGTACAGGGCGAGGAGTTCATTGACGTGGAGGGTCGAGGACCAGCCGTCCGTGAGGATGTGGTGCTGGGTGATGACCAGGCAGTGGCGCTCCTCGCCCAGGCACACCAGGGCGAACCGCATGAGCGGCGGCTGCGAGAGGTCGAATCGGCGGGCGCGCTCTTCGGCGAGGAAGTCATCCAGTGCGGCGTCGGGGCATGCTGAAAGATCGACGTCCTGCCAGGGGAGCTGCGTTCCGTCCTCGATGATCTGCACCGGGCGGTCCAGGCCCTCGTGGCGGAACGCCGCCCGCAGATTGGCGTGGCGCTCCAGCATGCGCTGTCCCGCCGCACGCAGCGCCTTGCCGTCCACGGCGCCGTCGAGGCGGAGCGCCATCTGGACCGTGTAGACGTCGGGGCCCGCACTGTCGGCGATGGCGTGGAAGAGCATGCCTTCCTGGAGCGGCGACAGCGGCCAGACGTCGGACAGCTCCGGGTGGTGTTCTTCGAGGCGGGCGATCTGCTCGTGGGTGAGGTGTACGAGATCGAGGTCGCTCGGGGTCCGGCCGGCGGGCGCGGGGCTTTCGGCGTGGGCGGCGAGGGCGTCGAGCGCGGCCAGCCAGGCGTCGGCGAGACCCTGGACGGAGTCGCGGGGGAAGCGGGCCTCGGGCCACTTGAAGGTGGCGCTCAGCTCGGAGCCGTCGGCGGAGTCGACGGTGACGGCGTTGATCTCCAGGGGGTGCGGGGCCCGCATACGGGGGTCGAGGCCGCCGAGCGAGGGGTTGCCGGGGACCTGGTGCCAGTCCGCCGCCGTGGTGTCGGCGCCGGGGGCGGGCACGGTGAAGCGGCCGAGGTAGTTGAAGGCGACCTGGGGGTCGGCGAGTTGAGCGAGGGTGTGGGCGGTCTCCGGGTTGAGGTGGCGCAGCAGTCCATAGGCGAAGCCGTTGTCGGGGACGGCGCGGAGCTGCTCCTTGACCTGTTGCAGCGCACGGCCGACCGCGGGCCCGCCGGTGCGCAGGTCGGCGGCGGGCACGGTTCCGGGGTCCAGCCTGACCGGCGCCATGCTGGTGAACCAGCCGACGGTACGGGCGGTGTCGGCGCCGGGGAAGGCGTCCTGGCGGCCGTGTCCCTCCAGGTCGATGAGGGTGGCGGTGTGCCGGGGGTCGTTGCGCCAGGACGCGAGGGCGAGGGCGAGCCCGGTCAGGAGCACCTCGTTGGTGCTGGAG
The DNA here is from genome assembly GCF_026340305.1 of Streptomyces sp. NBC_01381. Classification (NCBI taxonomy): domain Bacteria; kingdom Bacillati; phylum Actinomycetota; class Actinomycetes; order Kitasatosporales; family Streptomycetaceae; genus Streptomyces; species Streptomyces sp. NBC_01381. The sequence continues at coordinate 1,960,640 of NZ_JAPEPI010000002.1, read as the reverse complement.
TGCAGCGCGGCGGGCACACGGGCGAGCAGTGCCTCGGTGAGCTCGGCGGGAACGGTGAGACGCAGCGAGGCTAGCGAGGCGGCGGTGTCGTACGCGGGCCCGTCTTCGGCGGTGTCGTACGCGAGATCCTCATCGGCGGCGTCGCCAAGCCCCGGCTCCGACTCCGACTCCGCATCCGGCCCAAGCCCCGGACCCGGCTCCACCCCAACCAGCATCTCGCTCCACAGCGGCAGCGACTCAACAGCACGCTCCTCCCCCGCCAGTTCCGTCAGCCTGCGGGACCACTGCCGGAAGGATGTGCCGACCGGCGCCAACTCCGGGGCCCGGCCCGCGAGTACGGCCGTGCCGGCGATGGCGAGGTCCGGCAGCAGGATGCGCCAGGAGACGCCGTCCACCACCAGGTGATGAATCGTCAGGAGCAGTCGGCCCGGCTCCGCGGAGCCGTTGTCGAACCAGACGGCCTGAAGCATGACCCCGTCCCGCGGGGCGAGCCGGTCCCGTGCCTGCTCGGCGTGGTCGGCGAGGAGTTCACGGCGGCGCTCGTCGTCGAGACCGGCGGTCGCGACCCGGGTGAGGTGCGGATCGACCGGCGTCGCGCCGGGCGGCGGGACGTCCAGCGCCCAGCCGGAGCCAGACGCGTCCCGCACGAGACGGGCCCGCAGCATGTCGTGGTGGTCGACGAGCGCCTGCAGGGCGTCGCCCAGCTGTGAGCGGCTGATGCCCGCGGGCACCTGCACCAGCATCGACTGGTGGAAGGCGTCGAAGGGGTGGCCGGGTTCGGTGAGCCAGTGCATGACGGGCGTCAGCGGCAGCTCGCCCACGCCGGAGCGGTCGGCGTCGGTGGCGTCGTCGCCCGTGGCGCGCTCGCCGCCGAGCGGCCGTGCCCTGCGGGCCAGCGCCTCGGGCGTCTGGTCCTTGAAGACGTCGCGCGGGGAGAGGTCGAGGCCGTGTTCGCGGGCCCGGCTGACCAGGACGATGGAGCTGATGCTGTCGCCGCCGAGGGCGAAGAAGCCGTCGTCGACGCCGACTTGGGCGGCGTCCAGGCCGAGGACGTCGGCGAAGAGGGCGGTGAGCGTCTTCTCCTGCGGGGTGCCGGGTGCGCGGGCGGGGGTGGTGCGCGCGTAGTCGGGTGCGGGCAGCGCCTTGCGGTCCAGCTTGCCGTGGGGGGTCAGCGGCAGCGTGTCCACGACGACCACGGCCGCGGGCACCATGTACTCCGGCAGCCGCGCGGCGACGGTCTGCTTCACCCGGTCCACGTCGACCTGCTTCACCCGGTCCACATCGACCTGCACCCGGCCCACGTCGACGGGGCCTTCGGGTACGCCGGTGCCGTCAGACACGGCGGAGCCATCCGGCACGGCAGAGCCATCCGACACGACAGAGCTCTCAGGCACGACGTACCCGACAAGCCGCCGGTCACCCGCCCGGTCCTCACGAATGATCGCGGCAGCGGCCGCGACCCCCGTGCAGGACACCAACGCCGCCTCGATCTCCCCGAGTTCGATGCGGAAGCCGCGCAGCTTCACCTGGTCGTCGACGCGGCCGAGGAACTGGACCGTGCCGTCGCCGTTCCACCGCACCAGGTCCCCGGTGCGGTACATCCGCGACCCGGCGGGCCCGTAGGGATCGGCGACGAACCGCTCGGCCGTCAGCCCCGGCCGGTTCAGATAGCCGCGCGCGACACCGGCGCCTGCCACGTACAACTCACCCGGAACACCCGGCGGCACCGGTGAAAGGCCCTCGTCCAGGACGTACACCCGCACGTTCGCGATGGGCCGGCCGATCGGCGGCACCTCGGAGCCCGACAGCGCCTCGCTCAGCGTCGCGCAGACGGTGATCTCCGACGGGCCGTACGCGTTGAACATCTTCCGGCCCGCGGACCAGCGTTCCACGATCTCCGGGCCGCAGGCCTCGCCGCCGACGATCAGCGTCAGCGTGCCCGGCAGCCGCTCCTCGGACAGCACGCGAAGGACCGAGGGCACCAGGGTGCAGTGCGTGATCTCCTCGTCAACGAGGAGGTCGATGAGTTCGGGACCCGGCGTGAGCCGGTCCGCGTCGGCGAGTACGAGCGCGGCGCCCGTGAGCAGGGCCGTGAAGAACTCCGATGCGGCGGCGTCGAAGCTGGGCGACAGGAACTGCAGCACCCGGGAGCCCACGCCGATCCCCCACTGCTCGCTCTGCGCGAGCGCGAAGTTGGCGAGACCCTGGTGCGGGACGGTGACACCCTTGGGGGTGCCGGTCGAGCCCGAGGTGTAGATGACGTACGCCGGGTGGGCGAGGTCGAGTTCACCGACCCGGTCGGCGTCGGTGAGGTCGGCGGCGTCCAGACCCGCGAGGCGTTCCTGGACGGCGGGGTCGTCGAGGACGACGACGGTGGTGCCGTCAAGGTCCGGCAGGAGTTCACCGGCGCTGGAGTGGGCCAGGACGAGGCCGGGGCGGGCGTCGCTCAGCATGAAGCGGATGCGGTCGACCGGGTAGGTCGTGTCCAGCGGCAGATAGGCGGCGCCCGCCTTGAGCACGGCGAGCAGCGCGACGATCAGGTCCGGCGACCGGGGGATGGCCAGGGCCACGATCTGCTCGGGGCCGACGCCCTGCGCGACCAGGAGCCTGGCCAGACGGTTGACGCGGGCGTTGAGGTCCGCGTACGAGACGTGGGTGCCGTCGGCGATGAGGGCGCTCGCGTCGGGTGCGGCCGCCGCGCGCGCCTGGAACAGCTCGGCGGCGGTGCCGGGCAGGTGGGGCGTCGCGGTGTCGTTCCACTCGTCGAGGACCAGGCGTCGCTCACCGTCCGAGAGCAGGTCGATCGAGCCCACGCGCCGCTCCGGTTCGGCGGCCGCGCTCTTGAGGACACGGATCAGCCGCTCGGCCATGGCGGTGACGGTGGCGTGGTCGAACAGGTCGGTGCGGTACGAGATCACACCGCTGATGCCGTCGGTCGCACCGTCGTCGTGCCGCTCGGCGAGGCTGACGGACAGGTCCATCCTGGCGGACTGGAGGCGGACGGCCTGAGGAGTGGCCTTGAGGTCGCCGAAGTCCGGTGCGGTGCTCGGGGTGTTGTTGAAGGCCAGCATCACCTGGAAGAGCGGGTGGTGGGCGAGGGACCGCGTCGGATTGACCGCCTCGACCATGCTCTCGAAGGGGATGTCCTGGTGGGCGTACGCGTTGAGGTCGGTCTCGCGGACCCGGTCCAGGAGTTCGGCGAAGGTCGGGTCACCGGAGAGATCGGTGCGCAGGACCAGGGTGTTGACGAAGAAGCCGACCAGATCGTCGAGTTCCTCCTCGCCGCGCCCGGCGACCGGCGTGCCGATCGGGATGTCCGTCCCCGCACCCAGACGGTGCAGCAGCACGCCCAGTGCCGCCTGCAGGACCATGAACACCGTCGTCCGGCGCGACCGCGCGAGGGCGGTCAGCGCGCGGTGCAGCTCGGCGTCGACGTGCACCGGAACGGCGCCGCCGTCGTTCCCGGCCTGTTCCGGATACGCGCGGTCGGTGGGCAGTTCGAGGCGCTCGGGCAGCCCGGCGAGGGCCTGCTTCCAGTAGCCGAGCTGGGCGGAAATGAGACTGTCCGGGTCGGTCTCGTCGCCCAGCAATTCCTGCTGCCACAGCGTGTAGTCGGCGTACTGCACCGGCAGCGGCTCCCACGCCGGGGCGCGCCCCGCACACCGGGCCGCATAGGCCGTGCTGAGGTCGCGGGCCAGCGGGCCCATCGACCAGCCGTCACCGGCGATGTGATGGATCACCAGAACCAGGACGTGCTCGTCCGCGGAGTCGTCGATCGTCAACAGGGCGGCGCGCACGGGCAGTTCGGTGGCCAGGTCGAAGGAGTGGCGCACCGCCCGGTCCACCGCTGCGGGCAGCTGCGCCTCGGTGACCGTCTCGGCGTCCACCACCGGGCGCGCATCGGAGACCGGGCGGATGTCCTGGTACGGCTGACCGTCCACATCGGGGAACACGGTCCGCAGCGCCTCGTGCCGCGCCACCACGTCGCCCAGCGCGGCCCGCAGCGCGTCCGCGTCCAGCGCACCGGAAAGACGCAGCACCACCGGCACGTTGTACGTCGGGCTCGGTCCCTCGAAGCGGTACAGGAACCACAGCCGACGCTGCGCAAACGACAACGGCACCATGATCTCTTGCGTTCCCCTCATGTTCACAGCAGCGGTTCTGGCGCCGGTCTCTCCCCGCGCGACGTGGATCCGGATCCGGCGGGCCGGGTCACCCCGACATGGCCACCAGGACACGGCGCGGTCCGGTGTAGGGGCGGCGGCCGTGCGCGACGGCCACGTTGTCGATGAGCAGCAGGTCGCCGTCGTACCAGTCCACGTCCACGGCGGCCTTGAGACCGTTGTCGCGTACGTGGGCGACGTACTCGGCGGGAATGGGCGTGCCGTCGGCGAAGGTCACCGACTGCGGCAGTTCGTCCTCCGGCAGGAGCTCGGTGAGCATCTCCGCGGTCTCGGCGTCGAGTCCCGCGAGGTGCCACTGGTCGAACTGGTTGAACCAGACCTCTTCGCCGGTGACCGGGTGCCGGACGGTGGCGGGGCGCAGCTGGGTCAGCCGGATGCCGTCGTCGGCCTTCCACTCCCAGGTGACGTCGGCGTCCGCGAGATGCGCCTCGACCTCGGACTTGTCGGAGGTCTCGAAGGTGTCCTGCCAGCTCCTGCCGAAGCCGGAGCCGCTGTGCAGGTTCTGCGTGTAGCGGATCCCCTGGCCGAAGGCCGCCCTGACCTCCTCGTCCAGGGAGCTCAGCCACAGCGTGCCGTCGACCACGGGGGTCGCGCCGCCGGTGGCGGGCTGCCGCTCGCAGTAGAAGGCGAGACGGGAGGGCCAACGGCGGGCGTAGGACAGCTCGTTGTGCATCGAGATGGTGAACTCGGCCGGATACTCGGTCGATGTGTAGACATTGCTGCCCACCTTGGTGCGGGGCGAGTTGCCGTGCACGTAGGCGAGGCGGTTGGGCAGCAGCAGGTCGAGCGCCGAGTCGACCTGCTCCTTGGAGGTGCCGAAGCCGCGGAAGACCAGGGCCTTGTTGGCCAGGAGCAGTTCGCCCGTCTTCGCCGTGTCGCCGATCGCTTCCAGCAGACCTGCATGGGTCGCCGGCACACCGGCGGTGTCCGGGGTCACCACATGGGGCGCCCAGACGCCCGACTCGCTCGACCCACTCGACTTGCTCGACCCGCTCGACTCGCTCGACCCGCTCGACTCGCTCACTCCACTCACCTTCTGCTCTCTGTTCCAGGTGCCTTTCGGCGTTTCGTCCGTACGGGCCGGCTAGCGCGACCGTGGCCGCAGCTTCGGCCTGGCCCTCGCGGGGCTCTTCAGGTTCTCGGCGAGCTCCGCCACCGTCGGCCTGGTGAAGACCGTCCGCAGGTCGACCTCCGCGCCGATGACGGTGCGGATGCGTCCGATCAGTCGCGTCGCGAGCAGTGAATGACCGCCGAGATCGAAGAAGTTGTCGTCGATGCCGACCGTCTCCAGGCCGAGGACCTCGGCGAAGAGCCCGGCGAGTGCCTTCTCGCGGTCGTCCCGTGGAGCCCGTGCGGGAGCCGCGGCGCCGGTGTGGTCGGGTGCGGGCAGCGCCTTGCGGTCCAGCTTCCCGTTGGGCGTGAGCGGAAGTTCCGCCAGCGTCACGACGGCCGCCGGCACCATGTGCTCGGGCAGCCGCAGCCCCAACTCCCCGCGCAGCTCCCGCTGGTCGAGGACCGCGCCGTCCCGCGGGACCGCGTACCCGACGATCCGCTGGTCGCCGGGCCGGTCTTCCCGGATCACCACGGCCGCGCTCGCCACGCCCGCGCAGTCCGCCAACGCGGCCTGCACCTCGCCCAGTTCGATGCGGAAGCCGCGCAGCTTGACCTGGTCGTCGGTGCGTCCCAGATACCTGAGGGTGCCGTCGGCGTTCCAGCACGCCAGGTCGCCCGTGCGGTACATCCGGCTGCCGGGCACACCGTGCGGATCCGCGACGAACCGCTCCGCCGTGAGCCCCGGCCGGTTCACGTATCCCCGCGCGAGCCCGGCCCCCGCGAGGTACAGCTCACCGGCCACGCCCGGCGCCACCGGAGCCAGCGCGGCGTCAAGGACGTACACACGGGTGTTCGCGATCGGTCGGCCGATCGGCGGGACGTCGTGTACGTCGCCGTCCGCGTCGCACGGGTGGAAGGTGACGTCGACGGTCGCCTCCGTCGGCCCGTACAGGTTGTGCAGCCGGGCGGGCAGCAGGGAGCGGAAGCGCGTCACCAGGTGGGCGGGCAGCGCCTCACCACTGCAGAAGACCTGCCGCAGGGACGTGCAGCCGCGCGCCGCCGGTTCGTTCAGGAACGCGTCGAGCATCGACGGCACGAAGTGGGCCGTGGTGACGCCCTCGGCCGCCACGAGCTCCGCCAGGTAGCGGGCGTCCCGGTGTCCTTCGGGCTTGGCGAGGACGAGGGTCGCGCCGTGCAGCAGCGGCCAGAAGAACTCCCATACGGAGACGTCGAAGCCGGCCGGCGTCTTCTGCAGGACCCGGTCGTCGGCCCCGAGCCCGTACTCGGACTGCATCCACCGCAGCCGGTTGACGACCCCGGAGTGCGGGACGGCGACGCCCTTGGGCACCCCGGTCGAGCCGGAGGTGTAGATGACGTACGCCGGATGGTCCGGGTCAGGAGCGCTGAGCGGCCCTGTCGCGTCGAGCCCGGCGAGGCGCTCCCGCACGGCGGGGTCGTCGAGGCGGACCGTCACGGTTCCCTCGTCCCACAGCCCGCCGGTGCCGGAGTGCGTAAGGACCAGGGCTGGGCGCGCGTCCCGCACCATGAAGCGGATGCGGTCGACGGGATATCCGGTGTCGATCGGCAGATACGCGGCGCCTGCCTTGAGCACGGCGAGGAGCGCGACGACAAGCTCCGGCGAGCGGGGCAGCGCGAGCGCCACGGTCCGCTCGGGGCCCGCGCCCTGCTCGATCAGGAGCCGGGCCAACTGCTCGGCGCGGGCGTCGAGTTCGGCGTACGAGGTGGGGGCGCCGTCGGCGATCAGCGCGGTCGCGTCGGGCGTGGCCAGCGCCTGGGCCCGGAACAGCTCCGGGACGGTGCCGGAAGGCACGGGCGTCGCGGTGTCGTTCCACTCCTCCAGGAGCCGGTGGCGCTCGCCGTCGGACAGGACATCGACCGAGGTGACGCGCAGGCCCGGGTCGTCCGCGACGGCGTGCAGCACCCGCAGCAGCCGCTCCACCAGGGCCGTCACCGTGCCGGGTTCGAAGAGGTCGGTGCGGTAGGCGACCGAGCCGGCGATGCCGTCCGGGGTCCCGTCATCGGCGTGCCGCTCGGCCACGTTCAGCGTCAGGTCCATCCGCGCGGCACCGGTGCGGACTTCCTGGGGGACGGCCTTCGCCCCGGCGAACGTCAGCTCGCCGCGCGGGTTGCTGTTGAACGCCAGCATGACCTGGAAGAGCGGGTGGTGGGCGAGCGACCGCGCCGGGTTGAGCGTCTCGACCAGGCTCTCGAAGGGGATGTCCTGGTGGGAGTAGGCGTTGAGGTCGGTCTCACGGACCCGGTCCAGGAGTTCGGCGAAGGTCGGGTCGCCGGACAGATCGGTGCGCAGGACCAGGGTGTTGACGAAGAAGCCGACCAGATCGTCGAGTTCCTCCTCGCCACGCCCGGCGACCGGCGTCCCGATCGGGATGTCGGTGCCCGCCCCGAGACGGTGCAGGAGCACGCCGAGTGCGGCCTGCAGCACCATGAACACGGTCGTCTGACGCGACCGCGCGAGGGCGATCAGCGCGCTGTGCAGCTCGGCGTCCACCCGGACCGGAACCGTGCCGCCCTCGTAACCGGCCTGCTCGGGGTAGGGGTGGTCGGTGGGCAGTTCGAGGCGCTCCGGGAGGCCCGCGAGCGCCTCACGCCAGTAGCCGACTTGCGCGGCGAGCAGACTCTCCGTATCGCTTTCGTCGCCCAGGAGTTGGCGCTGCCACAGCGTGTAGTCGGCGTACTGGACCGGGAGAGGGGTCCAGGCCGGGGATTTGCCGTCGCGGCGGGCGGCATAGGCGGCGCTCAGGTCACGGGCCAGCGGGCCCATGGACCAGCCGTCACCCGCGATGTGATGAATCGTCAGCACGAGTACGTGCTCGTCCTTGCCCAAGGTGAACAGGCAGGCCCGCAGCGGAAGTTCGGTCGCCAGGTCGAAGGGATGGCGTATCGCACGGTGCACGGCGGCGGCCAGGTCGGCCTCGTCGCCGACCGGCTCGACGCTCAGCGTCGGCCGGGCCTCGGCCGCCGCGACGACCTGCTGGTACGGCTGGCCGTCCACGTCGGGGAAGACCGTGCGCAGCGCCTCGTGCCGCTCCACGACATCGGCGAGGGCAGCTTGCAGGGCATCCGCGTCCAGCGCACCGGAGATGCGCAGTGCGGCGGCGCCGTTGTACGTCGCGCTGGGGCCCTCCAGGCGGTAGAGGAACCACAGGCGGCGCTGCGCGAAGGACAGCGGCATCCGCTCCGGGCGGACCGCGGGCAGGACCGGCGGCCGTACCGTCGTGCCGCCGCCGAACAGCCGCGCGAGGCCGGCCACCGTGGGCGACTCGAAGAACGCCTTGATGCCGAGCTGCACGCCCAGGGCGCTGCGGATGCGGCCGATGACGCGGGCGGCGAGCAGGGAGTGGCCGCCGAGGTCGAAGAAGTCGTCGTCCGCGCCGACCCGGTCGGGCTCGATGCCGAGCACGTCGGCGAAGAGCCCGGCCAGGATCTCCTCACGGGGGTCGCGCCGCGGCTTCTCGCCCCGGCCGTCGGCACCGCCGTCGGTGTCGGCAGCGTAGTCCGGCGCCGGCAGCGCCTTGCGGTCCAGCTTTCCGTGCGCGGTCAGCGGCAGGCCGTCCAGGACGACGACCGCGGACGGCACCATGTACTCGGGCAGCCGCGCGGCGAGCAGCTCCCGCACCTCGGCCGGGTCGACGGCGCCGCCGGTCTCCGCGACGACGTAGCCGACAAGACGCCGGTCCCCCGGCTGGTCCTCGCGCACCACCACCGCGGCCCGCGCCACCTGCGCGCAGCCGGTGAGCGCGGCCTCGATCTCGCCGAGCTCGATGCGGAAGCCGCGCAGCTTGACCTGGTCGTCGGCCCGGCCGAGGAAGACAAGCGTGCCGTCGGCGTTCCACCGCGCCAGGTCGCCGGTGCGGTACATGCGGGACCCGGCGGGCCCGTGCGGATCGGCGACGAACCGCTGGCCGGTCAGACCGGGCCGCCGCAGATACCCGCGCGCCAGGCCCGCACCCGCCACATACAGCTCGCCGGGAACCCCGGGCGGCACCGGACGCAGCCCCGCGTCCAGGACGTACACCCGCGTATTGGCCATCGGACGGCCGATCGGGACCGGCCCGTCGGGCACTTCGTCGCCCGGCTCGATCCTGAACTCCGTGCAGTTCACGGTGGCTTCGGTCGGGCCGTACACATTCAGGACGGTCACGTCCGGGTGCGCGGAGCGCCACTTCCGCAGTGCATCGCCGAGCAGCGCCTCACCGCCGAGCAGCAGCTCCCGGCGCGGCGAGATCTCCTCGGGAAGGCCTTCGAGGAGCGCGAGGTGGCTGGGCGTGGCCTTGAGGAAGTCACAGCCGAGCGACCGCACCTCCGCGTTCCCCTCCAGGTCGTCCCGCAGCTCGGCGAGGACCACGCGGCCGCCGGAGACGAGCGGGGTGAAGAGCGCGGTGATCGAGAGGTCGAAGGAGAGGGAGGTGTGCAGGAGCGCGACGCCTTGAGCCCCTGGGTAGCGGCGGCTGGTGTCGCGGAGGTAGTCGGTCACCGCCGAGTGCGGGACGGCGACGCCCTTGGGGGTGCCGGTGGAGCCCGAGGTGTAGATGACGTACGCGGGGTGGGCGGGGTCCAGCGGCGAGACGCGGTCGGTGTCGCCCGGATCGGCGGTGGGCTGCCGGTCCAGGAGCTGCCCGACGGCCGGGTCGTCGAGGAAGACAACTGGGGTGCCCTCGGCCCAGAGGCCGTCGGTGGCCGTGGCGGTGGCGGTGGTGGTGTCGGTATCGGTATCGGTATCGGTATCGGTGAGGACGAGGGTGGGGCGCGCGTCCTCGACCATGAACCGGATCCGCTCCACCGGATACCCGGTGTCGATCGGCAGATAGGCGGCACCGGTCTTCAGGACGCCCAGAACCGCGGTGATCACCTCGGCGGACCGGGGCAGCGCGAGGGCGACGATGTGCTCCGGGCCGACGCCGCGCTCGATCAGCAGTCGGGCCAACTGGTTGGCCCGGGTGTTGAGTTCCGCGTACGAGGTGTGGGAGCCGTCGACGGTCAGCGCGGTCGCGTCGGGCGTCGCGTGGGCCTGTGCCTGGAACAGCTCGGGGAGCGTGCCGGGCGTGGCGGGCACGACGGTGTCGTTCCACGTCCGGAGCAGCTCTTCCTGCTCGGCGGCCGACAGCAGATCCACTGCCCCGACGAGCTGCTCGGGGTCGTCGAGAAGACTCGTCAGCGCCTGGCGGTACCAGCGCCCGATGGCCTCGATCCGCTCCCGCGAGAACCGGGTCGCGTCGAACTGGATGACCCCGTCGATCCCCAGCGGCTCGCCGTCGGGGCCGTACCGCTCCCGCAGGGTCAGGGTCAGATCCCGGCGCGATACCTGTGTGTTCCACGACGAGGTCGACACGTCGAGACCGGGGATCTCCAGCTGCCGCGCCTCATGGTTCTGCAGCGTGAGCATGACCTGGTAGAGCGGCTGATGGTCCGCGGAACGGGCCGGGTTGAGGACCTCCACCAGACTCTCGAACGGCACGTCCTGGTGGGCGTAGGCGTTGAGGTCGGTCTCGCGTACGCGGTCGAGGAGCTCGGCGAAGGTGGGGTCGCCGGACAGGTCGGTGCGCAGGACCAGGGTGTTGACGAAGTTGCCGACGAGCGTGTCCAGCTCCTGCTGCGCCCGGCCGGCCGTCGGCGTACCGATGGGGATGTCGGTGCCCGCGCCGAGCCGGTGCAGGAGCACGCCGAGGGCTGCCTGCAGCACCATGAACACGGTGCTGCGGTGCCCCCGCGCCACCTCGACAAGCTCGGCGTGCAGGTCCGCCGCCAAGGGCAGCGGGGCCACTTCACCGCGCCGCTCGCCCGCGGCCGCTCCCGGGAGGTCGGCGGGCAGGTCGATGCGGTCGGGGAGGTCGGCCAGGGCCTGCTTCCAGTAGCCGAGTTGCGCGGAGAGAAGGCTGTCGGGGTCGGCGTCGTCGCCGAGGAGTTGATGCTGCCAGAGGGTGTAGTCGGCGTACTGGACCGGGAGGGGGGTCCAGGCCGGGGTGTTGCCGTCACGGCGGGCGGCGTAGGCGGTGCTGAGGTCGCGGGCCAGGGGGCCCATGGACCAGCCGTCGCCGGCGATGTGGTGGATGGTGAGGACGAGTACGTGCTCGTCCTTGCCCAGGCTGAACAAGCGGGCCCGCAGGGGCAGTTCGGTGGCGAGGTCGAAGCTGTGGCGTACGGCTTGGTCGATGGCGGTGGTGAGGTCGGCCTCGCCGATCGTCTCGACGGTGAGGTCGGACCGGGCCGCCGCCTCGGCCGCGGGCAGGATGTGCTGGTGCGGCTGGCCGTCAGCGTCGGGGAAGACGGTGCGCAGGGCTTCGTGGCGTTCGACGACATCACTTAGCGCGGCCTGCAAGGCGTCCGCGTTCAGAGGGCCGGTGAGGCGGAGTACGACGGGGACGTTGTACGTAGCGCTGGGGCCTTCGAGGCGGTAGAGGAACCAGAGGCGGCGCTGGGCGAAGGACAGCGGCATCGGCTGCGGGCGGGTGGTGGCCGGGAGCAGCGCGGGGCGGCTGGTGGCGTCTGTGCCGGTGTCGAGGGTTCGTGCCAGGGTTGCGATGGTGGGTGCGGTGAACAGGTCCCGTATCGCCAGGTCCGTTCCCAGCACCGCCCGTATTCGGCCGATCAGCCGCATCGCGAGCAGCGAATGCCCGCCCAGAGTAAAGAAGTTGTCGTCCACGCCGATGCCGCCGGGCTCGATGCCGAGGACCTCGGCGAAGAGTCCGGCCAGGATCTCCTCGCGTGCATCACGCGGGGCGCGGAAGGGTCCGTTGCCGCCGGTGTAGTCGGGAGCGGGCAGCGCCTTGCGGTCCAGCTTCCCGTTCGGCATCAACGGCAACGCGTCCACGGCCACCACGGCGGACGGCACCATGTACTCCGGCAGGCGGTCGGCGACGGCTTGCCTCACCTGGGCCGCGTCGGGGGTGGCGTCGTCCGTGCCGGGTACGACGTAGCCGACGAGGCGGCGGTCGCCGGGGCGGTCTTCGCGGATGACGGCGACGGCGCTCGCCACTCCGGGGCAGGCCGTCAACGCGGCCTCGATTTCCCCGAGTTCGATGCGGAAGCCGCGCAGCTTGACCTGGTCGTCAGCGCGACCCAGGAAGTGCAGGGTGCCGTCGGAGTTCCAGCGGGCGAGGTCACCGGTGCGGTACATGCGGGTACCGGCAGGACCGTACGGATCGGGGACGAACCGCTCCGCGGTCAATCCCGGCCGGTTCAAATAGCCGCGAGCAAGCCCCGCCCCAGCGACGTATAGCTCGCCGGGAACACCAGCCGGAACGGGGGCGAGCCCCGCATCCAGCACATACGCGCGTACGTTCCCCAACGGCCGACCGATCGGCGGCACCACCGCACCCGACAGGGGCCCACTCATCGTCGAGCAGACCGTCGACTCCGTCGGACCATACGCATTGACCATCAGACGACCCTGCGACCAGCGCCCGGCAACATCCGGACCGCAGGCCTCACCACCCACAACCACCGTCATCGATGCCGGAACGTCCGCCACATCGAGCACACCCAGCGCCGACGGCGGCACCATGCAATACGTCACGCCCGCATCACACAGCACACGCGCCAGCGCATCCCCCGGAGCCAGCACCTCAGCGTCAGCCACCACGAGCGCAGCGCCCGACAGCAACGCCAGACTCCAGTCCCACGTCGCCGCATCAAAGCTCGGCGACGCAAACTGCAACACCCGGCTCCCCGGACCCAGCCCCAGCTCCGGGCCCGACGCCGCCACCAGATTCACCAGACCCGCGTGCGCCACCACCACACCCTTGGGCACACCGGTCGAGCCGGACGTGTAGATGACGTACGCGGGATGTTCCGGAACCAGAGCCGCCACACGGTCCGCGTCCCGCAAGTCACCGGACGCAAGCTGTTCCAGCCGCGCCTCGATCCCCGCATCGTCCAAGGCGACCGCGGTGAAACCCTCGTCCGGCAGCAGCCCCACCGAGGCGGAGTCCACAAGGACCACGCTCGGCCCGGCATCCCTCAGCATGAAGCGGATCCGCTCCACCGGATAGACGGTGTCGATCGGCAGATACGCCGCACCCGCCTTCCACACCGCAAGCACCGCGACCACCAGATCCGCAGACCGCGGCAACGCAAGAGCCACCAACTGCTCTGGTCCCACGCCCTGTTCGACCAGGAGCCGTGCCAGACGGTTCGCCCGCGCATTCAGCTCGCCGTACGAATAGACCGTCTCCCCATTCGCAGACACCACAGCCGCCGCATCCGGCGACTTCGCCGCCCACGACTCGAAGACCTCCGACGCCGCCGCACCCTTCGGCACCTCCGTCAGCGGACCACGACCCCACACCTCCACCACACGCTCACGCTCAGCAGAAGCCAACAGACTCGTCGCACCCACCCGCTGATCAGCACCCTCCGCCACAGCCGACAGAAGGCGAAGCAGGCGGTCGGCGATGGTGGTGACGGTGTCGTGGTCGAAGCGGTCGGTGCGGTAGTCCAGGCGGAGGCGGAGGACATCGCCGGGGGCGATGGCCAGGCTCAGCGGGTAGTGGGTGGCGTCTCGGCCCTCGGTCGCCGCGATCTTCAGGCCGGGTGCCGGGGCGGCGGCGGACTTGTCACGGTCGGCGGGGAAGTTCTCGACGGCCACAACGGTGTCGAACGCGTCGCCGATGCCTGCTGCGCGCTGGATCTCGGTGAGCCCCAGGTGCTGGTGGGGCAGCAGAGCGCCCTGTTCGGCCTGGATGCGTACGGCGAGGTCGGACCAGGTGTCCGCGGCATCCACGCGGACCCGCACCGGGACCGTGTTGATGAACAGGCCGATCATGCTCTCGATGCCCGGGATCTCGGGCGTGCGACCGGAGACGACGGCGCCGAACAGCACGTCGTCCCGGCCGGTCATCCGGCCGACGAGTACGCCCCAGGCGGCCTGGATGAGCGTGCTCAGCGTGACGCCGGTGCGGCGCGCCTGGGCGAGCAGCGCGGCCGTGGTCTCCTGCGGGAGCTGTGTGACAAAGCGCTCAGGCAAGGAAGTTGAGGAGCCGTCAAGGAGCTTGGCCGGGGCGGGATTTGCGAGATGGGTGGGCTCCGCACCGGAGAGCGCAGTGGTCCAGGAGGCGAGTGCCGCGTCGCGATCCTGCTCGGAGAGCCAGACCAGGTAGTCCCGGTAGGGCGTGACGGGAGGAAGGTCGCTGTCGTCGCCCTTGGCGTCGTACAGGGCGAGCAGTTCGCGCACCATCAGGGGCGACGACCAGCCGTCGACGAGAACATGGTGCTGAGTGATGATCAGCCGGCCGCGGTCGGCACCGCCTTCGTCGGGCCGGTGCCTGAGCAGGGCGAACCGCAGCAGGGGCGGGGTTTCAAGGTCGAACCGGCAGGCCCGCTCGGCGTCGGCGAACGCCTTTGACTCGGCTTCGGCCTGCGCGGCGGGCAGGTGGGTGAGGTCGACCTCCTCCCACGGCAGCTCCACGTCGCGCGCGACGACCTGGACCGGCTGGTCGAGGTCGTCGATCCAGAACGCGGCGCGCAGATTCGCGTGCCGGTCCAACAGGGCCTGCCCCGCGGCGCGCAGCGCGACGCCGTCCACGGCACCCTCAAAGTCCAGGATCAGCTGAATCGCGTAGACATCGGGCCCCTCGCCGTCGAGGAGGGCGTGGTAGACCAGCCCCTCCTGCAGCGGCGAGAGCGGCCAGACATCCTCGAGCTCATGCGACATGGCTGATCCACTCCCCGTACGTACTTTGGACGCTACTCGTGACTCATGCGCTGCTTGTGACTTGGAAACCGATGACAAAGGCTCGGGCACCATACGTGCCGGATCGCAAAGAAAGGGATCCGGAAAGGGATCGCCGAGATGCTTTGAATCAACAAGGGGCCCGGCAGCGAGAAAGGCTTTCGAATCGGCCGATCCGCCCGTAGCCAAATAGACGACAACTCGCAGATAAGCCTGACATGCCTTTGAGATCTCCCCCGAGAAAGCTTTCCATGGGCCCCGCTCTCCCGTGCTGAATATACATCTCGACACGTGGCGATGAGCCTGGTCAGACGCTACTACAGTTGCCCGAACCTGTCACCCGTGATGCGCGCCACCTGCCCCAACACCTCTTCTGTGCACGAGTTCTGACGCCTCGCAAGACGCGTTGAAGGAGCCGAACTGTGGCGTATCCAACACTAGTAAGACACCAGTAAGGATGACTGTCGCCGACCCTTCGGGTAACACTCCGAAACCGGATGCCAAACCATGTGCAGCCGGAAGGCGCAATGTGTAACTATGCAGTCGCCCGGCGAGTGACCGGGCCCGGGTTCAAGTCGCTGCGGGGGGCGTGGGGTGCCGGATCCCATGGATGAACAATGGCCGTTGACGGCGGCTCAGTTGGGTGTCTGGTTCGCCGGTTCGCTGGGGCCTGGCGGCTCGGTGTACAACGTCGGCGAGCAGGTCGAGATCCACGGGCCGATCGTGCCCGATATTCTCGAGCGGGCACATCGGATTGTTCTCGACGAGGCAGAGACGCTGCGGTTCACGATCGCCGACGGTCCCGGCCCAACCGGCGATCCGGAAGCCTCGGACGGTCCTGTCCAGATGCGCCGGGACGCTCACGTGCCGGTACGTCGCGTCGACTTCAGCGCGGATGCGAACCCGCGCGAAGCTGCCGAGGCATGGATGCGGTCGGACATGGACACCGCGTTCGACCTGGTACAAGGGCCGTTGTACGCCCCCGCACTGCTCACCCTCGGCCCGAACTCCCATATTCTTTACAGCCGTTACCATCACGTCGTGATGGACGCGTGGAGTTCCGCGCTGATCACCCGCCGAACCGCCCAGGTCTACTCGGCCATGGTCACCGATCAACCGGACGACGGAACTCCGTTTCCTCCCTTCCGAACCCTGCTGGAACGCGAGAGCAGTTATCGCGGTTCAGAGGAGCAGGAAACCGACCGCCGATACTGGCTCAAGCGACTCCGCAACGCCCCTGCCCCGGTCAGTCTGTCCGACCGGCCGTACAGCAGGCCCACAGAAATTCTCCGGCAGCGCACCACGCTCGACGCGCATCTCGCGGACACGTTGCGTTCCGCGGCCGCTCAACTCGGCGTCAGCTGGTCGGTATTGGCCGTTGTGGCAACAGCCGCCTATTTGGGCGCGGTCACCGGAGAGAGCACGGTATCCGTCGGACTTCCCGTCTCGGGCCGTCTGGACGAGGACGAGCGCAATACACCGGGAATGGCGGTCAATGTCGTTCCGCTGCACATCGCGGTGGGGCCCGAACTGCCTTTGTCCAAGGTCGCAAAGCAGGTCTGGGCCCAGACGACCCGTGCGGCCAGGCACAGCAGATATCGAATGGAGGATCTGCGCCGAGAACTCGCCTGGACGACGGGCGCCGGCCTCCCCTATGGACCCGTCGTCAATGTCATGGCATTCGACTACGACATCGACTTCGGCGGCCACCGGGCCAAGGCGAGCAGCATCTCGCGACGCTACACCGACGACTTCTCCATCGCCTTCCACGAGGGTGAGCGCGAAGGCTCCATAGAGGCGCACTTCGACGCGAACAACCAGATGTACAGCCAGGAGGAACTCGACGCCCATGTCGACAGATTCCTCCTCTTCCTGGGACGAATGGCGAAGGCCGGACCGGACCAGCGGGTGGGCTCGCTGAGCCTGCTGACCGCCAGCGAGCGGGAGTCCATGCTGGGGGCGTGGAGTGGCTCGGCGGAGGCGGGGGCGGGGGCTGCGGCGACGCCGGTGAGTACGGTGCCCACCCTCTTCGAGGAGCGGGTCGCCGGAGCGCCGGATGCTGCGGCCGTGCTGTCCGCGGACGGTGAAGTGGGGTTCACCTACGGCGAGTTGAACGCTCGGGCGAATCGCGTGGCGCGGCTGCTCGTGGAGCGGGGCGTGGGACCGGAGCAGGTCGTGGCTCTTGCGCTGCCTCGGTCTCCGGAGCTGGTGGTCGCCGTTCTGGCGGTGCTGAAGGCGGGTGCGGCGTATCTGCCGATCGACACCGCCTATCCGGTGGAGCGGATCGGGTTCATGCTCCGGGATGCCCGACCGAGCGTGGTCCTTGCGGACTCGGCCTCGGTGGGGCTGCTGCCGCAGGAGGGTGTCACTGCGCTGGTCTTAAACGGTGCAGGGGTCGAGGAGCGGCTTGCGGGACTGTCGGCCGCTGACCTGAGAGACGCGGACCGGGTGGCGGCTCTGGTTCCAGACCACCCCGCGTACGTCATCTACACCTCCGGATCGACCGGCGTACCCAAGGGTGTCGTCGCCCACCACGCGGGCCTGGTCAACCTCGCCCTCGCCCAGAGCGAGCAGTGGCAGATCGACACGCACAGCCGTGTCCTGCAGTTCGCATCCCCCAGCTTCGACGCCGCCGCCTCCGAGATCTTCACCGCCCTGCTCTCGGGCGGCGCCCTCGTGACCGCCGATGCGGAGCAGTTGGCGCCGGGATCGGCCCTGGCGGCGGTGTTGCGCGACGCGAGCGTCAGCCACTGCACGCTGCCACCGTCCGCGCTGCCTCTCCTGGAGGTTGCGGATGTGCCGACGTCGATGACGCTGGTGGTGGCGGGAGAGGCCTGCGGGCCGGACGCGGTCGAACGCTGGTCCGCAGGGCGACAGATGATCAATGCGTACGGGCCGTCGGAGACGACAGTCTGCGCCACGATGAGCGAACCCCTGTCGGGCGCCGTCGTGCCGCCGATCGGCCGCCCGATCGCGAACGTACGGGTGTATGTGCTGAATGCAGGGCTAGCACCTGTACCGCCCGGTGTTCCTGGTGAGTTGTACGTCGCCGGGGCGGGCGTCGCGCGCGGCTACCTGGGACGGCCGGGGCTGACCGGTCAGCGATTCGTCGCCGATCCGTACGGGCCGCCCGGCGCCCGCATGTACCGCACCGGCGACCTCGCCCGTTGGAATCCCGACGGCACCCTGCAGTTCCTGGGCCGGGCGGACGACCAGGTGAAGCTGCGCGGCTTCCGCATCGAACTGGGCGAGATCGAAGCCGCCTTGACGGCCTGTCCGGGAGTCGCCGGCGCTGCCGCCGTCATCCGTGAGGACCGGCCCGGCGACCACCGCCTCGTCGGCTACGTCGTACCCGAGAACACCAGTCACGGCGTGGATACCGCCGCCACCCGAACCCTCCTGGCCGACCGGCTCCCCGACTACATGGTCCCCGCAGCCGTCGTCACAGTCACGGAACTCCCCCTCACCCCCAACGGGAAGCTGGACCGCAAAGCACTCCCCGCACCCGACTACAGCAGCGGCAGCACGCCGTCACGCGCCCCGCGTGATGCACGCGAGGAGATCCTGGCCGGACTCTTCGCCGAGGTGCTTGGGCTTGAGTCGAGCCAGGTGGGTGTGGAGGACGACTTCTTCACGCTGGGTGGCCACTCACTGCTCGCTATGCGGCTGATCGGCCGAATACGGGCGGTGCTGGGAACGGACCTGGCGATACGGGATCTGTTCACCGCACCCACCATCGCGACCCTGGCACGAACCCTCGACACCGGCACAGACGCCGCTGGCCGCCCCGCGCTGCTCCCGGCCACCACCCGCCCGCGGCCGATGCCCCTCTCCTTCGCCCAGCGCCGCCTCTGGTTCCTCTACCGCCTCGAAGGCCCCAGCCCCACCTACAACGTCCCCGTCGTACTCCGCCTCACCGGCCCTCTGAACGCGGACGCCTTGCAGGCCGCGCTAGGTGATGTCGTCGAACGCCACGAAGCCCTGCGCACAGTCTTCCCCGACGTCGACGGCCAGCCGCACCAACAGATCCGCCCGGCGACCGAGGCCCGCCCCGACCTCACCGTCGAGACGGTCGACGAGGCCGACCTCGCCACCGCCATCGACCAAGCCGTACGCCACAGCTTCGACCTCGCCACCGAACTGCCCCTGCGGGCATGCCTGTTCACCCTGAACGACGATGCTGCGGACGAGCACGTACTCGTCCTCACCATCCACCACATCGCCGGCGACGGCTGGTCCATGGGCCCCCTTGCCCGCGACCTGAGCACCGCCTACGCCGCCCGCCGCGACGGCAAATCCCCGGCCTGGACCCCCCTCCCGGTCCAATACGCCGACTACACCCTCTGGCAGCGGGAGTTGCTCGGCGACGAGGGCGACCCGGAAAGCCTCCTTGCCGCCCAGGTCGCGTACTGGCGAGAAGCTCTGGCCGGACTCCCCGAACGCCTCGAACTGCCCACCGACCACCCTTACCCCGAGCAGGCCGGATACGAGGGCGCATCCCTCCCCATACACATCGATGCGGGCCTGCACCACGCCCTGACCGCACTGGCCCGCTCGACCCAGACCACCGTCTTCATGGTGCTCCAAGCCGCCATCGGCGTCCTGCTGCACCGACTCGGCGCGGGCACCGACATCCCCATCGGCACCCCCGTCGCCGGACGCGGCGAAGACGAACTCGACGACCTCGTCGGCTTCTTCGTCAACACCCTCGTCCTGCGCACCGACCTCACCGACGACCCCACCTTCACCGAACTCCTCGACCGCGTACGCGAGACGAACCTCAACGCCTACGCCCACCAGGACATCCCCTTCGAAAGCCTCGTCGAGGCCGTCAACCCCACGCGCTCCCTCGCCCACCACCCCCTCTTCCAGGTCACGCTGGCGTTCAACAACACCCCTCCCACCAGCGTGAATTTCCCAGAGGTGGAAGCCGTTCGGGAGTTCGCCGACGTTCAGGCCGCCCGGATGGACCTCACGGTCAATCTCGCCGAGCGGCACGGCGACGACGGGGCCCCGGACGGCATCGCCGGTGTGCTCACGTACCGCACCGACCTGTTCGAGCCGGGAACGGCGACCGCGCTGGTGGAGCGGCTGCTCCGCGTGCTGCGCGCCGTCGCGGACAACCCCGGCGGCCGCGTCGCCGCCGTCGGCGTCCTGTCCGACGGCGAACGGCACCAGCTCATCGACCGATGGAACGACACCGCCGCGCCCGTGCCTTCCGGCACGGTTCCGGAACTGTTCCAAACACAGGCCCACGCCACGCCCGACGCGACCGCGCTGATCGCCGACGGCGCCGCCCACACCTCGTACGCGGAACTCAACACCCGCGCCAACCAGTTGGCCCGGATCCTGATCGAGCGCGGCGTCGGCCCGGAACACATCGTCGCCCTCGCGCTGCCCCGATCACCCCGGCTCATCGTCGCCGTGCTGGCCGTACTCAAGGCGGGCGCCGCCTACCTGCCGATCGACACCGGCTATCCAATCGACCGCATCCGCTTCATGGTCCGGGACGCGCGCCCCACCCTCGTCCTCACCGATACCGATGCCGATACCGATACCGAGACCACCACCGACGGCCTCTGGGCCGACGGCACCCCCGTCCTCCGCCTCGACGACCCGGCCCTCCAGGCCCGGCTGGCCCGACTCGACGCGGCCGACACAACCGATCCGGCCACCGCAGCCCACCCCGAGAGCCCGGCATACGTCATCTACACCTCGGGATCGACCGGCGTACCGAAGGGTGTCGTCGCCCACCACGCGGGGCTGGTGAACCTCGCCCTCGCGCAGAGCGAGCAGTGGCAGATCGGGCCGCGGAGCCGTGTGCTGCAGTTCGCGTCGCCCAGCTTCGACGCCGCCGCCTCGGAGATCTTCACCGCCCTGCTCTCGGGCGGCGCACTCGTCCTGGCAGGTGCCGAGCGCCTGATGCCCGGTGAGGCCCTCGGCCGTGTGGCGCGGGACGCGGGAGTAACGCACTGCACGCTGCCGCCGTCCGCCCTGAACGTGCTCGACGTGGCAGATGTGCCGCAGTCGATGACGCTGGTGGTGGCGGGCGAGGCCTGCGGGCCGGACGCGGTCGAGCGCTGGTCCGCAGGGCGACAGATGATCAATGCGTACGGGCCGTCGGAGACGACGGTCTGCGCCACGATGAGCGAACCCCTGACGGGGGCGATCCTGCCGCCCATCGGCCGGCCCATCGCGAACGTACGCACGTATGTACTGGACGCGGGGCTCTCCCCCGTACCTCCCGGTGTTCCTGGTGAGTTGTACGTCGCTGGTGCGGGCGTCGCGCGCGGCTACCTGGGACGGCCGGGGCTGACCGGTCAGCGATTCGTCGCCGACCCCTACGGGCCGCCCGGCACCCGCATGTACCGCACCGGCGACCTCGCCCGCTGGAACAACGACGGCACCCTGCACTTCCTCGGACGCGCCGACGACCAGGTCAAGCTGCGCGGCTTCCGCATCGAACTCGGAGAGATCGAAGCCGCCTTGACGGCCTGCCCGGGATTCGCCGGCGCCGCCGCCGTCATCCGCGAAGACCGGCCCGGCGACCACCGCCTCGTCGGATACGTCGTACCCGAGAACAACACTCACGGCGCGGATACCGCCGCCACCCGAACCCTCCTGGCCGACCGACTCCCCGACTACATGGTCCCCGCAGCCGTCGTCACAGTCACGGAACTCCCCCTCACCCCCAACGGAAAGCTCGACCGCAAAGCACTCCCCGCACCCGACTACACGCTCGGCGCCACAAGCACCACCCGCGCCCCCAGCACCCCAGAAGAGAAGTCCCTCACCGCGCTCTACGCGGAGGTTCTCGGTCTCGACCCCGCCCGCATCGGCGTCGACGACAGCTTCTTCGCGCTCGGTGGCGACAGCATCAGCTCCATCGTCCTGGTCAGCCGGGCCCGCGAGCACGGCCTCGACATCTCACCCCGCGACATCTTCAAGGACCAGACACCGAAGCAACTGGCGCGTACCGCAAGTCCATTGGGCGTCGGCCGCGCTCAACCGGTGGCGGACGACGGTGTGGGCCGGGTGCCGCTGACGCCCATCATGCGGTGGCTGATCGAGCCGGGGCACTCCTTCGACACGTTCTTCCAGGCGAGGCTGGTGCAGGTGCCCGCCGCTATCGGGCGCGGCCCGCTGGTGGAGATCGTGCAGGCCCTGCTCGACCGTCACGACATGCTGCGGGCCCGTCTGACGCATGCCGGTGACGGGGGCGAGGCTGCCCTGGAGGTTCCCCCTGCCGGGGGGAAGCAGGCCGACGAGGTGCTGACCCGTGTGGACTGTGCCGGCGTGACTGCGGCCGAGCGTGAGCGGCTGATGGCCGACCATGCCCGGCAGGCTCAGGAACGCCTGGCGCCGTACGACGGGGTCATGGTGCAGGCCGTGTGGTTCGACAACGGGCCGCAGGAGCCCGGCAGGCTGCTGCTCACCGTTCACCACCTCGTGGTGGACGGCGTGTCCTGGCGCATCCTGCTGCCCGATCTCGCCGCCGCGGGGGCGGCCGTGCTCGCGGGGCGGACACCGGACTTGGCACCGGTGCCGACGTCCTTCAAGGGCTGGGCGGAGCGGCTCGGCGCGCTTGCCGTCGACCCACGCCGGGACGGCTCTCTCACCCACTGGACCGAGACCCTGGCGGGGGATGAATCCATCCTCGGGGAACGGGAGTTGAGTTCTTCGGTCGACACGGCTGAGCAGTTGCTCTCGCTGCGTGTGACGGTGCCGGTGGAGTTGTCGGAGGCGTTGGTCGGCCGGGTGCCCGCCGCGCTGCACGCCGGCGTGGACGACGTACTCCTGACGGCGTTCGTTCTCGCGATCGCCCAGTGGCGCAACGCCCGCGGCGGCGTGGGCTCATCGGGCGGCCCTGCCGGGAACTCCCTGCTGGTCGATGTCGAGGGGCACGGCAGGGAGGACGGTCTGTTCGACGGGGTCGACACGTCCCGGACAGTGGGCTGGTTCACCGCGGTGACTCCCGTGCGGCTCGATCCGGGGCGGGTGTCCTGGGGCGAGCTCCGGCGGGGCGGACCGGCCGCCGGGCGTGCCCTGCAACGGGTCAAGGAGCAGCTGCGGGCCGCGTCGGAGCTGCGTATCGACCACGGGCTGCTGCGTCATCTGAACCCGCGGACCGCGCCGGTGCTCGCCGCGCTGCCGGAACCGCAGGTGGCGTTCAACTACTTCGGGCGGCTGCCCGCAGGCGGGGCCCGCGGCGGCGCGGGCGACTGGCAGCAGGTGGACGGTGTCCCGGCGACCGGCGGCCTCGACCCGCGGATGCGTCTGACGCATGCGCTGATGGTGAACGCGGTGACGGCCGACGGGCCTTCGGGGCCGCAGCTGACGGCCACCTGGTCGTGGCCGCGTGACGTCCTCGCGCGCGAGGACGTGGAGCGGCTCGGTGCGGGGTGGGTCGCCCAGTTGAAGGCGCTCGCCGCGCACGCCGACGGTCCCGACACGGCCGGTCGTACGCCTTCGGACCTGTCCCTCGTGAGTCTCAGTCAGAACCAGATCAGCCGGCTCGAGAAGAAGTGGCGGGCGAAGCGGTGAGCCTCCCCGTGGCCTTCCCGGCGAGTGGCGAATTCCTTGATCATGTGAGTTGGAGTGTGATGTCGCAGTGACTTCCGTATACGAGGACGAGGCCGTCCGATCCCGCGTTCTCGAGTACCTGCTGCGGTACGTGGACGACCCCTCCGAGCTGGAGGGCATGCAGCTCATCACCGGCGGGGTGCTCAACTCGCTTGCCACGGTGTCTCTCGTAGGCCACCTGGAGAAGGAGTTCGGCGTCGAGGTCGAGGACGACGACCTGGAGATCGAGAACTTCGACACGGTGGACAGCATCGTGCGGTTCGTGCAGGGGAAGCAGGCATGAGCGAGCCGCCGCCGACCGCGGAGGAGCTGGGGCGGCTGCTCCTGCCGCTGGCCGACGAGATCGATGCCGCGCGGGCGGTGCCGCCAGGGGTGATCGAGACGGTCGCCAAGTCCGGGGCGCTGGGCGCGATGGTGCCCGCCGAGTACGGCGGGCGGCCGATGAGCCACCAGGAGTACGGCGAGCTGAGCCGGGCCGTGGCGCACACATCGGCTTCGTTGCAGAGCCTGTTGACCGTGCACGGCATGGTGTGCGCGAGCCTGAGCCGCTGGGGGTCCCCGGCCGTCCGGCGGCGGCTGCTGCCGCGTCTCGCCTCGGGTGAGCTGCTCGGCGCGTTCGGCCTCACGGAGGACGGTGCGGGCAGCGACGCCCAGGCGATCGGGACGACCGCGGTGCCGGAGGAGGAGCCGGGAGATGCGGACTCCGCGCAGACGTGGTGGCGTCTGGACGGGGTGAAGCGGTGGCTGTCCTTCGGGCAGGTCGCCGGCTGTTTCCTGGTCTTCGCCAAGCACGGCGAGCGCAGTGTCGGTTTCCTCGTCCAGCGGGACGACCCGGGGGTCACGGTGGTGCCGAGCCGCCCCACCAGTGGTTTCCGCAGCGCCATGCTGGCCGATCTGCAGCTGGACGGCTGCCGGGTCCCCGCCGACCGGATGGTGGGCAGGCCCGGCTTCGGTGTGGCCCAAGTGGCGGGCAGCGCACTGTCGTTGGGGCGGCTCTGTGTCGCGTACGGATCGCTGGGGCTGGCCGAGGCGTGCTGCGACGCGATGCTCGGCCACACCAGCGGGCGCAGGCAGTTCGGCGGCCGTCTGATCGATCTGCAGCTCGTGCGCGGCCTGATCAGTGACGCCGTGGTCGACACCGAGGCGGCGCGGCTGCTGTGCGGGCAGGCGGCGCGGGCCATGGACGTCCAGGACGGCCGGCTGATCCAGCAGGTCCTGACCGCGAAGCTCGCGGCGTCCCGCGCCGCGGGCACGGCGTCGGCGGCGGCCGCCCAACTGCACGGCGCGGTGGGCCTGGTGGACGGGGGTCCGGTGGACCGCTGGGTCCGGGACGCGCGGGTCATGCAGGTCATCGAGGGCAGCACTCAGCTGCTGCAGCATCTGCTGGCCGAGGAGAGCCTGCAGAGCTTCCGGGTACGCCGCCGCGATCCTCGGTATCCGTTCACGCAAGGAGCTGATCATGTCGAGTGAGCCCGTCACGCCCGGGGAGCCGGTCGCGCCCAATGAGCCCGCCACGCCCAATGAGCCCGCCACGCCCAGTGAGCTGGTCAAGTGTGTCGTCTGGGATCTGGACGACACGGTGTGGGACGGCGTGCTGTCCGAAGGCACCGGAGTGGCGCTGCGGCCCGGCGTGCGCGAGGTCATCGACGCCCTGGACCAGCGCGGCATCCTGCAGTCGATCGCCAGCAAGAACGACGAGAAGGCGGCGCTCACCGAGCTCGAACGCCTCGGCATCCGCGACTACTTCCTGGTGCCGCACGTCTCCTGGCAGCCGAAGTCCGAGCTGGTGCGGTCCATAGCCGAGCGGCTCAACATCGGCGTCGACACGCTGCTGTTCATCGACGACTCCGAATTCGAGCGCGCCGAGGTCGAGTTCGCGCTGCCGCAGGTGCGGTGCGTGGACGCCGTCGAGGTCTCCGGGCTGCTCGCGCGGCCCGAGCTGTCCCGTCCGGTGACCGCGGAGGGGCGCGGGCGCCGCGCGATGTATGTGCAGGCGGAGCAGCGGGGCGAGTACGAGAAGTCCTTCGCGGGGCCGCAGATCGAGTTCCTCAGGTCGCTGCGGATGCGGCTGACCGTCGCGGTGGCCACCCCGGAGGACCTGGAGCGCGCGGCCGAGCTGACCGAGCGTACGCACCAGCTCAACACGACCGGCCTGACGTTCTCCAAGGCGGAACTGCGCGACCTGATGGACAGGGACGACCAGACGCTCCTCGTCGCACGCCTTGAGGACCGCTTCGGCACCTACGGCACGATCGGTCTCACGCTGGTCGGCAGGTCGCAGTCGGAGTGGCGGATCAGGCTGTTCCTGATGTCCTGCCGGGTCATGGGGCGCAATGTCGGGGGCGCGATCCTGCGGTATCTGGCCCAGGCCGCCGATGCCGGACAGGTGTCCCTGACCGCGGACTTTCTGCCCACCGAGGTGAACAAGCCGATGTATACGGTCTATCGGCTCGCCGGGTTCAAGAAGACCCCTGTCGAGGGTCCCGCACAGGTGCTGCGGCTCACCCCTGGCCTGAAGCACGGCTATCCCGACTATCTGGAGCTCTCACTGCCCGAGAGCTTCGAGTAGCGGATCGGTCCTTCCGGCCCCGCCACGCCCCAAGGACCGCCGGTCACCGAGCGCGGTGACCGGCGGTCCTGCGTTCACAACGCCACGCGCCCCGCGATGAGTTCGTCGAAGTCGGGGAAGCTCAGCGCGATGTCGCTGCCGGTGAAGTTGCCGATCCAGCCGTCCTCCTCGTGGAAGAAGCGGATGACGGAGAACGACGGCGCGGCCCCCATGTCGAACCAGTGCTTGGTGCCGCGCGGCACGCCGAGCAGATCGCCCGCCTCGCACAGCACCGCGTGCACCTCGCTGCCGATGTGCAGGTAGAAGGCCCCCGCGCCCGCCACAAAGAACCGCACCTCGTCGTCATCGTCGTGCGTGTGCTCACTGAGAAACTTCTTGCGGGCCGCCTTCGCGTGCAGCCGCTGCCCCAGGTCCTCGCTGGGGCGCAGGCCGACGACGTCGACGGTGGCGAAGCCCTCCGCCGCCGTGAGCTCGTCGATCTCGGCGCGGTAGCCGGCGAACACCGTCTCGGAATCGGCGTCTTCGGGCACCTCGGCGCGCAGCGGCCACTGCTCGTAGCGGACCCCCGCGGGCGCAAGGACGGCGGCTATCTCCACCGGGTCGGTGGTGCGGCGTACGACGGTGTCGGGGCCGGACTCCGGCCAGGTCGTCAAAAGGGTCATGACGTACTCCTCAAGGCATCGGCAATTCCCACAGTGCACGGTATCCCGTTGATCGCTTTCCCGGTGATCGCTTTTCAGGGGGGGCGGGGCTGCGGCACACCCTGGTGATCGGGTGATCGAGCGATCGGCTGCCGACAGCGCCACGCGCGTCCCTGACGGCCCGCGGGTCACAACGAATCAAGAAAAACCGGCCGGTTGAATTGGTTAGCAAATTTGGTGTGGCCAGAATTTCACCCACCCAGAATGAGACGCTCCCCGTCTCGGCAGTTCGGTCAACCCGGCCGTCACATGACAATGGCAAAAATCATTCGCCCTTGGCCTGTTCCGTCCGCCGAATCGAAGCACCACCCCTTGCCCGCCCTGGGAAACGTGTCGCACACACCGGATCACGGCGTTCGGCCACTTGTCTCAAAATGGAGGACGCCCCATGGCATGTGGGGTACCTGTGAAAACAGTTGTGGCCAAGAGCAATTGAAAGGACATCAGGTGACGCGCATAGTTTTCAGACAGACCATTGAAAGAGTCACCGATCCGAAACATATGGCTCTACGGTTGCTCCACGTGGGGGGAACCACGAGGGGCATGAGGGGGGAGACGCCGATCGTGCGGGAGTGGCGCGAGTACCGGGGGGTCCGCGCCGCTCTGTAACACAAAAGGCCGTTCCTTCGAGGGGGAAGTTCCGTGCGGTCACCGCTGAACGCGGGCTGCCGGAAAGGATGTTGCTGCCCGACTTGATCAGCCGAGGCCGCCGCATCGGCATCGAAGTCCTTATTCCCGTCGGCATGCTCAAAAACTCTGGAATCTGCACAGGTTGCGTGCGCCCCACACGGTCATGTCGGGCAACACAGGGACTTTCTGAAGGAGACCCTCGTGACGGAATCTCGGCCGAACAATCCCGCTTCCGAAGGGAGCGGATTACTGCTCGAAGCGTTTGACGCCCAGTTGTTCCGGGAGACTTCCGAAACCGCTCTTGCGAAGCTGGAGAAGCACCTTTCCGATCTCTCCATCAGGGGCCTGGAGCTGACGGATCCGGCGCTGCTCTCGCAGGCCGCGAGGGCCCTGATGACGACGGAGCGCGACAGCGTCGCGGCGTTCGACGAGGAGAAGCTGGCAGGGATCATCGACCTGTACATCAGGACCGGCATCCAGGTGCACTCGCCCGGATACATGGGCCGGCAGTTCTCGGGCGTCGTACCGCTCGCGGGCGTCATCGACTTCGTGAGCTCGGTGGTCAACCAGCCGGCGTCGTTCTACGAGGCGGCCCAGCTGCCCAACGTGGTCGAGCGGATCATGGCCGACGAGCTGAACCGGTTCATCGGCTACGACCCGGCTCGATTCACCATGCTGACCACGTCAGGGGGGTCGCTGGCCAATCTCACCGCGCTGCTCGCGGCCCGGAACCAGAAGCTGCCCGGATTCTGGGCGCACGGCGGCTCCGCCGTGCGCGGCCAGCCGAGGCCCGCCATCGCGGTGGGCGCGGACGTGCACTACAGCGTCGCTCGCGCGGCCGGTGTGATGGGCATCGGCGAGGCGCAGCTCGTGCGGCTTCCGCTGAACCCGCAGGGGCAGATCTCGGTGGCCGACGCACGCCCGGCCCTCGCGGCGGCCGAGCGGCAGAACCTGAAGGTGTTCTGCCTGGTCGCCTCGGCAGGCAGTACGTCGGTGGGGGCCTTCGACCCGATCGACGAACTGGCGGAACTCGCCCGGGAATTCAATCTCTGGCTACATGTCGACGGGGCACACGGGGCGAGCCTTCTCGTGTCGGACACGCTCCGCGAAAAACTGCGGGGAATCGAGCGCGCGGATTCCCTGACCTGGGACGCGCACAAAATGATGTTTGTGCCCGCGCCCTGCACGATGCTCTTCTACCGGGACAAGGAGACCAGCCGCACGGCGTTCCGGCAGAAGGCCAGCTATGTGTTCGACGAGGAGCCGGACATATACACGGCGTACGACAGTGGCGGCAAGAACTTCGAGTGCACGAAGCGTCCGATGATCATGACCTTGTGGACGCTCTGGGCCATGTACGGACCGGCACTTTTCGCGGAGAAGATCGATTATCTCTGCCAGTTGACGGAGGAGGCCCACGCAATCCTGCGGGCCGATCCCGACTTCGAGACGCTGCACCGTCCTGAGGCGAACATCCTGTGCTTCCGATATCACCCGGCAGACATCAGGAAGGAAGATGTGCACCGCCTTCAGATCGCCATCCGAAATCGCGTCAAACTCCGGGGAAACTTCTTCATCTCCAAGGTGAACATCGATGGGGTGGCCGCACTGCGCGTGGTCATGATGAACCATCAGGTCACCGACGGGCACTTCCGGATGCTGATCTCCGAGATCAGGGCTACGGGTCAGGAACTTCTCAACAGCGAACCGGGAACAGAAACAGCTTAGAGGGGATGGATGTTGAGTACATCGCACGCTCCACAGGCCACACATGTTCCACCGACCGCCACCGCACCCGGCGGCGCCACCGAACTGGCCCATTGGCTGATCCCCGACTGGGAGTTACGGCCCGAATCGGTTGAAGCGGTAACCGCACTTCCCTCGTTCGCGAGCAAACTCCAGGAATGCGAGCGCGTCTGCCAGGCGCCGTACAGCGAGGTGTCGCACGAGGTCCAGGAAGCGCTCGTCCTGCGCCGTCTGCAGCAGATGGTGAACACGGTGCTGCTGAACCCGCTCTGGCGCGACCGGCTGCGCGGCGCGGGCACCCTCCAGGCCCCCGATTCGTACGAGGCGTGGCAGCGCATCCCGCTGTCCGACAAGGACGTACAGCGTGACTTCTTCATGGAGTCGCGGCCCGGCATGGTCGTCCCGCTCACCCGCGGCGAGTTCGAGATCGTGGCCAGCGGCGGCACCAGCGGCGGCCGTCCGCTCGAAGTCGTCTACGCGCTGCGGGAGTTGAAGGACACCTACGAGATCGCCGGGCGCTTCATGGGCGCCTATCAGCTGGCCCAGCACCTGGGCGGCAGCGACCCCAAGTGGCTGTTCACCACGCTGGCCGACTACCAGATGTGGAGCAGCGGCACCATGGTGGGCGGCGTCCTCCAGCACGTGCCGGGCGTCAACTACGTCGGCGCGGGCCCCGTGACGGCCCCCGTGCTTGAGCACATGTTCTCGTACAAGGGCCCCAAGGCGCTGATGGGGATCTCCGCCGGCATCGGCATCCTGAGCGAGCTGGGCGCGGGCATGCGCCAGGAGTCCAGGGAGAGCTTCCGTGTCGCCCTGTACGGCAGCGGGGTGCTCTCGCAGCGCAAGCGGGTCGAACTGCAGGCGCTGTACCCGAACCTGTCGATCCTCAGCTACTTCGCCGCCACCCAGGCGGAGACCGTCGGGCTGCAGCTCGACGCCGCGTCGCCGTACTTGTCCGCGGTGCCGGGCCTGCACTTCATCGAGATCGTCGACGAGAACGGGCGCTGGGTCGAGGAGGGCGAGGAGGGCGAGCTCGTCGTCACCCGGCTGCACGCGCACGAGGCGCCGCTGCTCCGCCTGAAGCTGGGCGACCGGATGATCCGGCGGCCCAGGACCGAGGGTCCCGGCCTGAAGACCCAGCGGTTCGAGTTCGCGGGCCGCACCGGCGATGTGCTGCACATCAACGACAGCCAGTACTCGGCCGCGCGGGCCTATGCCTCGCTGCGCGACGAGCTGAAGGCGGTCGAGGCGGTGGACCTGGACGCGGTGGCGCACGAGGTGCAGTTCGTGAACAACCGCGAGGGCAAGACCATCACCCTGTTCGTCTCGGTCGACGACGTACTCGGCATGACGTACCGGACGGACACGACCCTCGGCCCCTACGGGGTCCAGCAGGTGTTCGTGAACGCCCTGCCGCGTTCCCTTTCACTGTTCAACCACGGGGAGGCGAACCCGGCCTCGATCGAGAAGACCGGGTACAGCTTCCAGCTCAAGTTCGTGCCCCGCCATTCGGCCGAGATCGAGCGGACGGCCGTCGGCAAGGTCCCGCTGGTGCGGGACCGGGGTTAGCGCCTACAGGAGGAGTGAGGATGAAGCCGCAAGTGAACATCATCGCGGTCGTCGACGTCATCGGAGCGCTCTCGGGCAGCACGCTGCTCGACGGGAACCTCTGCATGATGGACGACGGCGGGCACAACAGCGCCCATCAGGGGACGCCGAATCTGTGCACCGTGGTCAAGCCCGGCCAGGTCGTCTCATGGTCCGCCTTGGCCGTGGACCTGCAGACGCCGGTCGAGATCAAGAACATCTCGTTCGTGCCCGCGGATAAGTCGGCAGACCAGCCCGCGAGCCGGCCCGCGGGTCAGCCCGCAGGGCAGACCAACGGCCACGCACAGCCCGCCCAGGGCGAGCGCTCCGCCGACGGCGACAAGCTCGACCTCGACGTCTGGACGGGCGTGGTGCCCAACTGGCTGACGCCCGGAGTGGCCTACCAGTACCGCCTGGAACTCCAGATGTACGAGGGCGAGAACAGCGTCATGCACATCGACACACCCGCGTTGATGTGCCAGTAGCAGCCGGAGCGCGACGGCAAGGGCCGGGAATCAAGTAGCGGCGACAAAGGCGGAATCATGCCCCAACAATTGGCGATCATCGTGCTCGTGGACGTCGGCAGTGCGCTGGAGTCCGAGTCACTCGACGGCAACACCTACCTGTTCGACAACATGAAGCTGCAGGGCTCCACGAACCAGGGAACCGGCGAGCTTGTGACCGCGATCAACGGCTCCTACTGGAGGGACGGATCGCAGGCCAGCGAGCAGGTGCTCAACTGGCTTCCGTACAGCTTGGGTTCCATCCCGCCGACCGTGCCCCGCGGCTACGAGTTCGACCGGGCGCGGCAGAGCGACGAGAAGGCCCTGGCCGACCTCCAGGACCTCGCGACCAAGTCCTCGGTCGCCGGCACCGATCAGGCCGAGCAGCTGAGCCAGATCCGCAAGACCGTCGGGACCCGGGTCAAGACCACGCGGCGCACCCGCGGCCGCATGTCCGGGCAGAAGATCCTGGACGTCACCGGCAAGGTCGTCACCGAGGAGACCACGGGCGCGTACACCTACCCCGCCCCGGTGATCACCGACATCTACGGCGAGGCGGTCGACTCGAAGATCATGTATCCGGCGGCGTACGGCTCCCCGGACCTGGTCACCGACGGCTGGTACTGGTCCGCGACGGTCGACACCTCACGGCCCGGAACGTACACGTACATGATGCGAATCCAGCTGCACAAGCTGGTCGGCCTCAACGGCGAACTGCGGTGGGAGGCGGTCAACCTGACCTGCCCCTCGACCCTCAAGATCACCTCGGAGCCGCGGCGCAACGCCTTCACCAAGGCGGGCATGGGCCTGCTGCCCATCCCCCCGGACGCGGGGACGCGCCCCGGCGCTCCCTGATCCGGCGAGGAACCCGGCAAGGCTTCAGCAAGGCAAGAAGGAGGAGCAGATGACCACCAAGCCGAGGCAGAAGGAGAGCGCCGCGAAGCGGCCCATCTCCATCACCGCCGTAGTGGACTGTGTGGGTGCCCTGGCGGCCGGCAACATGCAGGGCCACCTGTACATGTACGACACGAACAAGTCCGCCGGTTCCGCCGGATTCGGCACCGAGGAACTGCGGACCCACGCGAAGAAGGGCGACCAACTCCTGTGGAACGCCCTGGCGTTGGAGTGCGAGGCGTACGTCGCCATCGACGGCATCGTGATCGACAGCGACATCTGTGAGCCGGAGCGCAAGGTCTATCCGGGCACCGACGTCGCCTACTGGATCGGGACGTTGAAGAAGGACGCGGCAGACGTCACGTACCAGATCAGCTTCAAGCTGGGCACGAGGGACGAACCGATCGCCACCACACTGTCGTCGACCCTCGGCGGCTAGGGCCCGACATGGCGGCGTACGCGAAGGAGGAGCGTTGACCAGCAGCGTGCAGCAGAAGCAGAACCCCGGACAGCTGAACTCGGTACAGCTCAACATCGTCACGCTCATCAACATGGAGCGGGCGACGGAGACGGGCTCCCTGAGTGACGCGATCTACATGATGGACAACAGCATCGGCGGCAGGGGGCAGGGCACCTCGTCCCTGCAGACGGTCTGCAAGCAGGGGCAGGTCCTGAACTGGATCGTGCGCCCGCTCGACATGGAGAAGCGCACGGACGGCACCTGGCCGCCCATGCCGAAGATCAACAACATCACCTTCCTCGACACCGAACTGGGTGACGAGGAGGACGTGGCCGAGCGGAAGATCTTCACCGAGCTGAAGATCTACGGCATGCCGGACCGCATGCGTGACCCGTTCACGCCGGTCTACTACTACTGGGCGGGCACGGTCCTGAGCAACGCCAAGCCCGGCGTGCACCGCTACCGGCTCGTGATGGAGCTGGAGCAGGAGCACAAGAAGGAGAAGCTGTATCTGAACACGGCGATCCACCCGTCGATCAAGATCCTCGGCGTGTGACGCGAGCACACCTCTGAGGCCCCTTCGGCGGACGAGTTCCGCCGGAGGGGCCGCTTGGGCACAGGGCCGGTTCTCGGGCTGGCGGTCATGTGCCACCGGGCGTAGAGAGAACAGTTCACCCCTGGGAGGCCGGCGTGGACAGGACCATCGACAAGGGAACGTTCCAGGACGCGTTCAAGAACCAGGCAGTCGTCATCTCCGGGCTGCCGCGGGGAACGGAGCAGCGGCTCGCCACGGAGGCCAACGCCACGGCGGGCCCGTCCGACGCGGCCCTGCGCACCAAGGCCGAGTTCGGCGTGCTGTACGACCTGCTGCTCGCCGAGCAGGCGGACGCGGCGGCGGACGGCCGCCTTGTGCTCCTCGGCGTGGACGGGCGGATCACCGCGATCGGGCAGCTCGTCGAGACACTCCTCAACTCCCGTGAGAACAAAGAGGAGTTCTTCGCTCAGGACATGTATCAGGTCAAGGTCACCGGCTGGCCGCGGGACGTGCTGACCGCCGACGAAGTGATGGTGGCACCGCCCGGCGCCCGGCTGACCCTGGCCAGGAGCGCCACCCCCGGCGACACGCTGCTCGCGACCGGCGCGTTCTCGATGGTCAACAGCGGCAACATGACGGCCCACGCGCCCAAGCGGTCCTGGAAGGTCGACCTCGAGATCGGCGAGAGCGAGGACCGGCTCTACGGCATGGAGCGGGTCAACCTCAAGGCGATGTACAACGACCCGTCGCAGATGCGCGAGGCCGTCGCCTGGCGGCTGCTCGACCGTGCGGGGATCCCCGCGGCGCAGCACACGTACGCGACGTTCTCCCTCAACGACCGCTACATGGGCCTCTATTCGGTCATCGAGCAGGTCGACAAGAAGTTCCTGAAGGACCACTTCGGCAAGAACTCCGCGGGCAACCTCTACAAGGCGTACTGCGGCGACGTCGGCTGCGCGACCCTGGAGCACCGCACCGGCACGGGCGGAGGCGACGACGGCCGCCAGTACTTCACCGCGGGCAGCGTCGAGGACGACCGTACGTACCGTCTGAAGACGAACGAGGACGACCCGGCCGCCAACACGTACGACGATCTCGCCACGCTCATCCGCGCGGTCAACGGAGTCCAACTGCCGGGCGGCGACGACCGGTTCACGTCCGACGCCTTCCGTACGTCGGTCGAGCGGGTCCTGAACGTCCGCGCCTTCCTGCGCTGGGCGGGCGCCAACGTGCTGCTCGGCAGCTGGGACAACTACTTCGCCACCCCGTCGAACTACTACCTCTACAACTCGGGACGGCTCGGAGAACCGCGGAGCTTCCTCGACCGCCCGTACTTCACGCTCATCCCCTGGGACTACGACAACAGCTCGGGCATCGACTTCTTCGGAACGCCGTGGCAGTACACGGACCTGCTCGACTGGCCCGCGATGACCCGCAATTACTGCCGGATCACGCACGCCCCGCACGAGGTCTCACGGCTGCCGCTGTTCACCAATCTGCTGCGGCACCACGACTTCTGCCAGTACTACCTCGACCACCTGGAGTACCTCCTGGACACCGAGTTCGGCCCGGAGCGGGTCGCCGCGCTCATCGGCGCCGAGGGCTCGGGGCGGACCGACGGTCTGTGGCAGTTGATCTCGTCCGCCGCGTACGGGGAGTCGGAAAGCCCGCACGGACAGCCGTTCACCGGGCGGCAGTTCACCAACGACGAGGTGTACCGGGCGGCGTACCGGCAGTGGGAGCTGAGCCGGGGCTCGCAGTTCACCCACGGGATCTTCCACTACACGCGGATGCGTTACGACCACGCCCGGCAGCAGCTCGCCGAGCTGCGCAAGACCTATCCCAACGGCGCCAGCGGGGCACGGTTCCCGGGCGCGATGGAGGTGCTCCCCTCATGACCGCAGCCAACAAGAAGTCGAAGAAGGCCGAGCGGAAGGCCGATGCGCCGCGCGAACTGCGCCTGGTGAAAGAGGCCAAGATCGAGGACCTGATCGGCGACGCCGCGGGCACCCGCCTGGAGGCGAGCGGCGTCCTCTACCGCGACGGCGCCTTCCTCGTCGTCTGCGACAACCTGACCTCCTTCATCCGGATCAGCAGCGAGCTGTCGCCGAAGGCCCCCGAGAACGGTGTCCTCACCCCCAAAGGCCAGAAGAACAAGGTCAGTTCGAAGGAGACCAAGGAAACCAAGAAGACCAAGGAGACCGAGGGATACGAGGACCTCGCCCACGACGAGCTGCGCGACCACTACTTCACACTGAGCGAGGCCGTGCCGGTCAAGCCGAAGGGCTTCCGCGCCCGCGTCCAGGAGTACGACGCGAAACTGCGCCCGACCGGCTCCTCCTTCCTCGACTTCACGCTGACGGACGCCAACAAGGGCATGGAAGGCCTGGAGTGGGTCGAGCGCTCGGGCACCGGATACCTCCTCGGCCTGTGTGAGGGCAACCGCTGCGCCGGCGGCAAGGAGGGACAGCGTCCCGGCGGCGGCCGCATCCAGGTCTTCCGGCACGGCGGCAAGCAATGGGACCACAGGGCCACGATCCGGCTGCCCGCCTCGCTGCCCTTCGAGGACTACAGCAGCGTGTCCGTGCGCGACGACGGCAGGATCGCCGTCCTGTCACAGGCGTCGTCCGCACTGTGGGTCGGCCGCCTCTCGACGAAGAAATGGCAGGTGGACGAGGGCACGGTCTACCGCCTGCCCACGGACTCCAAGGGCCGCACGGTCTACGGCAACCCCGAGGGCGTGTCCTGGGTCTCGGCCGACCACGTGGTGATCGTCTCCGACCGGGCGAAGAAGGGCGCGGCCAGCGAACGCTTCCGCGCCAAGGACCAGTCGATCCACCTGTTCCTGATCCCCGGTGCGGTCTGATCGATATTCCGGTTCGGGGCGGCCGGGCTACTCGGCCGCCCACAGGCCCCGCACATGACCGAGATGGCGGGTCATCACCGCCCGCACGGCCTCCTCGTCGCGGTCGAGCAGCGCGTCGAGGATCTCCAGGTGCTCCTCGGCCGACGCCTCCAGACGGCCCGCGTCGACCAGCGCCTGCAGCCCGTACAGACGGGAACGCTTGCGCAGGTCGCCGACCACCTCGACCAGGTGGTCGTTGCCGGAGAGCGCGAGCAGGCCGAGGTGGAAGCGGATGTCCGCCTCGACGTACGCGATGAGGTCGCCCTTGGCGGCCGCGGTGACGATCTCCCGCGCGACCGGCCGCAGCGCCTCGAGCTCCGCGGGGTCCGCGGTGGTGGCGAGCTCCGCCGTGGTGGGGATCTCGATCAGCGCACGGATGTGCTTGTACTCGTCGAGCTGCTTGCCGGAGACCGCGGTGACCCGGAAGCCCTTGTTCGGCACCGTGTCGACGAGCCCCTCCTTGACGAGGTCGAGCATGGCCTCGCGCACCGGCGTCGCCGAGACGCCGAAGCGCACGGCGAGGGTGGGTGCGGAGTAGACCTCGCCCGCGCGCAGCTCGCCCGCGATCAGCGCGGCGCGCAGCGCGTCCGCGACCCGCTCGCGGTAGCTGCTGCGCGTCCCGCCGAGGCTGGGCAGGGCCGCGGGCGCGGCGGACGGGGCACTGCTGCTCCGGTCGGTCATGGGGCCGGTCCTCCTTGGTGCAATCTCACGTGGGTGCAATGTCACGTCCCACGATTATCCCAACCCCCTACAGCACGAATCCCGCGGGGAAGGGATCGTCCGGGTCGAGCAGGTACTGGGCGGTGCCCGTCACCCATGCGCGCCCGGTGAAGCTGGGCAGCACGGCGGGGATGCCCGCCACTTCGGTCGTCCCCAGCAGGCGCCCGCTGAACCGCGTACCGATGAAGGACTCGTTGATGAACTCGGTGTGCAGGGGCAGTTCGCCGCGCGCATGCAGCTGGGCCATGCGCGCGCTCGTGCCGGTGCCGCACGGCGAGCGGTCGAACCAGCCGGGGTGGATCGCCATCGCGTGCCGTGAGTGGCGGGCGGTGGCGCCGGGCGCGTAGAGGTGGACGTGGTGGCAGCCGCGGATGGAGGAGTCCTCCGGGTGCACCGGCTCGCCCTCGGCATTGATGGCATCCATCAACGCGAGCCCGGCCGCGAGGATCTCGTCCTTACGCCCGCGCTCGAAGGGAAGCCCGAACTGGTCGATGGGCAGGATCGCGTAGAAGTTGCCGCCATAGGCCAGGTCGTACGTCACCGAACGGCCATCCGGCAGGGTGATCTTGCGGTCGAGACCGACGGCGAAGGACGGCACGTTCTTCAACGTGACGGCCTTCGCGGCACCGCCCTCGACCGCGACCTCGGCGACGACGACGCCCGCCGGGGTGTCCAAACGGATCGTGGTGACCGGCTCCACGACCTCGACCATGCCGGTCTCGACGAGGACGGTGGCGACGCCGATGGTGCCGTGCCCGCACATCGGCAGATAGCCGGAGACCTCGATGTAGATGACACCGTAGTCGCAGTCGGGCCGGGTCGGCGGCTGGAGGATCGCGCCGCTCATCGCGGAGTGCCCGCGCGGCTCGTTCATCAGGAGCTGCTTGATGTCGTCGCGGTGCTCGCGGAAGTACAGCCTGCGCTCGTTCATCGTCGCGCCGGGGACGGTGCCGATGCCGCCGGTGATCACCCGCGTCGGCATGCCCTCGGTGTGCGAGTCGACGGCGTGCAGGACGAGTTTGCTGCGCATGTCGGAACCCTTTCGTACGTGAGCGGTGCGGGGAAGACGGATCAGGCGAGGCCTGCGGCGACGGTCCGTTCGGTGGCGACGCGCACCGCCTTCTCCTGCTCCGGAAGCAGCGGCACGCGCGGAGGACGACAGGGGCCGCCGTGCCGCCCGACGATGTCCATGGACAACTTGATGGCCTGCACGAACTCGGACTGCGAGTCCCAGCGAAGGAGCGGGTGCAGCTCCCGGTACAGCTCGCGTGCCGTGACCAGGTCTCCGGTCACGGCGGCGCGGTAGAGCTCGACGGAGGCGACGGGCAGCGCGTTCGGATAACCGGCGACCCAGCCCTTGGCGCCGGCCACCGCCAGTTCGAGCAGCACATCATCGGCACCGATCAACAGGTCGAGTTCCGGGGCGAGTTCGGCGATGCGATAGGCGCGGCGCACGTCCCCGGAGAACTCTTTCACGGCATGGACGTATCCCTCCGCGTGCAGCTTCGCGAGGAGCTCGGGCTGCAGGTCGACCTTGGTGTCGATGGGGTTGTTGTATGCCACGACCGGGATGCCCGCTTCGGCGACCGCCGCGTAGTGGGCGATGACGGAGCGCTCGTCGGCGCGGTAGGCGTTCGGCGGCAGCAGCATCACGGACGCGCACCCGGCATCCTTGGCCTGCTCGGCCCACCGGCGCGCCTCGGCGGAACCGTAGGCGGCGACGCCGGGCATCACGCGCTGCCCGCCGATGGCCGCGACGGCGGTCTCCACGACCTTGGCACGCTCCTCCGGGGTGAGGACCTGGTACTCACCGAGCGATCCGTTGGGCACGACACCGTCACAGCCGTTCTCGACGAGCCAGGCGCAGTGCTCGGCGAACTTGCGGTAGTTCACGGAGAGATCGTCGTTCAGCGGGAGAGCGGTAGCGACGAGGATGCCGTGCCAGGGGCGGTGCCGGGTGGCGGCGACGGGCGTGACGGGCGTGGTGGGCGTGCTCATGTGCGTGGTCCTCTCCTGGTGCCGTGCGGTTCCGTGGGGTGTGGGGCGGTACGGGGGTGGGGGCTGGGGCGTCGGTGGCGTCGGCCAGGCGGTGTGGGGCGGTTCGGTACGGGGGTGGGGGCGGGGGCGTCGGTGGCGTGTGCCGTGCGGTGCGGGGCGGTTCGGTACGGGGGTGCGGGCGGGGGCGTCAATGCCGTGTGCCGTGCGGTTCCGTGCGGTGTGGGGCGGCTCGGTACGGGGGTGCGGGCGGGGGCGTCAATGCCGTCGGCCGGGAGGCGAGGCGGCCACCGCTGTCGGCCAGGGGCGGGGGCGTCGTGCCGTCGGCCGGAGCCGAGGCGGTGATCGCCGTCGCCCAGGGGCGGGGCAACGGCCGCCGTCGGCCGGGGTCGAGGGCGTCGCGCCATCGGCCAGAGCCGGGGCGGCCATCGCCGTCGCCCAGAACCGGGACAACCACCACCGTCGGCCAGGGGCGAGGGCGTCGCACCATCGGCCGGAACCGGGGCGGCCATCGCCGTCGCCCAGGGGCGGGGCAACGGCCGCCGTCGGCCAGGGGCGAGGGCGTCGCACCATCGGCCAGAGCCGGGGCGGCCATCGCCGTCGCCCAGAACCGGGACAACCACCACCGTCGGCCAGGGCCGAGGGCGTCGCACCAGCGGCCAGAACCGGGGCGGCGATCGCCGTCGGCCGGGGCAGAGGCGTCGTGCCATCGGCCAGAACCGGGGTGGCCATCGCCGTTCGACCAGAACCGGGACAACCGCCGCCTCTGCCGGGGCAGGTGCGTCGTGCCATCGGCCAGAACCGGGGCGGTCATCGCCGTTCGACCAGAACCGGGACAACCACCACCGTCGGCCAGGGCAGGTGCGTCGCGCCATCGGCCGGGTTCAGGGGCGGTCACCCCGGCGGGCCCAGGTCGGGCTCGTCCTCGCCCGACCTGGCGAGGACCCCCAGCGGCACCGGTCGGGCGAACGGTCTGCGCGCGGACGTCGCCTCGCAACCCGTGAGCCCGTCGACGGCCGCCGCGCACATCCGGCCCTGGCACCAGCCCATGCCGGCGCGGGTCAGGAGCTTCACGCTCCGCGCGTCCGTCGCCCCGAGCTCGTCGACGGCCTCGCGGACCGCCGACGCGGGGACCTCCTCGCAGCGGCAGACGAGGGTGTCGTCCCGCAGCAGCTCGGCCCAGTGTGCGGGCGGCGCGTACACAGCTTCGACAGCGGCGGCGAACTGCCGTGCTTTGGTACGGGACTTGGCCGCCGCCGCCCACGAGCGAGGGTCGGGCTCCCGCCCCCGGAGCCTGGCGGCGGCGGAGCGCCCCGCGATATGCCCCTCGGCGAGGGAGAGGGCGGCTCCGCCGATGCCGGTGCTCTCACCGGCGGCCCAGACGCCGGGTACGTCGGTGCGCTGCTCGGCGTCGACGGCGACACCCGGTCCGACGATCCGGCAGCCGAGTGCCTCGGCGATGTCGGTGTGCGGCAGCATCCCGTGCCCCACGGCGAGCGTGTCACAGGGGATGCGCCGCTCGGTGCCCGCCTCGACCCGCCCCGCAGGGTCGAGCGCGGCGACGGTAACCGCCTCGACCCTGTCCTTCCCGTGCGCCTCGACGACGGTGTGGTGAGGCAGCAACGGCACACGGTGGCGCAGGAGTTCAGCCGCATACGAGGCACCCTCGGCGAGCTTGGCCGGGTGGGCGGCGAAGGTCACGGCGTGCCGCGCGAAGCCCTTCGGCCCCGCGGACTCGACCAGCGCCGCGACGTCGGCCCCGGCGGCGGCGAGACCGACGGCGACCGGCATGAGCAGCGGTCCCGTTCCGGCGACCACGGCGGTGCGTCCGGGGAGCACGAGGCCACCCTTGAGCATGGCCTGCGCACCGCCGGCGGTGACCACGCCGGGCAGCGTCCAGCCGGGGAACGGCAGGACCTTCTCGTATCCGCCGGTGGCGATCAGCACGGCGTCGGCACGCACGGTCGCGGGCTCTGCCTGCTCCGGCCCGAGCAGGGCGTGCACGGTGAAGCCGGACGGTTCCAACTGGCGCTCCACAAACCAGACATGATGCTCCGCCAGGTGCGTGATGCGCCCCGCTTCGACATGCCTCGCAAGCCCGTCCCGCAGCCGCTGCCACGCCCGCCACTGGTGGTGCAACTCCTGGGGGCGCCGGGCGCCGAAGGCGTGGGGAGGCTGCCGGTAGAACTGTCCGCCGGGCTGCGCGGCCGAGTCGACGAGGCGTACGCGAATGCCCCGGTCCGCGGCGGCGAGTGCGGCGGCGAGACCGGCGGGACCGGCGCCGATGACGGCGAGGTTCATCGCACCTCGCCCGTGTCGGAGCGGCCGGTCCCGTCCTGGCTGCGGATCTCGTCGCCGGGCGCGGCGGGCACGAGGCAAGCGCGTTGATTGGGGCGGCCGTTGACGGTGACCAGGCAGTCGAAGCAGACGCCGATCCCGCAGAACACGCCCCGCGGTTCTCCGCCGCCCCGCGTGGTGCGCCAGGCGGCGACGCCGGCCGACCACAGCGCGGCGGCAACGGTCTGACCGGGCAGAGCGGGAAGCTCGCGGCCGTCGAACGTGACGGTGTACGCCGGCCCGGGGCGGGCGCGGACCAGGTCCATAGGGGTGACGCGCTTACTCACAAAGCCTCCTCGGCAAATCGACCGGACCGGAACGGACCGAGCCCAAGGTCCGGCCTCACCCCACCGAGCACCTCGGCGGTCAAGCGCCCCGCCCCCGCCAGCCCCAGGCGGGCACGGTCCCGGCCCAACGGCATGACACACACGCTCACGAAACCCCCTCGGCGATCAAGCGCCCCGCCCCCGCAGCCGGCCCGACACCCATCGCGACCGCCGACCGACCGGTGCCGCCCGCCGGCCCCGAGCGGACGGAGACCAGACCCACGGACATGACACGCACGCTC
Source organism: Streptomyces sp. NBC_01381 (assembly GCF_026340305.1). Lineage (NCBI taxonomy): Bacteria > Bacillati > Actinomycetota > Actinomycetes > Kitasatosporales > Streptomycetaceae > Streptomyces > Streptomyces sp. NBC_01381. The sequence continues at coordinate 1,918,961 of NZ_JAPEPI010000002.1, read as the reverse complement.
ACGAAGCCCCTCCGCAAATCGATCGGACCGGAACGAGCCGAGCCCAAGGCCCAGACGCACCCCACCGACCACCTCGGCAATCAAGCACCCCGCACCTGCGGCCGGCCCGATGCCCCGCGCCGCCGCCGACCGGACGTCACCCGCCAGCCCCGAGCTGGCGCAGACGCCGCCACCCGCCGACCCCAGGCGGGCACCGACCCGGCCCACGGGCACGACACACACAGTCACGAAACCCCCTCGCCAAATCGATCCGGCCGAAACGGACCGAGCCCAAGATCCGGCCTCACCCCACCCAGCACCTGAGCGATCAAGTACCCCGTCCCCGTGGCCAGTCCGATGCCCGCGCCCTCGTGCCCGCACGCGTGGAACAGCCCCGGCATCCGCGCGTCCGGTCCGATGGCGGGCAGGTGGTCGGGCAGGTAGGGGCGGAAGCCTACGTAGGCGCGCATCGCGCGGATGTTCTCCAGGAACGGGAAGAGCCGGGTCGCGCCCGCCGCGAGGGCTCGCATGACGGGCAGCGAGAAGCTCCGGTCGAAGCCGACCCGTTCACGGCTCGCCCCGATCAGGACCGGCCCCGCCGCCGTGCCCTCGACGACCGGTGAGGTCTGCAGCGCGGCGGATCCGCTGGCCACATCGGCCACGTAGTCAGCGGCGTACACCTTGTGCCGGACCATGCGCGGCAGCGGCTCGGTGACCAGGACGAATCCGCGCCGGGGCAGGACGGGGAGGCGCACTCCCGCGAGGGCGGCGAGCTCGCCGCCCCAGGTGCCCGCGGCGTTCACGACGGCCGGGGCATGGATCTCCCCCTGGTCGGTGCGGACGCCGCGGACCGCGCCGTCCGCGGTGCGCAGCACGGCGGTGACGGTCCAGCCGGTGCGCAGTTCAGTGCCCAACGACCGTGCGATGCGCACCAGTTGGGCTGCCGCGAGGGTCGGCATCACCTGGCTGTCCTGGGGATAGTGAACGCCGCCGACGGCGTCGGGGGCGAGGTGCGGTTCGAGTGCGCGCAGCTCATCGGCCGCGACGGCGCGCGCGTCCACCCCGGCCGCCCGCTGCCCGGCGGCGAACTCCCCGAGCGCCGCGAGCCCTTCACCGGACGAGGCCACGACGACGCCGCCCTTGGCCTCGAACTCGATGCCCGCGCCGAGGCCGGGCTCGGCGGCGAGCTCGGCCCACAACCGGCCGGAGAGCAGGGCGAGTTCAAGCTCGGGACCCGGCTCCTTGTCGGAGACGAGCAGATTCCCCTCGCCCGATCCGGTCGTGCCTCCGGCCACAGGACCGCGGTCCACCAGGACGACGGACAGCCCGGCACGCGCCGCGTACAGCGCACAGGCAGCGCCCACCATCCCGGCGCCGACAACCACAACATCGCAGGTCAGCCGCTTGGTCACATCAGTACTATGTCACATATTCCCTTATGGGCCAAGGGTATCTACGGTGGCAGGACGGCTGTGGCGAACGAGCAGTCGGACGAGACCGATACCTGGCAGGAAAGGTGAACCAGATGACCGATTCCACGAAGCCCGCCCCCAGGCCCGAGGGACGCAAGAACGGCCTCTACCCCGCCATCTCCGAAGAACTCTCCGCCCTGATGAGAACGGGCTGGGCCGACACCGAGCAGCGCGACCTGCGCCCGGCCGAGCAGTCCGCGCACGCCGCCCGCCGCCGCGCCGCCCTCTCCGCACGCTTCCCGGGCGAGCGCCTCGTGATCCCCTCCGGAAACCTCAAGACCCGCTCGAACGACAGCCATTACCCCTTCCGCCCCTACTCCGCGTACGTCCACATGACCGGCGACCAGGCGAGGGACTGCGCCCTGGTCCTCGAACCGCGCCCCGGCGGCGGCCATGACGCGCACCTGTACCAGCTCCCCCGCGACGGCCGGGACAGCGACGAGTTCTGGACCGGCATGACGGCCGAGCTGTGGATGGGCCGCAGGCGCAGCCTCGCCGAGTCCGAGCTGCTGCTCGGCCTGCCCTGCCGCGATGTCCGCGACGCCCCCGCCGAGCTGGCGGAATCCGCCGTGCCGACCCGCATCGTGCGCGGCCACGACCCGGCGCTCGAAGCGGCGGTGACCACCGACGAGCAGCGCGACGCCGAGCTCGACGAGGCGCTCTCGGAGCTTCGCCTGATCAAGGACGACTGGGAGATCGGCGAGCTGCGCAAGGCCGTGGACTCCACGGTGCGCGGATTCACCGATGTCGTAAGGGAGTTGGCGACCGCGATCGCCACGTCGGAGCGCTGGATCGAGGGCACCTTCTTCCGCCGCGCCCGCCTGGAGGGCAACCACATCGGGTACGGATCGATCTGCGCGGCGGGCGAGCACGCGACGATCATGCACTGGGACCAGAACGACGGACCCGTGCGTCCCGGTGAACTCCTGCTCCTGGACGCGGGCGTGGAGACCCACTCCCTCTACACGGCCGATGTCACCAGGACCCTCCCCATCGACGGCACCTTCACGCCGCTCCAGCGCAAGATCTACGACGCGGTGTACGAGGCGCAGGAGGCGGGCATCGCCGCGGTGAAGCCGGGCGCCGCCTACCGCGACTTCCATGACGCGGCGCAGCGGCACCTCGCGCACCGCCTCGTCGAGTGGGGCCTGCTCGACGGCGCCCCGGACCGGGTCTTCGAGCTGGGGCTGCAGCGCCGCTTCACCATGGCGGGCACCGGCCACATGCTCGGCCTCGACGTCCACGACTGCGCCCAGGCGCGCACCGAGGAGTACGTCGGCGGCGTACTCGAAGCGGGGATGGTGCTGACCGTCGAGCCCGGCCTGTACTTCCAGGCGGACGATCTCACCGTGCCCGAGGAGTACCGCGGCATCGGGGTCCGCATCGAGGACGACCTCCTGGTCACGGCCGACGGCAACGAGAACCTGTCGGCGGGCCTGCCGCGGGACGCTGCCGCTGTGGAGAGCTGGATGCGCAACCTCATGCCGGGTCACTAGCGCTCCGCGCGGGGAAGTGCCGGCCTCAACTGCGGGTGCGTCGTGGCTGGTCGCGCAGTTCCCCGCGCCCCTTCGGGGCGCTCATCTCCGCCTCCCCTCGACCCACTATGCACTCGATGTATACACGCTATGTATAGTCATCGCATGCCCGCTTCGAAAAGCAAGATGAAGAGACGCGCCAGCCGGTTGCTTTCAACCACCACCTTTACGACGGTGGCCGCCCTGGGCCTCGCCATGGCCCTCACGGGGTGCACCAAGCTGGAGACGACCTCGCCCAGCACCGTCCGCGACGGCGGCGCGGCCGCGAACTCCGTGAACCAGGTGAAGCTGGGGACGGTCGACTGCAGCAGGGCCAAGTGCGTCGCGCTGACCTTCGACGCCGGGCCGAGCGAGAACTCGGCGAAGCTGCTCGACATCCTCAAGGACGAGAAGGTGCCCGCCACCTTCTTCACGCTCGGCAAGAACCACATAGCCAAGTACCCCGAGCTCGTGAAGCGCATGGACGCCGAGGGGCACGAGGTCGCGAGCCACACCTGGTCGCACAAGATCCTCACCGACCTCGAGCCCGACGAGGCGCGTGAGGAGCTGCGCAGGCCCAACGAGGCAATAGAGAAGCTGATCGGCCACAAGCCGACGCTGATGCGCCCGCCGCAGGGGCGCACCAACGACGAGGTGAACAAGATCTCCCGCGAGGAGGGCCTCTCGGAGATCCTCTGGAGCGTCACCGCCAAGGACTACACGACGAACGACTCCGCGCTGATCCAGAAGCGCGTCCTCGACCAGACCGAGCGGGACGGCATCATCCTGCTGCACGACATCTACAAGGGCACGGTGCCCGCGGTGCCGGGCATCATCGACGGCCTGAAGAAGCGGGGCTTCGTCTTCGTGACCGTCCCGCAGCTGCTCGCGCCGGGCAAGGCGGAGCCGGGGAAGGTCTACCGCTAGCCCGCCGCCTGGCAGGATCGGCGGGTGGCTCTCTTCCGGATCGACCAGGAATCGCCCCTGCCCACCCGCGAGGTCTGGCGGCGGCTCACCGCGTGGGAGCGGCACGGCGATGTGGTCCCGCTGACGCGGGTCGTCGTCAGAACGCCGCAGCCGACGGGCGAAGGAACGGTGTTCGTCGCGCGCACGGGGCTCGGGCGCCGCATCGGATTCGACGACGTCATGGAGGTCGTGGTCTGGCGCCCGCCGGGCCCGGACGGCGCGGGCGTGTGCCGTCTTGAGAAGCGGGGGTCGTTCGTGACGGGCTGGGCGGAGATCGAGGTGTCCCCCCGCCCCGGAGCCGCCGGTTCGCTCATCGCCTGGCGCGAGGACCTGCGGGTGCGCTGGATGCCGGCCTTCTGCGACGGGGCGTTGAGGCCGGCGGCACGGTGGATGTTCGGGCGGGCGGTGACCAGGCTCCTGGCATCTCCGCCGCCCCGGCCCGACGGAGACCCGCCCGGCGTTTGAGGAGAGGGCGGGACTACTCGCGCGTCGCCCGCGTACGGGCGTGCAGCGTCCGCGCCACCTTCGGCCCCAGCCACCGCTTCATCCTCCGCAGCGGCTCCAACTGCTCAGCCGCGCGGTCGATTCGGTAGTAGAGCTGCGGCGGGATGTGCGGAAGCAGGGGCGAGTGGCGCTGGCCCAGGAGTGCGAACATCTGGTGCGGGTCGAGGCGGATGTAGCGCGGCAGGTTCTCGTACCACTGGGCGCTGTAGCGGGCCGCGCTCTGGACGGAGAGGAGTGCGGACCTCCGCTCGCGCCCGTAGGCGTCCAGGGCGGGTTCGAGGCGCGGGCTCCCGCGCAGGGCCGCCGCCAGGGCGAGGGCGTCCTCCAGGGCGAGGGTGGTGCCGGCGCCGATCGAGTAGTGCGTGGTGTGCGCGGCGTCGCCGAGCAGGACGAGGTTGTCGCGGTGCCACGTCCGGTTGGTCAGGGTGCGGAAGTTGAGCCACTGCGGGCTGCCGTCGGCCTGCGCCCTGCCGATCAGGCGGTGCCCGTCGAGCGGCCCCGCGAAGAGCCGTTCCAGGAGGGCGAGGCTCTCGGCCTCGCTCGCCTCGTGCAGCCCGAGGCCGGTCCAGGTCTCCGGGGAGCACTCGACGACACAGGTGCTCCGCTCGTCGCTGAACCGGTAGCCGTAGCACCAGATCCAGCCGTGCGCGGTCTCGACGAAGGCGAAGGTGAAGGAGTCGAAGACCTTGCTCGTGCCGAGCCAGATGTACTTGTTGCGGCCGACCGCGACCTCGGTGCCGAAGTGCCCGGCGTGCCGCTCGCGAAGACCGCTGTGGACGCCGTCGCCCGCGACGACCAGGTCGGCGTCGGAGAGCATGTCGGCGTCGGACAGCATGCCGGCGGCCGTGATCTCGCTCTCGAACTCGACGCGTACGCCGAGGGACCGGGCCCGCCGGGTGAGGATGTCGAGCAGCCGGTGGCGGCCGATGCCGAAGCCCTCGTCACCGTGGTGCACGGTCGTGCGGCCCCCCACGTGCGCGATGCCGTCGCTCCAGCGGACCGAGTGCCCGACGACGGCGTGCGCGGACTCGGGGTCACCGGCCCGGAGCTTGTCGAGCAGTCCGCCCCAGTAGGTCACGCCCCAGCCGTAGGTGGACCCGGCGGGGTTGCGCTCATGGACGGTGATGTCGTGGGACGGGTCCTGCCGCTTGAGCAGGATCGAGAGGTACAGGGCGGCGGGTCCGCCGCCGACGCAGGCGACCTTCACAGATGCTCCCCTTGCGACACAAAGCGAACGATTTGTGTCGCAAGGTAGCAGGGAGGGCGGAAGGTACAGCTGAAGTCACCACGCCGGGGGCGGTGGCGACGCGGCTGAAGTCACCACGCCGGGGGCGGCGGTGACGCGACGGGATGTCCGGCGAGGCGGTCGAGCCCGGCGCGGACCGCCTCCTCCAGATGGCGGTCCCGCCCTGCGATCAGGTCCCCGGGCGTGCACCTCACCTCGATGTCCGGCGCCACTCCCCTGTTCTCCAGCTGCCAGCCGTCCCGCGCGAACCAGTACGCCTCGCGCGGGAGGATCAGTCCGGTGCCGTCGCCCAGGGAGAAGTTCCAGTCCATCACGTTCACCCCGCCCCAGGTGCGGTTGCCGACGACGGGGCCGACATCAAGGGCCCGGACCGCGGCCGCGGCGACATCACCGTCGGAGCCCGTGAACTCGTCGGTGACCACGACGACCGGGCCCCGCGGAGACAGCGAGGGGTAGCTCAGCGCGGAGCCGCCGCGGGTGACGCGCCAGCCGAGTACGCGGCGCGCGAGCGTCTCGACGACAAGCTCGGAGAGATAGCCGCCGGTGTTCTCCCGGAGGTCCACCACGACGCCCTCGCGGTCGAACTCGGTGCGCAGGTCGCGGTGGAACTGTGCCCACCCCGACCCCAGCATGTCCGGGATGTGTAGATAGCCGAGGCGCCCGCGCGACGCGTCGGCGACCAGCTCGCGGCGGGAGGCCACCCAGTCGTGGTACCGCAACGCCGCCTCGTCACGCAGCGGGACGACCACCACGGTCCGTGGCTCACCGCCCGGCCCGGGGCGCACGGTCACCCGGGTGGCCAGACCCGCCCGGCCCGCGAGGAGAACGGCGGGGCTCCGGTCGGGCATGACGGACACGCCGTCGACCTCCAGGACCGCGTCGCCCTCGCGTACGCCGACGCCGGGTGCCCGCAGCGGGGACACCGCGCCCTCCACCGACGCGTCGCCGCGCGGCACCCGGCCCACGCGCCAGATCCCGTCCGCGTCCCGCGTCAGGTCGGCGCCGAGCAGGCCCTGGGCACGCCGTTCCCGGTGCGGCGCCGGGCGTTCGGTGACGTAGGCGTGGGAGCAGCCGAGCTCTCCGTGCACCTCCCAGAGCAGGTCGATGAAGTCGTCGTAGCAGCCGAGCCGCCGCACCAGCGGCCGGTACCGGTCGAGCACGGCGTCCCAGTCGACGCCTCCCATGTCGGCGCGTACGTAGACGTCGCGGATGAGACCGCCGTCCTCGTCGAAGCCCTGGGCCCAGCGCGCGGGCGGATCGACCCGGACGCGCACCCGGTCCAGGTCGACGTCCTTCGCCTCGCCCGGCGCCGCGGGCCGGTCGGCGGGCAGCAGGGACAGCGCCGAACCGGTCCTGGCCAGGACCCGCCGGCCGTCTCCGGTCACGGTGTACTCGTCGACGTCCGCCCGGATCTCGCTCGCGCGGCCCGCCGCGAAGTCCCAGCGCATCAGCGTGCCGCGGTCCGCAAGCCAGTCGCCGCTGGGGTTCTTGCGGATCCACAGCACACCGCCGTCCGCCGCGCGCAGGTCGATGAGGTCTCCCGCGGGTACGGGGAAGACCTCCACCCGCTCGGCGATGGCCTCCGGGTCGAGCCGCGTCCCGACGCCACCAGGGTCCGGAGCGGGGCGCGGGTCGTGCGGCGAGAAGGGTGACGGTGTGTCAGCGGCCAGCGGCAGGAGGCAGAGCCGGGTGCCCGCCGCGAACGCCGGTCCCAGCAGGTGCGCCTGCGGGGTCGTTTCGAAGTTCCGCTCGGACAGGAAGGCCAGATGGCGTCCGTCGGCGGTGAACGCGGGCGAGCGGTCGCTGAACCGCGGCTCGGTCGCCCGCACCACCGCTCCGTCCTCCAGGTGCGCGAGTCTGATCTGGCGCACCTTGTTGGGGTACGGATGTGACCAGGCGAGCCACCGCGAGTCCGGCGAGAAGACCACGTCGGTGACCTCACCGCCGTCGGTGCGGTCCACCTCGGTCACCTCACCGGAGTCGACGCGCACCACGAGGACGCGGCCGTCGTGGGCGGCCAGCGCGAGCGAGCAGCCGTCGGGCGCCGCCACAAGTTCCCGCACCCGGCCCAGGCGCCCGGCACCGAACCGGTGCGACGCCGCCTTGCTGCCGGAGACCGCCCGCTCCGTGCTGACCTCGATGGCCTCGTGACCGTCCACGACCACGACGCGGGCGACCCTGCCGGAGTCGCCGAGGACACGGGGCAGCCTGGCCCGGGTGCCCGGTTCCGCGGCCAGCTCCCGCGCGGGCTCGTCCGGTCCGCCGAGCCACTGCGCCGAGCCGCTCGCCGTGACCACCACGCCCTCGCCGGTCCGGTCGGCGTCGAAGCCCTCAAGCGCCTCGCTTCCGGTGACGGTGTACGGCACGCGCCCTGCGCCCGGACTGCCGAGGGCGACGTCGACGCGTACGGCCTCCTGATCCGGGCCGAGGCCGGGCAGCAGCCACAGCTCGCCACCGCTCTGGTAGACGACGCGCGTGCCGTCCGTGGTGGCGTTGCGCGTGGCGAAGGGATGCGCCGTGTGACGGCGCAGATCACCGCCGTCGGGCAGGCTCGACCAGAGCCGGCCGTTGTCCTCGTGGTCGGAGAGGAAGGCGATGCGGCCGCCGACCCACAGCGGGCACTCGATGTTGCCGTCGATGTCGGGATGGACCCGGGCGAACTCGCCGTCCCCCGCCCGGTCGATCCACAGCCGGCCCGTGGTGCCGCCCCGGTACCGCTTCCAGAACGCGGCCTCACCGAACATCGAAGGGGTCTGTACGAGGACGGCGCCCGCCGGCCCGTGCGCCACCCCGGAGACCGGTCCGTAGGGCAGCCGCCTCGCGGGGCCGCCGTCAAGGGGAACCGCCCAGGCCCAGGTCCTTCGCGTGGCGCGCTCCCCCGCCGCACTCACCACGAGGAGTTCCTCGGGCGAGACCCAACCGAGCACCCGCGTACGGGAGTTGGCCCAGTGCGTGACGCGGACGGGCACACCGCCGTCGACCGGGGCGACGACGGCCTCGGGCGCGCCGTCGCGCCACGCCGTCCACGCGAGCAGCCGGCCGTCCGGGCTGATGCGCGGATGCCGGGCCGGTTCCCGCTCCGCGCTGGCGCGCCACGCCCGGCCACCGCCGAGCGGCACGGTCCACACGTCCTGCTCGGCGACGAAGGTCAGCAGGCCGTCGTGCAGGTGCGGGTCACGCAGGTAGCCGCCCGCCGGGCGGGCGATGCGCGGGCGGGGCGACGACGTGGGCGAGGGCGAGGACAAAGGGGTGCTCCCGGTCAGGCGTGGTCAGGCGCGGTCAGGGGGACGCCGGCGCGGCGGTCGACGTCAGTACAGGCGGTCGTCCAGGCGTGCGATGCCCTCCTGGTGGTGGCCCATGAAGACGCACAGCAGGCCGTGCCGGCCCTCCGCCGTCAGCCCGATGGCGTCTTCGAGCACGGGCCCTTGGAAGCCGAGCACGATGCCGGAGGCAAGACCGGCCCGGGTGGCGGCCAGTTGCAGCCGCTGGGCTGCCGCGCCCGCGGCGACGGCCACGTACCGGTAGGCGCGAGGACCGGCCCGTGCGACGGCGCGCTCCGGCTGCCAGTGGGAGACCACGGTCACGGCGGCCTGGCCCACCGAGTAGTTGGGCAGGGCGTAGACCCGGTCGTCCAACGCCGCGGTGTTAGCCACCGGCACCAGGGCGTGCCGCTCGGGGTGGTAGTCGTACACACCGGCTTCGAGACCGGCCACGCGACGGGCCGCGAGCCGCAGACGCACGCCTCCACGCGTTCCCCCCAGCCCGTGCGACGCCGCCCGCAACGCCTCGCCCAGGACCGAAATCCGCACCGGGCGACCGCCGTTGAAGCGCCCGTTCGCCGATGCCCGGCGGGCCAGGGCGTCCGCGACGGGGACGGGACCGGCGCCCGAGTCGGCGCTGTCCGCGGTGTCCAACGGCACCACGCCCGCCGGGGGATCCGGCAGCGGCTCGTCCAACCGGCCAGTATCCAAAGGCGGGTTGACCGAAGTTGCCTCATGCACGGCGCTCACCAGAGGGAACTCGCGGGTCTCGCGGGAGCGTTCGCGAGGAGCGCTCCGAACGGGGCGAGCCCGGTGATCGTCGCACCGGAGGGGGCTGCTCCCGGGCGGCCGGTCGGCCCAGGAGAGCGGAAGGACCGCCAGTACACCGCCCTCGCGGGGGTCCAGGCCCAGCATCCGGGCGAGCGCCCGGTCGTCGAAGGCGAGACACGGGTCGCCCACGACGCCGTACTGCTGCCCCAGCGCACCCCATGAGCCGAGGAAGGCACCCAGGTCGTGCAGCATCAGGTGGTAGGAGAAGTTGTTGTACTTGTACGCCGACTTCCAGAAGCGCAGCGCGCAGAGCAGGTACGCGTCGGTCCCGTCGGGTCGTCCCGGGCGCAGGGCCCCGGCGATCTCCGGCACGGGATTCCCGGCGGCGACCCGCTCCAGCGCGTGCAGCCCCGAGGCGTAGTGATGGATCCCGGAGGACATCGGTGCCGATGGGTCCGCCGCCACATACAACTCCAGGGGGTAGGAGCCGCCCCCGGACGGGGTGCCCCGGCCCCAGCGGGCCCCGGTCAGCGTCGTCGCGCCCGCGATGTCGGGGCTCCAGTCGATCTGCCAGCGGCGGGACAGCACCCCGGCGGAGAGATGGAGGAACGAACCGAGGAGCGGCAGGTCGAACCGGCCGTCACCGGCGGGGACTTGGGGGTCGTGCAGGGGCAGCGGCTGCCGTTCGGTCTGCGGGTAGTAGGTGTGCGGGTCGGGCCGGTCGGCCCAGTCGGGTGCGAATCCCGGTGGCGCGATCGGAGCCGTCCAGCGGGTGCGCACGGCGTGTACGTAGTCGAGGACGGCCTGCGCCGCGTCGTTCGGGGCCATGGCTCTCCTCCGCCTGACGGTCGTTCAGTCATGGTTCGTGGGGTCACCGCCGGGCCGGCGATCCGGGTGCCCGTCAGGGGAACGGGTGCGGGTGCCGGTGGATCTCTTCGTCGCTCAGCGGCGCGGACCGCAGTCCGGCCCGGTGGGCGGCGGTGCGCAACCGCTCGCTGTGCAGGGCCCGTTGCTGGTCCCAGCCGAAGTCGATGGGGATGAGCCCCTGGGAGACGACGGCGACGGTGCGCACTCCGATGCCGAGCTGTTCCGGCGGCGTCTGGTCGACGACGGCCAGTTCCCCGTCCACCGCGTCGGTGACGAGCCGTGCGCAGTGGGCGAGCTGGCTGCGCACGTCGCCGTCCCGCGGCCTGACACGGTTCCAGTCCGCGAACACCTCGTCCAAGGGCCGCGGCCCGGTCTCCCGGGCGCCGAACAGGAAATCCGTACGGTCCGCCATCTCCGGCAGGCCGTAGAGCATCAGGTGGTCGTGCAGGGTGCGTACCTTGTCGTAGTCGTCGGCCATGGCGCGCAGTTCGCTCTCGGCGGTGGTGACGCGCGCGGAGAAGTTCTCCACCAGCGACGACACCTCGCCCACCGCCGATGCCACGGCGTCGGCCGGTTCGAGCGCGGCACCGGCCGAGAAGACGACGTCACCCGGGCCCGGTACGCGGCGCTTGGCGACGCAGAGCACCGCGGGCACGGGCAGGTCGATCCGCATGTCGAAGAGGTGGATGTCGTAGCCCTCGCCGCTCATCCGGTCGATCAGAGCGGCCGTCCCCGAGCGGCCGCAGTCGCGGGGGTCGATCGCCTGGACCCGCTGCGCCCCGTACCAGGTGAGCAGAAACGCGTCGCGCTCGATCAGCTCCAACAGGCCGAACAGGGCGGCCTCTTCGAGGCAGCTGCCGGTGGCGCAGCCGCTGGAGGAGCTCGTCGTGAAGCGCACACCGGGCGGGCGCGGCCCGTAGAAGGCCAGCTGTTCGGGTACGAGGACGGCCCGCTCGTCACGCAGCGAGTGACCCCACAGCCAGTCCAGGCTCAGATCCGGGGTGAAGGGCACCATGTGCGGGCCGCGCGCGGCGTAGAACTCCGGCCCGTGCCCAAGGCCCGCCCGCGGGTCCAGGGCCGGCAGGGAAAGACGCCGCAGCTCGTTCAGCGAAGCCGTGGCCGCTGCCCTGCGGCCACGGGCGTGCTGTCCCGCGTACCGCTCGAGGCCTTCGAGGAACGCCATGGCCTCGCTCTCGGCGTACGACTGGGAGTGCCCCGACCAGCTCACCTCGTACAGGGGCACGCCCTCGGTCCGCGTCCCGCCGAGGCGCATGGTGCCGTTGAGGTTGGCGTTGACCGCCGCCCCGCGCGACGATCCGGTCGACAGGGCGCCCAGGACGCCGCACACGGGGTTGACCAGCGCCTTCTTCGGGAGGGCGTAATCGCGCCAGCTGCGCAGCCGGGAGCTGCCGGGTGCGAGGCCCGGCCGCGCTGCGGGAAATCCGATGGCCTGGGGCGGCGTGTCCGGCCAACCCGGCCCGCACTGCGGGCAGTCGGGCTCCGCGAGCAGCGGGTGGCGGGTGGTCCGCCCTGTGCTCAGGTCCACTTCGATGACGTCGGCCACGTCGGCTCTCCGTGGGTCGCGGGTGTCGTCCCGCGCGTACAGCCGGGCGAGGACGGCCGCGATGTGCGGTGTGCCGAACTCGGCGAGGAGCGGGGTACCGCCCGCCACCACCCACACGCCGCCGTCCGCTTCGAGTGCTTCGCGCTCGTGTTCCTTGCGCAGGCGCAGCCAGCGGCGGCGCAGACAGCTCACGCACGGGCGGACCGGCGCGTGGCCGGGGGCAACGGGGTGTTGTACGGGGCCGATCAGCGCGGTGGTCCGGTACAGCAGGACGGGCACGCGGAGACGGTCGGCGTGCGCGGCGGACGCCTGCGCCGGGGCGTCTTCGTCCTTGCCGGGCAGGCCCAACGTGCCTATCTCCACGATCAGTTCGCCCGTCGTGAGCCCGTAGCGGGCCGCCTCCCGCACAAGCCCGTCCCGCACCGCCGCCACATCGGCGGCCGGTTCCCCGGCGGCGGGCAGCGTCACTATCTCCATGGGTTGAGCGCGCTCCTTGTAGGTGACGGGGGCGTGGCCGTGGGGCCAGGGCCGTGGCGGCCGGCGGCGCGGCCGGCCGCCACGGCCCATGAGGGCTACTTCTTCTCGGGCACCTGGTTGCAGTGACAGCCACAGAAGACGCAGTCGGTGTGCAGCGACTCCGGAACGAGCTCGGCGGGGACCGCCTCCAGCTCGAAGGACTCCACGGACAGGCTGCTGAGGTCGGCGAGGTCGTTCTGCATGACGTCGTACCTTTCTGTTGGCCTTCTCCCGGGACGGGACGCCCCGGAAGCCGCCCGGCGCTCGCGCACCGGGAAGTTCGTCGGGATCTGTCGGGATCTGTCGGGATCTACGCGTGGGTCAGCAGGACGCGGCCGGTCAGGGCGGGCAGTCCCGCCGCGGGCGCCGGTGGCAGCGTGCGCACGATGACGGCCTCGCGTCCGCGCCCCCGGAGCGCGGCGAGCAGGCCCGCCAGGCCGCCGTCCGCCGCCTCTGCACCGCTTCCGGGACCGGGCTCGGCTTCGCCGCGGGCCTCGGGGAACTCCTCGTACGGCACGAGGACGACCGACCGGGCGCTGTCGAGACGCGGCCCCTCGGCCGGCAGCTGGAGCAGCCCGGCCAGTTCGAGCACGGCGCGGTGCAGCGCATCGGTCCGGGTCAGGCCGATCGCGGCCACCCGTACGGCAGTTCGGCGGCTGTCCCGCAGCGGCTGCGCGTGCGCCACGACGACCCTTTCCGGGCCGTCCCCCAGCACTTCGGTGAAGCTCACGTCGGCCGCGAGGCGGCGCAGCGAGGGCAGGATCGACAGCTCCCGGCTCACCTGCCCGGCGGCCGAGGGGTCGAGGCGCCGTACCGCCGCCGTGCCGGCACAGGCCGCCCGGACGCGTTCGTGGAGCAGCACGGAGAGCAGGCCGTTCAGCGCGGTCTCCTCGAACGTCGCGCCCGCGCCGTAGCCCGCCGCCATGTCGCCGTGCGGATCCGCCGCGGCGAGGGCAGGGGCGAACGCGATCCGCTCCGGAATCCACGTCACGACGCGGCGACTCAGCGAATAGGCGGGAATCCAGGCGTCCTTGCCCTCCGGATCCTCGCCCGTATGCGGCGACGGCGAGCCGAACGCGGTGGCGGGCAACGCATCCGTGCCCTCGCCCCTCAGCCTGCCGTGGCTGCCGGTGAGGACCGGCATGAACACAGGGGTGCGCCGGACCGCTGCGACGCGGCGCGCCAGGCGTTCGACCGCGTCGGTCCGCGCGGCCTCCAGGGTGTCGTAGCTGCAGCCGTACGCGTCAGGACCCGGCGCACCGCCGACGCGGGCCCTGCCGATCTTCACCAGGAGTTGCGGCAGCTCCGCGTCGTCGAAGCCCGCGAGCAGGCCGAGCCTCGGGGCGGCGGCGGTCTCCTGGTGCGCGGCCCGCTCCGCGCTCTCCACGGGCAGGTCGGCGCCCCCGGCGGCGAATCGCATGACGCTTGCCGTGAATTCACGGAGGGATTGCTGCTTGATGCAGTAGGGGCAGTCCAAATGGACGGCCAGCGGCTCCCGCACGCTCTCCAGGGAAATCGGATCGCGCAGGACGACCCCGCCGGAGAGTTCCGAATCCATACAGCCTGAGAGTTGCTTGAACAACTCAGCCGCCAATTCGCTTCCGGCGGCGGCCGATACAGCGGGAAACAGCTCTGCGGGAGCACCGCCTATCGTCCCGTTCTCGGCGAGCCAGAGCTGCAGGCAGAACCGGCAGGACTTTCCCGTGCCGACCAGTGGACCGAGCAGCAGGAACTCGGAACTCGCGTCGCCGGAGAGGAACAACAGCCCCCGTTCACCGGCGTGTTCGGCGAGGTCGGACGCGAGAGCACCGGGCACTCCGTACGGAAGGACGAGCAGCGCGTCGGGGCGCCATGCGGCGGCCCGCCTGCGAACGGCCGCACCGTCCCGCTCGTCGAAGATCTCAAGGCCTTCCACCCCCGCCACGGCGCCCTGCGCGTCATCGGAGCCGGCGGCGACCCGGCACAGCGCCACCCTGCGCACGCCGTTGCGCAGCAGCAGGCGCGCGGCCGACGCGGCGCAGGGACCGTCCCCGACCAGCAGCACCCTGGCGTCCCGCACCGTGCGGAAGGCGGCCTTCGGGGTGTCCGTGTGGTGGGCGAAGAAGGCGATCTGCTCGGCGAACGCGGCGCTGGTCTCCGCGTCGAGCACGTCGTCGCCCTCGACCCGGCGCGCCCGCAGGAAGCCGCTGGACGCCAGTTGCCCGAGCAGGCGCGAGACCGCCGCGGCGCGTTCCTCGTCGAGGCCGGCGCACAGCCGTTCCTCGGTGCAGCCGCGGGAGAGTGCGGGGGCGAGCGCCGTCAGCCAGCGATAGGCGGAGCCGCCTTTCAGGAAGAAATCCTCGGAACTCCCCCGCAACAGCACACCGCCGGGTGCCTCGATAAAGGCGGCATCCTGTCTCAGGAACAGCTCTTCATTGCTTCCTAACGGTTCTTCCACCGACTGGAGAGCCACACCCACCCCTTCGATTCCCTTTTCTCGGCTGCTCGGGAACAAACCTATTCCGTGGGCCCGTTGGGCAACCACCATCCATTGTGACGAAAGGCTGGCGGAGCGTGAGCAAAACCTTTGGAGGTTTTCACAATTGAGCCGGGGTCAGGCGACGGATCCGATGTGTCCTGCCGCCTTGCGCGAGCCGTCGTGGTGGATCGGCGTGTGCGCACCGGTCAGCGAGACACCGCTGCCGCCCCGCCGGTTCGCGACGATCTCCGCGGCGATGGAGAGCGCCGTCTCCTCCGGCGTACGGGCGCCCAGGTCCAGGCCGATGGGCGAGCGCAGACGGGCCAGTTCGAGCTCGGTGACGCCGACATCGCGCAGCCGCTTGTTGCGGTCCTCGTGGGTGCGGCGCGAACCCATCGCGCCGATGTAGGCGACGGGAAGCCGCAGCGCCGCCTCAAGGAGGGGCACGTCGAACTTGGCGTCGTGCGTGAGCACGCACAGCACGGTCCGCCCGTCGACCTCCGTGCGCTGCAAGTACTTGTGCGGCCACTCGACGACGATCTCGTCGGCGTCCGGGAAGCGGGTCTTCGTCGCGAAGACGGGGCGCGCGTCGCACACCGTCACGCGGTAGCCGAGGAACTTGCCCATGCGCACCAGCGCGGACGCGAAGTCGATGGCCCCGAACACGATCATGCGGGGCGGCGGCACGCTCGACTCGACGAGCAGGGTGATCGGCTGCCCGCAGCGCGAGCCGTCCTCCCCTATCTCGACGGTGCCGGTGCGGCCGGCGTCCAGCATGGCGCGGGCCTCTCCGGCCGCGGTCCGGTCCAGTTCGGGATGTCCGCCGAGCCCTCCCTCGTACGCCCCTTCGGTACGTACGAGAAGAGCGCGGCCCATCAGGTCCGCGGGGCCCGAGGTGATGCGGGCGACGGCCGCCGCGCCGCCGGACGCGGCGGCCGCCAGAGCGGTGGCGAGCACCGGCCGCGCGGAGGATTCCGCGCGGACCGGTGTGACGAGGATGTCGATGATGCCGCCGCAGGTCAGGCCCACGGCGAAGGCGTCCTCGTCGCTGTATCCGAAGCGCTCGACGACGCTCTCACCGTCTTCGAGTGCCTGCTGACACAGGTCGTAGACGGCGCCTTCCACACACCCGCCGGAGACCGAACCGATCGCCGTGCCGTCCGAGTCGACGGCCATGGCCGCTCCCGGCTGCCGGGGCGCGCTGCCGCCGACCGCCACCACGGTGGCGACGGCGAAGTCACGTCCCTGCTCGACCCACCGGTTCAACTCTTCGGCGATGTCCAGCATCTCGGCCTCCTCAAAGGTTCTACGGGTGTGTGGAGGGCTTGGCGCCTAGTGGACGCCCAGCCAGCTCTCGATGGGGTTGAGGGCGAAGTAGACGATGAAGATCACCGTCAGGCCCCACATGAAGGCCCCGATCTCGCGGGCCTTGCCCTGCGCGACCTTGATGGCCACCCAGGAGATGACACCCGCCGCGACACCGGTCGTGATGGTGTACGTGAAGGGCATGAGCACGACGGTCAGGAAGACCGGGATGGCGGTGGCGCGGTCGGCCCAGTCGACGTGTCGGGCGTTCATCATCATCATCGCTCCGATGACGACGAGCGCGGCGGACGCGACTTCCTGCGGCACGAGCGCCGTGACCGGCGTGAAGAAGAGACAGGCCGCGAAGAACAGGCCGGTGACGACCGAGGAGAGACCCGTACGGGCGCCTTCACCGACGCCGGTCGCCGACTCGACGAACACGGTCTGGCCGGAGCCGCCCGCGACACCGCCGATGGCGCCGCCGGCGCCGTCGATGAACAGCGCCTTGGACAGGCCGGGCATCCGGCCCTTGTCGTCGGCCAGCTTGGCCTCGGTGCCGACGCCGATGATGGTGGCCATCGCGTCGAAGAAGCCGGCGAGCACGAGCGTGAAGACGATCATGCCGACGGTCATCGCGCCGACGTCGCCCCAGCCGCCGAACTCGACGTCGCCGAGGAGCGAGAAGTCTGGTGTGGAGACCGCGCTGCCGTGCAGTTCGGGGGCGCCGCTCGCCCACTGCTTGGGGTCGATCACGTCGAGCGCGTTGAGCACGGCGGCCACGATGGTGCCGGTGACGATGCCGATCAGGATCGCGCCGGGGGTGTTGCGCGCCTGCAGCATGAAGATCAGGAGCAGGGTGCCCGCGAAGAGCAGCACGGGCCAGCCCGCGAGTTCACCGGCGGGACCGAGCGTGAGCGGGGTCGCCTTGCCGGGGTGGACGAAACCGCCCTTGACCAGGCCGATGATGGCGATGAACAGGCCGATGCCCATGGTGATGCCGTGCTTCAGGGCGAGCGGGATCGCGTTCATGATCATCTCGCGGAGCCCGGTGACCACCAGGAGCATGATCACCGCGCCGTACATCACACACATGCCCATGGCCTGCGGCCAGGTCATCTGGGGCGCGACCTGCGAGGCGATCACGCCGGACACGGAGAGTCCGGCGGCGAGGGCGAGCGGCACCTTGCCGACGAAGCCCATCAGCAGGGTGGTGACCGCCGCGGCGAGCGCCGTCGCGGTGACCAGGGCCTTCTGGCCCATGGTGTCCCCGGCCACGTCCTTGCCGGACAGGAGGACGGGGTTGAGCAGGACGATGTACGCCATCGCCATGAAGGTGGTGATTCCGCCGCGCACCTCACGCGCGACCGTGGATTCCCGCAGGGATATGTGAAAGTACCGGTCGAGCCAAGACCTGCCGGCCGGAACACGCGAGCCGTTGCCCGCGTCCTCCGCCGTTGTCTTCGGCTCCGTTGACTGCTGGGTCATGGTGCCTAACTCCCAAGGTTCAAAGGGGCACCCGCAACAGGTGGTTCGGTTGGATCGACCTGTGGAGACTGCGGGATTTGGGATGGTGCGTTTGGCTGCACGACCCGGGGGACGGCCCGAGACGAACGGGGGCTCCTAAGAGCGTGGGTACTGCGAATGACCGCGAGCGGTGCGGTACTTGTGATCTCCGGGCGGCGCGGGCAGTGGGAAGTGTGACGTTCCATGGGAGGCACGCACCGCCCGGAGAGATCGTGGGATCAGTTGCCGGTGAGGTGCTCCGGACGTACCGGCGTCCTGTTCAGCTCCAGGCCCGTCGCGTTCCGAATGGCCGCGAGTACGGCCGGAGTCGACGAAAGGGTCGGAGCCTCGCCGATGCCACGGAGCCCGTACGGGGCGTGCTCATCGGCGAGTTCGAGCACGTCGACGGGGATGGTCGGCGTGTCGAGGATGGTGGGGAGCAGGTAGTCGGTGAAGGAGGGGTTCCTGACCTTCGCCGTCTTGGGGTCGACGACGATCTCCTCCATGACCGCGATGCCCATGCCCTGGATGGTGCCGCCCTGGATCTGACCGATGACGGAGAGCGGGTTGAGCATCTTGCCGACGTCCTGGGCACAGGCCATTTCGATGACCTTGACCAGGCCGAGCTCGGTGTCGACCTCGACGACGGCGCGGTGCGCGGCGAAGGTGTACTGGACGTGGCCGTTGCCCTGTCCGGTGACCAGGTCGAAGGCGACGGTGGGCCGGTGGCGCCACTCCTCCTCGATCTCGACGGTCTCGTCCTCCAGTACGTCGACGAGATCGGCGAGGACCTCGCCTCCGTCGGTGACGACCTTGCCGCCTTCGAGCAGCAACTCGGCCGTCGCCCACGCCGGGTGGTACGAGCCCATCTTGCGCCGGCCGATCTCAAGGACCTTCTCGCGCACCAGCTCACAGGCGTTCTTGACGGCGCCGCCGGTGACGTACGTCTGACGGGACGCGGACGTCGAACCGGCCGAGCCCACCTGGGTGTCGGCGGGGTGGATGGTCACCTGCGTGACACCGAGCTCGGTGCGGGCGATCTGGGCGTGCACGGTGACGCCGCCCTGGCCGACCTCGGCCATCGCGGTGTGCACGGTGGCGACGGGCTCGCCGCCGATGACCTCCATGCGCACCTTGGCGGTCGAGTAGTCGTCGAAGCCCTCGGAGAAGCCGACGTTCTTGATGCCGACCGCGTAGCCGATGCCTCGTACGACGCTCTCGCCGTGCGTGGTGTTGGACAGACCGCCGGGCAGCTGCCGTACGTCGGAGCCCTCGCTGGACTCCCACTGGCGCTCGGGCGGCAGCGGCATCTCCTTGACGCGGCGCAGCAGCTCGGCGACCGGGGCCGGGGAGTCGACCGGCTGCCCGGTCGGCATGATGGTCCCCTGCTCCATGGCGTTGAGCTGCCGGAACTCGACCCGGTCCATGCCCAGCTTGTCGGCGAGCTTGTCCATCTGCGCCTCGTAGGCGAAGCACGCCTGGACCGCGCCGAAGCCGCGCATGGCGCCGCAGGGCGGGTTGTTGCTGTAGAGCGCGACGGCCTCGATGTCGACGTCGTCGATCACGTACGGGCCCACACTCAGCGAGGACGCGTTGCCGACCACGGCCGGGGACGCGGAGGCGTAGGCGCCGCCGTCGAGCACGATCCGGCACTTCATGTGCGTGATCTTGCCGTCCTTGGTGGCGCCGTGCTCGTAGGTGAGCTTCGCCGGGTGGCGGTGCACATGGCCGAAGAAGGACTCGAACCGGTTGTAGACGATCTTGATCGGCTTGCCCGTGCGCAGTGCGAGGAGGCACGCGTGGATCTGCATCGAGATGTCCTCGCGACCGCCGAAGGCACCGCCGACGCCGGAGAGCGTCATGCGCACCTTCTCCTCGGGCAGGCCGAGGACCGGGGCGATCTGTTCGAGGTCGGAGTGCAGCCACTGCGTGGCGACGTACAGCTCGACGCCGCCGTCCTCGGACGGCACCGCGAGGCCGGACTCCGGGCCGAGGAAGGCCTGGTCCTGCATGCCGAAGGTGTACTCGCCCTTGACGATGACGTCGGCCTTCTTGGCGGCCTCGTCGGCGTTGCCGCGGATGATCGGCTGGCGGTGCACGATGTTCGGGTGCGGGACGTGGCCCATGTGGCTGTCGGTGCGGCCCTCGTGCACGAGCACGGCGTCGGGAGCGATCGCGGACGCCTCGTCCGTGATGACCGGCAGCTCCCGGTACTCGACCTTGATCTTCGCGGCGGCGCGGCGTGCGGTCTCCGGGTGGTCGGCGGCCACGATGGCGACCGGCTCACCGTGGTGGCGGACCTTGCCGTGGGCGAGCACCGGCGTGTCCTGGATCTCCAGGCCGTAGTGCTTCATCTCGGCCGGCAGGTCGTCGTAGGTCATGACGGCGTAGACGCCGCTCATCGCGAGGGCCTCGGAGGTGTCGATCGACACGATCTCGGCGTGTGCCACGGTGCTGCGCAGGGCCTGGCCCCACAGCATGTCCTCGTGCCACATGTCCGAGGAGTAGGCGAACTCTCCGGTGACCTTCAGGGTGCCGTCGGGCCGCAGCGTCGACTCGCCGATGCCGCCCTTGGTCTGCGACCCCTGGGTGATCTTGGTGGGGGCGCCTGTCGTACGGGTGGATCCCATGGTCAGACCGCCTCTTCCTGACGATCCTGACGGGCGGCCGCGAGGCGGACGGCGTCCAGGATCTTCTCGTAACCGGTGCAGCGGCAGAGGTTGCCGGAGAGCGCCTCGCGGATGTCCGCGTCGGTCGGCTGCGGGTTGCGCTCCAGCATCTCGTCGGCCGCGACGAGCAGACCGGGGGTGCAGAAGCCGCACTGGACGGCGCCCGCGTCGATGAACGCCTGCTGGATCGGGGAGAGTTCGGTGCCCTCGCCCGTCTGGCCGTCGGTGCCCTCGGCCTGCCAGCGCTGGGCGCTGTCCAGGGAGACACCGCAGGCGCCGGAGGCGCAGCCGCCGCCCGGGTGGGCGTCCTCGCGGTGCTTCGCGTAGTCGGCGAGGCCCTCGACGGTGGTGACCTCACGGCCCTCCACCTGTCCTGCCGCGACCAGGCACGAACACACCGGCACACCGTCGAGACGGACGGTGCAGGAACCGCACTCGCCCTGCTCGCAGGCGTTCTTGGAACCGGGAAGCCCCATGCGCTCGCGCAGCACGTACAGAAGGGACTCGCCCTCCCAGACGTCATCGGCTTCCTGCTGACGGCCATTGACCGTGAAGTTGACACGCATTACGCGACTCCCTCAGTGCTGCGGCCCTTGCCGCGGTACGTCTCCCAGGTCCAGCCGAGCGTGCGGCGGGCCATGATCCCGACGGCGTGGCGGCGGTAGCTCGCCGTGCCGCGTACGTCGTCGATCGGGTTGGCGGCGCCGGATGCGAGATCCGCGAACTGCTTGGCGATCGAGGGGGTGATGATCTTCTTGCTGTCCCAGAAGCCGCCCTCCTCGAGCGCCGCGTTCAGGAACTCCTCGGCGGCCTTGGCCCGGATCGGGGTCGGGGCGGCGGAGCCGATGCCCGTCCGTACCGTCCGGGTCTCGGGGTGCAGGGCGATGCCGAAGGCGCACACGGCGATGACCATCGCGTTGCGGGTGCCGACCTTCGAGTACTGCTGGGGGCCGTCCGCCTTCTTGATGTGGACGGACTTGATCAGCTCGTCGGGGGCCAGCGCATTGCGCTTGACACCAGTGTAGAAGTCGTCGATCGGGATGAGGCGCGAGCCGCGTACGGACTCCACCTCGACCTCGCAGTCGGCGGCCAGCAGCGCCGGGTGGGCGTCACCGGCCGGGGACGCCGTGCCCAGGTTGCCGCCGACGCCGCCGCGGTTACGGATCTGCGGGGAAGCGACCGTGTGCGAGGCGAGCGCGAGCCCGGGGAGCTCGGTGCGCAGCTCCTCCATGATCTGGGTGTACGGGACGGAGGCGCCCAGCTGGACCGTCTCCTCGCCCACCTCCCACTCGCGCAGCTCGACGATGCGGTTGAGGTCAAGCAGGTACTCGGGACGACGGTGGTCGAAGTTGATCTCGACCATCACATCGGTGCCACCCGCAATCGGCACAGCGGTGGGGTGCTCGGCCTTCGCGGCGAGCGCCTCCTCCCAGCTGGCGGGGCGAAGGAAGTCCATGAGGCTCTCTTCTTCGTATCGTGGGTCGTTCGGTGGAGGTGATCCAGCCAAGCCGGGCCGGAGGCCTCTCGACTGCTCGTTCATGTGCTGTTAACGCGGAGTGGAGCCAGTACACCGCCAGGCCGTCCGATGGGGTCAGTCACCGAAACCATGAAGGAGTTGGCTGGCCAAGCCGCGCGTCTTGTAGATTCGTATGAAGAACGGTCCTCAGCAACCTCGCGGATTCCCCCTGGAAACCCCAGGCACCCGCCGACACACCACACCGGGTAGCCGGACGGGGACTCCGTGTACATCCCATTCGAGACAGATCGGCGGCGACGACACCATGCGGCTGCGCGCACTCCTTGACACCGACGCGCTGGGCCTGCGGCTGCTCGGCGGTGAGGACGAGCTGGACCGCACGGTGCGCGGTGTGATGACCACCGACCTGCGGGACCCCAGCCGCTACCTCACCGGCGGCGAGCTGGTCCTCACGGGTCTCGCCTGGCGCCACGACGCCTCGGACACGGAACCTTTCGTACGGATCCTGGCGAGCGCCGGAGTGGCGGCGCTGGCCGCCGGCGAGGCCGAACTCGGCGACATCCCCGACGACATCGTGGAGGCCTGCGCACGGCACCGCCTGCCGCTGTTCGCGGTCAACGAGCGGGTCGCCTTCGCGACGATCACCGAGCACGTCGTACGTCAGGTCTCCGGCGAGCGGGCCGGTGACCTCGCGGCGGTCGTCGACCGGCACCGCCGTCTGATGACCTCGGGTCCGGCCGGCGGCGGCCCCGACGTCGTCCTCGACCTGCTCGGCTCCGACCTGGACCTGCGGGCCTGGGTGCTCTCCCCCGCCGGCCGCCCCATCGCGGGCTCCAGCGCGGCCGGTCCCGCCCTGTCCACCGAGGTCTGCGCGCGTCTGGCGGGCGAGCACCTGGCGGCGGCGCGCACCGGGCGGCGCGGGCCGCACCGGGTCCTGGTGGACGGCGTCACGTACTCGCTGTTCCCCATTCGGAGCAGCGGGCGGGCATCGGCATCCGCGAGCGCGGGCACGGCGGCATCGCGCGACGTGCGCGAGACGATCCTGTCGGACTGGCTCCTTGCGGTCGAGGCCGACGCGGGCGACTGGCCCGAGGAGCGGCTCGACCTGCTGCAGGGCGTGACCCAGCTGATCGCGGTCGAGCGGGACCGGCGGGACGCCGCCCGCACCGTGCGCCGCCGCCTCGCCCAGGAAGTCCTCGAACTGGTCCAGACGGGCGCGGCCCCGGCGGAGATCGCCGCACGCCTCCGGGTGGCCGCCCCGGTGCTCCTTCCGGGCCTCGGCGCGGCGCCGCACTGGCAGGTCGTGGTGGCCCGCGTCGAGTGGGACGGCGGGGAGATCGAGGGCGGCCCGGTGGCCCAGTCCCTCCTGGAGGAGATCCTCGTGGACCCGCTGTCGGCGGGCCCCGAACCGTCCGACCGGATCGCGGTGGCCCATACGGGTGACGAGGCGATCGCGCTCGTACCGCTGCCGGCGGTGTCCTCGGAACACGACGGCTCGGAGACGGGCCTGCTCGCGGATTCTCTCCTCGAATCCGTCCGCGCCCCCTTGTCGGCGGGCCTCGACGGCGACGGCCGCCTCACGCTCGGCGTGAGCGCGTCCGTGCACTCGGCGGAGGGCCTGCGCGGCGCCCTGGAGGAGGCCCGGCACGCCCGCCGGGTCGCCGCGGCGCGCCCCGGCCGGGTCTGCGCGGCCGGCCACCAGGAACTGGCCTCGCACGTACTTCTGCTCCCCTTCGTGCCGGACGACGTCCGCAGGGCGTTCACGGCCCGCCTCCTCGACCCCCTGCGGGACTACGACCGGCGCCACCGCGCGGAGCTCATCCCCACCCTGGAGGCGTTCCTCGACTGCGACGGCTCGTGGACGCGCTGCGCCGCGCGGCTGCACCTGCACGTCAACACGTTGCGCTACCGCGTCGGCCGTATCGAGCAGTTGACGAGTCGTGACCTTTCGCGCCTCGAGGACAAGCTCGATTTCTTCCTGGCACTGCGCATGAGCTGACAGCGGGCGCGGCCCTCAAACCCCTTCCATGACCCGCCCTTTGTGAAATCTTTCACCCAGCCCCTTGGCCGGACGTGTCGATCCGTGCTGAGATGCGCCCACGACTCAACAGCTCAATGGCGTGCTCGGGGAGGGCAACGTGGCGCATACCGCCATGTCTGGTACCGGAACGACTGCAGGGGACGATCCACTCCAGACCGCGGTATGGCGGCTGCGCTCGCGCGGCTGTTGGACCGACGCGGCCGCGCTGCTCGCCTCCCGGGAGGGGGCGAGGGCGGCCCTCCAGAGAACGTCACTCCTGGTGGAGCGCTGCCTGTTCACCGGGGACGGATGGAGCGAGGCCGAGGACGGGCTCCGTACGGCGGAAGCACTGGCCGCCGAGGACGACGACCGGGGCGCGGCGGCTTGTGAGCGGGGGCAGTTGGCGTACGCGTCGACGGTGCTCGGGGTCCGGGACCGGGCCGACGAGGCGCGTACGGCGCTGGGGCGGGCGGCGGCGTTGCTCGCCCCGAATGCCTCGGGGCGGCCACTGCTCGACTTCCGTCGGGGTCTTGTCGCCGAGCATCTCGCGGATTCGCCGCAGGCGGCGCGGGCCGCGTACCGGCGGGCGCATGCGGGCGCGACGGCGCACGGCGACTCCTTGCTCCTGTCCTTCACGTGGCGGCACCTGGCCGGACTCGCCCTGCGGGAGGGGGAGTTGGCGGAGGCACGACACGGCTTCTCCGAGTCCCTCCGCATCCGCGAGGAGCTGGGTTATCTGGTCGGCACGGCCCCCGCGCTGGCGGCCCTGGCGGACGCGGAGCCGGAGCCGGAGGCGGGCCGCCTCCGGGCCGAGGCGGCGCGCCTCTTCCGCCTGATGGGCGGGGTCCCGTCCTGGCTGGCCCAGCATTTGTCCCCACCGGCACCGGCGGCGTGAGGTTGGGTAGGGGCGATTTTTCCCCAACCCCGCCCCTACCCGAATCCTTTCCGGCTGCGCCGGCCGCGGGGTGGCCGTCGATCACCGGCTCCGCCGAGTTCGTCCTCAAACGCCGGACGGGCTGAAAGAGCTACCGACGGGTGGGCGGGCAACTGCCGGGCAATCGGGTGGGCGGGCGGGAAAGCTTTCGCCGCGAAGCGGCGGTACGGCGCCGCAGCCGCCGACGACGCGTCGGCAGACCGGGGCCGCTGCCGGGCAATCGGGTGGGTGGGCGGGAAAAGATCCGCCGCGAAGCGGCGGTCTTGAACGCTAGCCCCCCGCCCCCGCGAAATGCTCCCGCACCAAGGACTGGACGACGGCCAGGTCACGGGCCACCAACGCCTCCAAGAGGGCCGTGTGCTCCGCCGCGTCGGCGACGAGGTCCGCGCGGCGCCCGGAGACGGGCCCGCTGACCAGCGGCCACTGCGACCGCCGGTGCAGATCGTCCGCCACCTGCACCAGCTGCTGATTCCCGGAGAGGCCGAGGACCGCCCGGTGAAAGGCCCGGTCCGACTCCGCGTAGCGGGCGAGGTCCCCACCCGCCGCAGCCACCACGCTCGCCTCAGCCAGCGGCCGCAACTCACACCACCGCGCGGCAGGCACCGTACGGGCAAGCCGCAGCATCACCGGCACCTCGATCAGCGCCCGGACCTCCGCGAGCTCCCCCAGCTCCCGAGCGCTCCGCTCGGTCACCCGGAAGCCACGGTTCGGCACGACCTCGACCGCGCCCTCGATGGCGAGCTGCTGCATCGCCTCGCGCACGGGAGTGGCGGAGACCCCGAAGCGCTCGCCGAGCACCGGCGCGGAGTACACCTCGCCGGGCGCGAGATCACCGCCGACCAGCGCGGCGCGCAGCGCGTCGAGCACCTGACCGCGGACCGAGCTCCGCTGCAGCGGCTTGCGCGGCGCGGGCGCGGCAGAAGGCTCAGCCTCCGCGTGCGTGTGCTCACCGCGCGCCGAGCCCGACCGCGGCTGCTCCGGCACACGGGCGGCAAGGCGGTACGCGTCATGCGCTCTGGCCTGCTCCACGAGGTCCACCCATAGTCCGCTCGGTCCGAAAGGTACGAGAGGCACCATAGGCGGACAGCACCGCAGTTGAAACCTCGATCACTTCGGGTAAGGTAAGGCTAACCTGCAATCGATCGTGATTCGGTGGTCCCCGTATGCACGTTCCCGCCTTGGCGAAGCGCGCCCCGAGCGCCCTCGCGGACGCCTACGCCCGCCTCACCGAGGTGTTCCCGGGACTGCGCGTGACCGAGCTCAGCAACGAGGAGCAGGCCCCACAGGGCGACGGCTGGGTCACCGCCGCCCGGCTCGCGGAGGGCGGGGCCGACCTCGACGCGTTTCTGGCGTGGGACGAGGCGCAGGTGCTGAAGGACTACGGGCAGACCGGGCGCCCCGATGTCATCGCAAGCTTCGGACTGCACCGGTACGCCTGGCCGGCCACGCTCCTGATCACCGTTCCGTGGTTCCTGCACCGCCGCGTCCCCCGCTACCCCGTCCAGAACGTCGCCTTCCAGCGCACCCTGGGCCGGATGGCCGTCCGCGACGCGGGCTTCGCCTGCCTGCCGGGCGATCCCGCCGCGGCGCTGCCCGGCGCCCGTGTCGTACCCGACGAGGAGGCGCTGCGCGCCGAGGTGCGGGCGGCCGTCGCCGAGCACCTGGGACCGCTGCTCGACGCCTTCGGGCCCCGGATGCGGCGCCGCTCGCGCGCCCTGTGGAGCGTCGCCACGGACGAGATCGTCGAGGGTCTCTGGTACATCGCCCACCTCCTGGGCGAGGAGCAGCGCGCCACGCAGGAGCTTGAGCTGCTGCTGCCCGGCGCCACCAAGCCGTACGTCGGCACGGCCGGCTTCCGGGAGCTGACGGGGCCGAACGGCGAGTCCCTGCCGACCCGCGACCGCGCGAGCTGCTGCATGTTCTACACGCTGCGCCCCGAGGACACCTGTGTGACCTGCCCGCGCACCTGCGACACGGAGCGCGTCGCACGGCTCAGCGCCGCGGCCTGACCGCCCCCCAGCGCCCCCACGGTCTCCAAAACCTCAGCCGCTTCCCCCTGAACCACCCTTTCGCGTCCGTTTAATCGAACTCAACTCGCCCTCCTCGCCGCCGAGTTCGAGAAAAACGGCGCGCGCCGCACCCCTTTGCACCCCCCAACGCGTTCTCTTGCCCCGAAACCCCTCTGAGGGCCACCGGGATTGGGTCACTATGGCGCCCGAACGCCCTACCGCGACGCAAGGGACCCCAGATGAGACTGACCGACATATCGCTGGACTGGCTGCTTCCGGGCTGCGTCCTGCTCCTGGGCATGCTGGTCGCGGTGGCGGTACTCGCACGCGGCAAGCGCGCCGGACAGAAAGCCGCCGGTGCCTCCAGCGACGAATCGTGGGAGCGCAGCGAGGAGCGCCGCAGGCGCAAGGAAGCGGTCTACGGCTCGGCTTCGTACGTACTGCTTTTCTGCTGCGCGGCGGTCGCCGCCGCACTCTCCTTCCACGGCCTCGTCGGCTTCGGCCGGCAGAACCTGAACCTGTCCGGCGGCTGGGAGTACCTGGTCCCGTTCGGGCTCGACGGGGCGGCGATGTTCTGCTCCGTGCTCGCCGTGCGCGAGGCGAGCCACGGGGACGCGGCGCTCGGCTCGCGGCTCCTCGTGTGGACGTTCGCGGGCGCGGCCGCCTGGTTCAACTGGGTGCACGCGCCCAGAGGCCTCGGCCACGCGGGCGCCCCGCAGTTCTTCGCGGGGATGTCGCTCTCGGCCGCGGTGCTCTTCGACCGCGCACTGAAGCAGACCCGCCGCGCGGCGCTGCGTGAACAGGGCCTGGTGCCGCGGCCGTTGCCGCAGATCCGCATCGTGCGCTGGCTGCGCGCGCCCCGCGAGACCTTCGGCGCCTGGTCGCTGATGCTCCTCGAAGGCGTACGCACCCTGGACGAGGCCGTCGAGGAGGTCCGCGAGGACCGGCGCGAGAAGGAGCAGACCCGGACCCGCAGGCGGGACCGGGAGAAGCTGGAGCGCGCGCAGCTCAAGGCGATCAGCCGGGGCCACCGCGCCCTGCCGGGACGCGGCGGACGCCAGGTCGACATGCAGGCCGTGGCACCGGCCGCAGGGTCCGCGCAGGTCGGCGCGGACCCTGCCATAGCGCCGCAGGAACAGCTGGCGCTGCGCTCCCGCCCCTCCCTGCAGGCCGTCAGGAGCGGCTCTGACGCCGCCACGCCGGTGACCGTCGACCTCACGGCCGAGGACGACACACAGACCCTGCCGAGGCTCGACTCCCTGGAGCAGAAGCTCAAGGACCTTGAGCAGCAGTTCGGTTAGGGCGGGAAACGGTCGGCGGTCCGGGTCACACCGGGCCGCCGTCCAGCTCGAACCACACCACCTTCCCCACCCCGTGCGCCCGCACGCCCCAGGCGTCGGCGAGGGACTGCACGAGGACCAGACCCCTGCCGTGCGTACCGTCGTCGGCGTTCGGTACCCGCAGCTTGGGGCGGCGCCCCACGAAGTCCCTGACCTCGACCCGCAGCCGGCCCGGCCCGACGGTCGCCGTCAGGATCGCGTCGTGATCGGTGTGCACCAGTGCGTTCGTGACCAGTTCGCTGGTCAGCAGCTCGGCTATCTCGGATCTTCCCGGTTTGCCCCAGGAGCGCAGGAGTTCACGCAGCGCCCCGCGCACCTCGGAAACCGCCCGTAGGTCTGATCGCCCCAATCTGCGCCGGAGTTGAGCCCGGTCGGACTCCCCCACCATGTCGTCGGTCGGCTCGTCCCGTATTTTCGGCGAAGCAGCCCCGGATCGGGGACCACCCCCTCGTACCTGCCTTGTCATGACCCCCGCCCACAAAATGAGTCCTGTTCCTCCTTGCTCGAACGCGCTCACGGAATGCATGCCCCACCCGGTTGGCGGCACTCATGTCCATTCATCAATCAAAGGAACGGGTGCGCCCGGGCCCCACGGGGAAGTGAAGCGGTGGATCGTTCCCGCATGATCCCGGGAGATCCCGCGTGAGTCCGTCCGAGCCTGCCGAGGAGCCGCCGTGCACGACGACCGACTGCTGGTTGAGGGACGCCTGGAGCGCGCCCTGCGGCAGTTCATCCGCCCCGCCCAGTACACGGACCGTGTGCCGCTCACCCTCTCGGTCTGGCACGCCCCGGGCGAGCCGGTGCCCGTCGCCGAGGCGCTGAAGGCGTCGTACGCGCCTTTCGAGACCGGGACGGCGTGGGGAAGTCCCTGGTCAACCAGTTGGTTCCGGCTGCGGGGGCAGGTGCCCGACGCATGGCGCGGGCGGCGCGTCGAGGTGGTCGTCGACCCCGGGTTCACCAGTGACGGGCCCGGTTTCCAGGCCGAGGGTCTGGTGTACGACGCTTCGGGTGTTCCTCTGAAGGGCGTTCACCCGCGCAACCGGCACATCCCCGTGGCGGCCCCCGCGCAGGGCGGTGAACCGGTGCATCTGCTCCTGGAGGCGGCGGCCAATCCGGCCGTTCTGCGTGACTTCGAACCGACGCCGCTCGGCGACGTACTGACCGCGGGCGATCGGCCCATCTACCGATTCGCCTCTGCCGATCTGGCCGTACTGAACGAGGAGGCCTGGCGTCTCACCCTGGACATCGAGGTCCTCGCGGAGCTCATGTACGAGCTGGACGCGGCCCGGCCGCGCCGCCACGAGATCCTGCGGGCCCTGGAGCGGGCGCTCGACGCGCTCGATCTGCACGATGTGCCGGGCACGGCCGCGGCCGCCCGCGCCGAGCTCGCCGGGGTCCTGGCGAGCCCCGCCCACGCCAGCGCGCACCGCGTCTCCGCCGCCGGGCACGCGCACATCGACTCGGCGTGGCTGTGGCCGCTGCGCGAGACGGTGCGCAAGGCGTCCCGCACTTTCGCCAATGTGACGGCGCTGGCCGAGGAGTATCCGGAGCTGGTCTTCGCCTGCTCGCAGGCCCAGCAGTACGCCTGGGTGAAGGAGCACCAGCCGCACATCTGGGAGCGCATCAAGAAGGCGGTGACGGACGGGACTTGGGCGCCGGTGGGCTCGATGTGGGTCGAGTCGGACGCCAACATGCCGGGCGGTGAGGCGCTCGCGCGGCAGATCACGCACGGGATGCGGTTCTTCCGCGAGGAGCTCGGCGTCGAGACGGAGGAGATCTGGCTGCCGGACTCCTTCGGATACACCGCCGCCTTCCCGCAGTTGGCGAAGCTGGCGGGCGTCCGCTGGTTCCTCACCCAGAAGCTGAGCTGGAACCAGTCCAACAAGATGCCGCACCACACCTTCTGGTGGGAGGGCATCGACGGCACCCGTGTCTTCACGCACTTCCCGCCGGTGGACACCTACAACTCGCAGTTCCACGGCGCCGAACTCGCCCACGCGGAGTGCAACTTCACAGAGAAGGGCCGCGCGTCCCGCTCGCTGGTGCCGTTCGGCTGGGGCGACGGCGGGGGCGGCCCCACCCGCGAGATGATGGAGCGTGCGCGGCGCCTTCGCTCCCTGGAGGGTTCGCCGCGCGTCGAGATCGAGCGGCCTTCGGCGTTCTTCGCGGCCGCCGAGGAGGAGTACGGGGAGCGGGCGCCGGTCTGGTCCGGCGAGCTGTATCTGGAGCTGCACCGGGCGACGTACACCACGCAGGCGGCGACCAAGCGCGGCAACCGCCGCAGCGAACACGCCCTGCGCGAGGCCGAGTTGTGGTGCACCGCGGCCTCGCTGCGGGACCCTTCGTACGCCTACCCGTACGAGGCGCTCGACCGGCTGTGGAAGACGGTGCTCCTGCACCAGTTCCACGACATCCTGCCGGGCTCGTCGATCGCCTGGGTGCACCGGGAGGCCCGCGACACCTACGCACGGGTGCTCGCCGAGCTCGATGAGATCACCGCCGGTGCGGTGCGGTCCCTCGGCGCGGGCGAGCCCGCCGTGCTCAACGCGTCGCCGTACGCCCGCAGCGAGGTCGTCACGAGCAGGGAAGGGGCCCTGGTGCACGTGAACGTCCCGGCCCTCGGCACGCAGAGCCTCGCGGTGGCGGCCGGGCACACCCGCGCGCCGGGTGCCGGTGCCACGGCTCAACTCGCCGACGGCACTATCGTGTTGAGCAACGAGCATCTCCGCGTCACCATCGACACGGACGGGCTCCTGACCTCCGTACGCGATCTCGACGCCGACCGCGAGGTCCTCTCCCCCGGCTCGCGCGGCAACCTCCTCCAGCTGCACCCCGACCATCCCACGCACTACGACGCCTGGGACCTGGACCGGCACTACCGCAACACGCACACCGACCTCACGGACGCCGAGTCCGTCGAGCTGGTGGAGGACGGGCCGCTGCGGGTCGCCGTCCGCGTGGTGCGGGCCTTCGGGGACTCGCGCATCACACAGGAGATCCGGCTCGCGGCGGGCAGCCGGCGTGTCGACGTGGTCACGGACGTCGACTGGCGGGAGTCGGAGAAGGTGCTCAAGGCCGCCTTCCCGCTGGACGTGCACGCCGAACGGTCCGCCGCTGAGATCCAGTTCGGGCATGTGCACCGGACGACCCACGCCAACACCGGCTGGGACGCGGCCCGTTTCGAGATCTGCGCGCACCGGTGGCTGCGGGTCGCCGAGGAGGCGTACGGCGTCGCGGTGCTCAACGACTCGACGTACGGCCATGATGTGACGCGTGCGCCGCACGCGGACGGGCTCGGCACCACCGTGCGGCTCACGCTGCTGCGCGCCCCGCACAGCCCGGACCCGGAGACGGATCTGGGCACACACCGGTTCACGTACGCGCTGCTGCCCGGCGCGACGACGGGCGACGCGGTCGCGGAGGGCCTCGCGCTGAATCTGCCGCTGCGGGTGGCCGACGCGCCCGTGCTGCCGCCCCTTGTGAGCGTCGACAACCCGGCGGTGACCGTGGAGTCGGTGAAGCTCGCGGACGACGGGAGCGGCGATGTCGTGGTGCGGCTCTACGAGTCGCGGGGCGGGCGCGCGGCGGCCGCGCTCACCACGTCGTTCGCGGTGAGCGCGGCGCAGGTGACGGACTTGCTCGAGCGGCCGCAGGGACCGGCCGAGACGGACAGCGCGGGCCTGGCGCTTGACCTACGTCCGTTCCAGATTCTGACCCTGCGGCTTCGGCCGGCCTGACGGAACATCAAGGTCGGGGCATGTTACGGAGGTTGGAGCGTGCCATCTGGACCATGCGGCCGACCCCGCCGTCCAGGACGATCTTGCTGGCGGAGAGCGCGAAGCCGGTCACCATCTCGGAGCTGATCTTGGGCGGGATGGAGAGGGCGTTCGGGTCGGTGACGATGTCGACCAGGGCGGGGCCCTTGTGGGAGAAGGCGTCCTTCAGGGCGCCGACGAGCTGCTTGGGCTTCTCCACGCGTACGCCGTAGGCACCGGCGGCACGCGCCACGGCGGCGAAGTCGGGGTTGTGATTGGCGGTGCCGAAGGACGGGAGACCGGCCACCAGCATCTCCAACTCGACCATGCCCAGGGAGGAGTTGTTGAACAGGACGATCTTCACCGGCAGGTCGTACTGGACCAGGGTGAGGAAATCGCCCATCAGCATCGAGAATCCGCCGTCGCCCGACATGGAGATGACCTGGCGCTTGCGGTCGGTGAACTGGGCGCCGATCGCCTGCGGCAGGGCGTTGGCCATCGAGCCATGGCTGAAGGATCCGATGATGCGGCGCTTGCCGTTCGGTGAGATGTAGCGGGCCGCCCAGACGTTGCACATACCCGTGTCGACGGTGAACACGGCGTCGTCGGCGGCGAGTTCGTCGACCACGGACGCGACGTACTCGGGGTGGATCGGGATGTGCTTCTCCACCTTGCGCGTGTACGCCTTGATGACGCCTTCGAGGGCGTCCGCGTGCTTCTTGAGCATCTTGTCGAGGAAGCGGCGGTTCGTCTTGGGCGTGACGCGCGGCGTGAGACAGCGCAGGGTCTCGCGTACGTCGCCCCAGACGGCGAGGTCCAGCTTGGAGCGGCGGCCGAGGCGCTCGGGGCGCACGTCGACCTGGGCGATCTTGACGTCGTCGGGCAGGAAGGCGTTGTACGGGAAGTCCGTGCCGAGGAGGATCAGCAGGTCGCATTCGTGGGTGGCCTCGTACGCGGCGCCGTAGCCCAGGAGCCCGCTCATCCCGACGTCGTACGGGTTGTCGTACTGGATCCATTCCTTGCCGCGCAGCGCGTGGCCCACCGGGGACTTGATCTTCTCGGCGAACTCCATGACCTCGGCGTGCGCGCCGGCCGTGCCGCTGCCGCAGAAGAGGGTGACCTTGTCGGCCTCGTCGATCATCGCGGCGAGCTTCTCGATCTCCGCGTCGCCGGGACGCACGGTGGGGCGCGAGGTGACCAGGGCGGTCTCGACGGCCTTGTCGGGAGCGGGCTGGTCGGCGACGTCTCCGGGCAGCGTGACCACGCTGACGCCGCTCTGGCCGATCGCGTGCTGGATGGCGGTCTGGAGGAGACGGGGCATCTGCTTCGGGTTGGAGATCATCTCGCTGTAGTGGCTGCACTCGCGGAAGAGCTGGTCCGGGTGCGTCTCCTGGAAGTAGCCGAGACCGATCTCGCTCGAAGGGATGTGCGAGGCGAGGGCGAGGACCGGGGCCATGGAGCGGTGCGCGTCGTACAGGCCGTTGATCAGGTGGAGGTTGCCGGGCCCGCAGGAACCGGCGCAGGCGGCGAGGCTCCCGGTGATCTGGGCCTCGGCACCTGCGGCGAAGGCGGCGGTCTCCTCGTGGCGCACCTGCACCCAGTCGAGTCCCTTGGTGCGCCTGATCGCGTCCACCACCGGGTTCAGGCTGTCGCCCACGACTCCGTACAGGCGCTTGACGCCCGCGCGGACGAGGATGTCGACGAACTGTTCGGCGACGTTCTGCTTGGCCATGGCTTCACGAACCCTTCAGTCCCCTTGACGCTCTTGGGGTCCATGAATTCACAGAGCGGGCGCTCACGCCTCCCAAACGGCGGCCGCGGTCCGGTCGTCGGCGTACCCCTTGACCCTGACCTGGATGTCCGCGAGGAACTCCGCGAGGCCGGGCGGACCGGCGTCCGACCACCGCTGGGTGAGATGTCCCGCGAGGTCGGGCTCGCCGCGCAGCGGCTCGGCGAGGCCCCCGCTGCAGAGCAGCAGGGCGTCACCCGGGCGGGCGACGGAGGCGCGGAAGCGGAACGGCTCGCGGGGCGGCGGCTCCGGGGCCGGTTCATAGGGACTCGGCGGCGTGATGATCCCCATGTCCATGGTGAGGCGGTCGCCATCGGGGGTCTCCGAAGGCACCGAGCCGAAGCCGACCACGGGAGGTCCCGCCTCGCCCGCGACATCCGAGACCCGTGGCTCTATGTCCTGCCACTCCCCGTCACGGAGACGGAAGAGTCCGCCGCCGCCGACGCCGAAGAAGACGCGGGTGCGGCAGTCGGGGTCGGCGGGCAGCAGCAGGCAGCGCAGGGAAGCGGCGTACTCATCGGGCTCGACGCCGAGGTCGGAGGCCTGCGCGCGGAGCTTGCCGAGGCTGCGGTCGGTGAGGCGGTGCAGGCCGCTCTTCAGGTCGCCGCGCCGGGCGGCCCTGATGTCCTCGGCGAGCCGCTGGTGACTGCGGCCCACGGCACGGCCGATCCACGCACAGGCGTCGGCGGCCGCCCGGTGGGCGCCCGGCGTGGCCCGCGCGCCGGTGGCCATGGCGACCAGGACCAGGGCGCCGTCGCCCGTCCCGAACCGTGCGGTGAGCAGCGAGTCACGCCGCGGCTCGCCCCGGTACCTGGCGGAGTCCCCGCGCACGGAGACCGCCCGCAGGGTGGACGTGCCGTAGCGCGCGCCGTCGAGGACGGTGTCGGCAACCAGGTCCGCCAGGTCGTCGGGGTCGGCGGCGGGCAGCACGGTGGGCTCGGCGTCGTAGGTGGGCGGGCCGTCACCCACATAGGCGACGGCGCGCGGCACTTCGGCGAGGGTGGGCGCGGGTGCGGACGGCGCGGGCGGTTCCGGCGCCTGCTCCGGTTCGTCGGTACGTCCAGACGGCGGCGGGCCCGCGGATTCGTCGGGCGGGCGGGGCGCCGGGACCGCGGTGGTGCGGCTCGGGGCCCCCGCGGGAGGCTTCGGTCCCGCCGGGAAGGTCACAGGACCTGCCGGAGCCGCCGGGGGTTCCCAGGGGCGGGCGACGGGGCCGGGGGCGGACGGCTCGCGGCGGGCGAACGGCTCGCCCGGAGGGGCCGACCCCGAACCCGTGAACGGTTCATGGCGGTCGGACACAGGACGGTCCTCGAACTGGTCGCCGTATATGTCCTGTTGGGCGGGACCGCCCGCAGTATCGGCGCCCCCAGGGGCAGTTCCCGTGGACGACGCGGACACCGCCGAGGCGAATCTGTCGTCGAGGGTGTCGGCCGCCTGCGCCGGGCCCGTGTCGGGTGCGGAGTCGTCGTACAGCTGACCCCACCAGTCGTCTTCCTGGCCGGAGGCCCCGGTGTACTGCTCCCCCTGCTGGCTCATGCCCCTATTGTCCACCGCACGGGCCGTACGAAAACGGTTCATCCGGAAATTCCGGCCGTCGGGCGACGGATTGAGGACCGCCGGGCGGGCCCACCCCCCACGGGAGGACCGCCCGGCGGTGTCTATGTGACTAACGCACGTCGTAGGCGCGGGCCACGGTCTGTGTGACGGAACTGTTGTTCGTGTCCGTCAGTTCGGTTTTGAGCCAGACCTGCTTGCCCGAGGCTCCCGCGTGGTTCACGGTGGCGGTCCATGCCTCCGCGCCGGCGGACGTCTCGGCCTTCGTCCAGGTCTTGCCCTCGTCGTACGAGTACGACAGGGACGCGGACTTGATCGCTCCGGGCTGGTAGCCGGCGTGCCCGGTGGCCGTGAGGGTGATCCGCTGGCCGTCCTCGGCGGCCAGCGTCTTGAGGCCGTCCTCGGGGAGTTCGTAGCGCGGGAAGAGCATCGGGATGCCCTGCGAGTACACCTCCTCGTCGAGGTGCGAGCGGAACGCCCACGTGGTCCGCGTCTCGGTGGACCGGTTCCACACCTTCGACCCGATCTTCCGGGTGTCCAGGGTGAGTTCGTACGCCGAGTCCTCGGCCGGGACCGTGAACACCCCGAACGGCCAGCCGTACTCCCCGACGACCTCGCCGTTCCGCTTCAGCTCCACGGAGCCGATGTCGCCGAAGCCGCCCTGGATTCCCGCGTGTTCGGCATCGGACCAGAAGCCGGGCGCGACCCCGATCAGATTGCCCTGCCGCTCACCGGCGAGGGCCTGCTTTCCCTCGGTGTCACGCGGAGTGCCGGGCGTGAGGACGCCGTCGTACCAGGTCTCAGTGCGGCGCTCCCCCTTCCTGTACGTACGCACCGGATCGATCATGAACTCCCCGAACGGGAAGCTGCTGGAGACCTGGTGGCCCCAGCCCGTCGTACCGGCCGAGTAGTACTCGGTGCGCTTGCCGGGGGCCGGGACGGACTCGATGTCGGCGAAGTAGACCTCGAGGCCGGTGGGGGTGACGGCGCTCGGCAGGTCCACATAGTCCGTCGCGGTGCCCATCGCGCGGTACGTCGCCTCGTTCGCTGCGAGGTCCTCGTCGCGCACCCGGTAGGTGCGGTCGTCGTGGGTCTGGCCGGTCTCAGGGAAGGCGAGGTTGTAGACGTAGGGGCTCTTGGCCGTGCCCTTCCAGGTCAAGTCGACCGGTCCGGTGGCCAGTTGGGAGAGCAGTGAGGCCGCCTCGTCCGCCGGGACGCCGAGCACCGGCAGCGGGGGTCCACTGAAGCCGGCCGACGGGTACCAGCGGCCGGGTGCCGCCCGGTGGGCGATGACGGCGAGCGCCCCGGCCTTCTTGGCGTCGGCCGCCACGGCGCCCACGCGACCGTCGTCCGGGACCTTCACGAGGGCGATCTTGCCCTTGGCTCCCGCGGCCTCAAGCTCTTGCGGCGTACCGGACTTGGCGTCCACGAGGGCCGCCTTGCCGGTGCCGTCGAGGTTGGCCGAGCCGGTCGACGCGGTCACCGGGTGCAGCGATTCGCCGCCCACCACGGCGAGTTCGGAGAGCAGGGGCGCCGCGGCGCGCCAGTAGCTGCCGTACTCGAAGGTGCCCTCGGCGGCCTTGCCCTCGACGGACTGGTAGAAGCCGCGGATGCTGCGCGGACCGGCCGCCGTGCCCGCGTGCACCCAGTTGTCGGCGCCCCAGGTGCGGGCGAAGCCGAGGGTGGCGCCGCGCACTTCGGACTTCTTGTCGGTCTTGACCGTGACGCGGTGCGCCTTGCGCGCGTCGAGCGTGACCGTCATGTCCTTCTTCACCTCGACCTGGGGGCGCGCCAGGTGGGTGAGGGAGTCGGTGAGCGTGCCGCCGCCGGAGTCCGGGGTCGCGACGAACCCGCTCAAGAAATAGGAGCCCGGACGGACTTGGTACGTCTGGTCGTTCGCACCCTCGTTGAAGCGCCGCTCGCCGCTCGCGTCGTCCGTGCCGATGAGGTCGATCGATGACGGTCCGTCAGCGGGCTTGCCCGCGCGGTCGATCAGCTTCACGCGGAGGCTGACGGTCTCGGGCTGGACGTAGAGCGAGAAGGGTGTGGAGACGGCCACTCCGTCGGCGGCCGCGAGGACGCGGCCGGTGACGTCGCCGTACTGGGCGCGCGCGAGATCGGCCGTGGGGTCGAGCTTGAGCGGGACCTTGACGCTCGCGCCCGCCGGGACCTTCACGGAACGCTCGCCGATGCGGGCGACCGATGAGCGCACCGCCGAGCCGTCGTTGCCGGTGACGCCCTTGACCGCGAGCTTCAACTCCACTTGTTTGTCCGTGGTGTTGGTGTAGGGCACGTCGACCGTCGTGCGGTCCGACGCGTCCTGCGGCCAGCCGAAGCTGCCGCCCTGCACGGCGGGCGAGCCGAGCACCTGCTGGTCGATGGCGGCCTTCGCGTCGAGCCTGCCGCCGCCCGTCTCGCGGACGTCACCGGGGATGCTGCTGTCGGCGGACGACACGAGGGCCGCCTTGATCTGCCGGGCGGTCCAGTCCGGGTGGCGCTGCTTGACCAGGGCGGCGGCGCCCGCGACATGCGGGGTCGCCATCGACGTACCGCTCATGGACTGGTACGCGTAGACGCCGCGCCCGCCCGCGGCCGCGGCGGAGATGCCGACACCCGGAGCGGCGATCTCCGGCTTGAGGGTGTGCGAGCCGGAGACGGGGCTGCGGCTGGAGAAGTACGCCGTGGAGTCGTCGCGGTCGACGGCACCCACGGTAAGGACGCTCGGTGCGCAGCCGGGCGACGAGACGGAGTTGAGGGCCGGGCCCGTGTTGCCGGCCGCGATGACGAAGAGGGTGTTCTCGGCGGACCGCGCGAGCTCCTCGGTCGCCGTGCTCATCGGGTCGCTGCAGTCGGTCTTCGCCGGGTTGCCGAGGCTCATCGAGACGACGTCGGCCTTCTCGTCGACGGCCCACTGCATGCCGGCGATGATCCATGAAGTGGCCCCCGAACCACTGTCGTTGAGGACCTTGCCGTGCAGCAGCTCGGCGCCCGGTGCGACGCCCTTCTTCTTGCCGTCGCTCGCCGCGCCGGTGCCGCCGACGGTGGAGG
Source organism: Streptomyces sp. NBC_01381 (assembly GCF_026340305.1). Taxonomy (NCBI): domain Bacteria; kingdom Bacillati; phylum Actinomycetota; class Actinomycetes; order Kitasatosporales; family Streptomycetaceae; genus Streptomyces; species Streptomyces sp. NBC_01381. The sequence goes on along the minus strand of NZ_JAPEPI010000002.1, from coordinate 1,880,441 downwards.
TGGTGTGGGTGCCGTGGCCTTGGCGGTCCTCGCCGTCCGGGGAGTCGGTGAAGTTCTTGGTCGCGCCGATGCGGCCCTTCAGGTCGGGGTGCTCGGCGTCGGCCCCCGTGTCGAGGACGGCGACCTTGGTGCCCTTGCCGTCGTATCCGGCGGCCCAGGCCTCGGGGGCGTGCACCTGCTTGGTCGACTTGTCGAGAGTGGCCTCGACCTTGGCGTCGAGCCAGAGCTTCTTCAGGTCGCCCGCGGCACGGGACTTGGGGGATGCGATGTCCGCCCAGAAGTCGGCGGCCTTCTTCTTGTCGGCCTTCAGGGCGACACCGTCGACGGGCTCAAGGACCGGGCCGCGCTCGGCGCCGCGCGGAGTGGGCGGCAGCGTCCGCGTGACGTCGACGGACTTGTCGTACACGGCGATGAGCGGCAGCTTCTTGGCGTGCGCGTCGTCATAGCCCTGCCGGACGAGCCCGGTGACGTTGAACAGCTCCTCGTCGACGCGTCCTTCGGCGATCGCGTGGACGGCGCCCTCGGGGTAGACGTACAGGTCCTTGCCGGACTGCCGCGTCTGGATCACGGGCACGGTGCCGTCGGCTCCGGGCAGCACGCTCGCCCCGGCGCGGTCCTTGCCGTCCGACGACACCAGGATCCGGTCACCGGTGACGAGCGTGACGACGGAACTTCCCTCGCCCTGTGGAGCGCTACCCACCAGTGGACTCGTGTCAGCCGCCGCACGTGGCTCGGCCACGGACGGCGCCGTGGCCGTGACGGCGAGGACGACGGCGGACGCCGCCCCCAACGCCGTACGCGATATCGGACGCATCGCTCTCCCCAGGGTTGACGGGCATGCAGGACCGCAGGATGAACCGGCCCAAAGGCCGCATTCACCGCTGCGGTTGGTGCTGCGGTGGCGTCACCTTGGCAGAGAGGCGGGTGGTACGGGGATGATGTCCTGGGGCGGGTTTACGCCGTGGCCGTTTTCCGCCACGGAGCCGTCGGAACGGATCCTCGGGGAGGGGCATCGCCGCATGCTGGCTGCGATAGGTCTGGACGAGACACATGAGTCGGCGTACCGGGCGCTGGTGGCGGTGGGGGCCGCCGACGTACCCGATCTCGCGCGGCGGCTGACGCTGGGCGAGCCGGAGACGGTGCACGCGCTGCGCCGCCTTGAGCGGCACGGCCTTGCGGCCCAGGCCTCCGGGAAGGCGGGCCGGTGGGTGGCGGCCCCGCCCGCCGTCGCACTCGGCGCGCTGCTCGCCCAGCAGCGGCACGAACTGGAGAAGGCGGAGCTTGCGGCGACGCTGCTCGCCGAGGAGTACCGCGGGCAGGCCGCCGAGCCCGCGGTGCACGACCTGGTCGAGGTGGTCACCGGCGCGGGCGCCGTCTCGCAGCGCTTCCTCCAGCTGCAGCTCGGCGCGAGCGACGAGGTGTGCGCCCTGGTGACCGGCAACCCGGTCGTGGTCTCCGGCATGGAGAACGACGCGGAGGAGCAGGCGGCGGGCCGCGGCGTCGCCTACCGCGTGGTGGTCGAGCGTTCGGTCCTCGCGCTCCCCACCGGGCTGCTCGAACTGTCGACGGCGATCGGCCGCAATGAACAGGTGCGGGTCGTGGACCGCGTCCCGACCAAGCTGGTGATCGCCGACGGCTCGCTCGCGATGGTGCCGCTGACCTCGCGCACCGCGGAGCCGGCCGCGCTCGTGGTGCACGCGAGCGGCCTGCTCGAATCCCTGACGGGGCTCTTCGAGGCGGTGTGGCGGGACGCGCTGCCGCTGCGGCTCGGCGAGGGCGGCGACACGGTCACCGAGGACGCCCCGGAGGGCCCCGACGGCGCCGACCTCGAGATCCTCTCCCTGCTGCTCGCGGGCCTGACCGACGCGAGCGTGGCCAAGCAGCTCGATCTTGGCCTGCGGACGGTTCAGCGGCGGGTCAAGCGCCTGATGGAGCTGACGGGCGTGACGACGCGGCTTCAGCTGGGGTGGCATGCGTATGAGCGGGGCTGGGTGGCGCGGTAGCGCTCCGCTGGATAGGCGGTGAGGGCGCGTGCGGGCGGGTGGGGGCTTGTCGCGCCCACGCGGCGGAGCCGCATATGTCACAGCCCCGCGCCCCTTACGGGGCACTGACGCGACCTGCGGTTTTCTCCTGGTTCCTGCACGCTTGACAGATGGCAGTGTGGGAACTCCTGCTGGTCGCGGTGGTGCTGCTGCTCGGCCTGTGCGGAGTGCTTGTGCCCGGGATTCCGGGGCCGTGGCTGGTGTGGGCCGCGGTCCTGTGGTGGGCGCTCAAGGACGCCTCCGCGGTCGCCTGGGGCGTCCTGGTCGGCGCGACCGTCGCCCTCCTGCTCGCCCAGGGCATCCGCTGGCTGCTGCCACCACGCCGCTTCCGGCAGAGCGGGGCCACGCGCCGTACGGCCGTGTACGCGGGCGGCGGGGCGCTCATCGGGTTCTGCGTGCTGCCGGTGATCGGAGCGATACCGGGGTTCATCGGCGGGATCTATCTCGGGGAGCGGCTGCGCCTGGGCGGGCACGGCGAGGCGGTGACGGCGACGCGGACGGCCATGCGGGCGGGCGGCTGGAGCGTCCTGACGGAGCTGTTCGCGTGCCTGTTGATCGCGGGGGCGTGGTTGGGGGCGGTGATCTGGGGCTGAGTGGCCGGGGCCGAGCAGCCCGGGCCGAGTAGCCGAAGCAGGTTCACATACATGTCCCGACATCGGATCTCTCCCGACTCATTGACGGGATGGCGCACCCTCTCTAGCTTTCAGCGAGGTAAAGCTCCGATGACTCGGGAGACGCGATGCCAAGACCGTCCAGAAGAACCGTGCTGGCCACCGGATCGGCGGTCGGCGGCGCGCTGATGGCCGGGGGTCTGCCCGCGCAGGCCACGGCGGCACCCCAGGAGGCAGCGGAGGTGAGGACGCCGGACCTACGACTTGATGCTCGTCAACTACCCGGCGCTAAATCGCCGGGCTTGCACAACGGGCATCACTGGCGGTGATGCTGCGTTTGCGTCCAGTCCCGCGTGCTCGGCCAGAGGGCCGTGCGGGCGGGACAGGGGCCGTTGACGGGGCCCCGCATCGCCACAACTCCCACGCTCTCGCGCGGATGTTGCGGGAGCCGTTTCGGTCCGCGTGATCAACGAATCCGCAGGACCGGCACGCGAAGCGGGCCCGAGAGACCCGGTTCGCCCTGTCTATGTGCCCGCATTCGGCGCAGGTGCGCGAGGTGTACGCCGGATCGACGTGCACCACCGGCACTCCGGCCTTACGGGCCTTGTACGCGATGAACTGCCCGAGCTGGTGAAACGCCCAGGAGTGCAGGGTGGCCCGTTGGGGCTTTCGAAGCCGTACCCGTCCGCGGATGCCCGTCAGGTCTTCCAGGGCGATTCCGCGACCGGTGCGTTCCGCCTCGGCCACCAGATGCTTCGCGATCTTGTGGTTGATGTCCTTGGCCCGCCGCGCCTCCTTGCGCCTACGCTTCTTGGCGCGACGTCTGGCGGACGGGGTGTTCTTCCTCTGCAACTTGGCGCGCAGGTCGCGCTCGCGGACCCGAATGCGATTGAGCTCGCGTCCGGCAATGATCTCGCCGTCCGACGTGGTGGCGATGTTCACAATGCCCAGATCGACACCGAGGAAGTCCACCGGGTCGGCATTCAAGGGCGCTTCGGGGACTTCGCAGGTCGCCATCAGGAACCACATGCCGTCCCGGCACACCAGATCCGACTCACCCCTCCGGCACGCCGCAAGAGTGGCCAGCTGCTCCGGCGAGGCAGTGAAGGCCACGTCCTTCACCCGCCCCGCCAGAGTCCACACCGACACCCGCCGCTCGCCCATCAGCCAGGACAGCATCCGGTCGTCATACGGCTGCGCCCCCTCGGCCCGGAAGGAGATCGGCTTCTCACTCGCCGCACGGTAGCGCTTCGAGCCAGGCCTGCCGAGGTTGCCCGCTTTCAGGTTGGCCCTCAAGGTGGCGTAGGCGTCACACGTCTTCTTGATCACGTGCTGGGCGGCCTGCGCGCCCAGACCCCACCGAGCCTTGATCTCGGCGTAGGTGTGCTCGCGCAGCGCGAAGTTCCGCTTCACACCCCGCTCGAACGCCACCCCGCTCACCCACGTCGCCGCCTCGTTACAGGCACGCAGGGTCGCCTCAAGTGCCGCCGCCTGCACGGGCGTCGGCAACAGCTTCACCTGCACCACCAGCTTCACACCCACGACGCTACCCAGTGCTTCCGGCACCGGCATTCGAACGCCGCCAGCTCCCCCGAACGTGTGAACCGAGGTGTCCGGTGCTCCGCACCGCTCACGCCAGGATGCGAGGAATCCCGAGCGTAAGCGCCCGGGATTCCTCGCAGGAACTGCTGAACTGGGGCTGCCGCACACTCCTCGAGGCATCGGAACTCCTGGGCGTGGACGACGAGTTGGCCCCGTGCTGGCGGGAGGTCGGCAGCAGGCTCGCGGCGTACCCGACCGACGCGAACGGCTACATGATCGGCGCGGACATCCCCTTCGCGAAGTCGCACCGCCACTACTCCCACATGCTCGCGGTGTATCCCCTGTACGAGGTGACGGGCCGCACGGCGGACGAACGCGCCCTGATCGAGAAGTCCCTGGCCCACTGGGTCGGCTTCGAAGGGGCCCTGCAGGGCTATACGTTCACCGGGGCCGCGTCCATGTCGGCGCTGCTCGGCAAGGGTGAGGACGCGCTGAAGTACCTCGGGCAGCTGATGGCGCGCTTCATCCAGCCCAACACCATGTACAAGGAGTCGGGCCCGGTCATCGAGACCCCGCTGTCCGCGGCGCAGTCCCTGCACGACATGGTCTGCCAGTCCTGGGGCGACGTCATCCGCGTCTTCCCCGCGCTGCCGGCGGCGTGGGCGGATCTGGTGGTGCACAACTTCCGTACGCAGGGCGCTTTTCTGCTGAGTGCGGTGCGGGAGGGCGGGGCGACGCGGTGGGTCCGGCTCGTGAGTGAGGCGGGGGCGCCGTGTGTGGTGCGGCACGGGATCTCCGGCGCGGTGGAGGTGCGGGACGGGCGTGGCCGTCCGCTGCCGTACGAGGATGTGGGCGGCGGGGCGGTTCGGATCGCCCTCCGGAAGGGCGAGTCGGCGCTTGTCACGGGCAAGGGTGACCGGCCCGATCTGCGGATCGCGCCGGTCGAGGCGAATGCGGCGGCGGCGCGGTGGGGGCTTCCGGGGGACTCCTAGGCCGGGGCGGGGTACGCGTGCGAGGCTCGCGGCATGACCGAATTCAGCGAGGCCGAGCGGGCGTACCTCAAGTCTCAGCAGCTTGGGCGGATGGCGACCGTCGATGCGGCGGGGCAGCCGCAGGCGAATCCTGTCGGTTTCTTTCCGCAGGACGACGGGACGATTCTGGTGGGCGGTTATGCGCTGGGGACGACGAAGAAGTGGCGCAATCTGCGGGGGAATCCGAAGGTTTCGCTGGTCGTGGACGACATTGTGAGTGTGCGGCCGTGGAAGGTGCGGGGTGTCGACATCCGCGGCGATGCGGAACTCCTCACGGGGCCGCACGATTTGGGCCCTCACTTCAGCGAGGAACTGATCCGCATCCATCCTCGGCGGATCCATAGCTGGGGGCTGGAGGAGTAAGGGTGGGGGTTCCTTTCCCCAACCCCACCCCTACCCGAATCCTTTCCGGCTCCGCCGGCCGCGAGCTGACCGTCGATCACCGCCTCCGGCGAGTTCGTCCTCAAACGCCGGACGGGCTGAAAAAGAGCTGCGGCCGGGCCAGAAGGCCTACCGACGGGGTGGACGACCTGCTGACGGGGTGGGCGGGCAACTTCGGGGCAATCGGGTGGGCGGGTGGGCGGGTGGGAAACTCGCCGCGAAGCGGCGGTACGGCGCCGCAGCCGACGACGACGCGTCGGCAGACCGGGGCCGCTGCCGGGCAATCGGGTCGGTGGGCGGGAAAGATTCGCCGCGAAGCGGCGGTCTGGGCGGGGTTCACGTCACCCGCAGATGCCACCCCGCGTAAGACCGCCACGGCCGCCACGTGTCCGGCACCGGCTCCTCCCCCTCCAGCGCCACATCCGGGTCACCCAGCGCCCGCATCCTGATGACCGCCACGGCCCCCGGCTCAACCGGCAGCGCCAACAGCCCCGCCTCCGCGTCATCCCGATCCGCCCCCGCGTCCAGCCGCACCCGACCATCGGCCAGCGCCGCGCCCAGCACGCCCAGAGGGCCCGGCTCCCCGGCCAGCGCCCCGGGCTCGGGGAAGACATGGGTCAGCGTGCCGCACGGCGCGTCCAGGGCCTTGCCGTGGCGCCGCACCAGCAGTGCCGCCTCCTCCCGCCCCACCAGCACCCGCACCGCGAGCTCATCGGGATCCGCCGCCCCGGGCGAACGAAGACCGGGGCGGGCAGCGACCAGCGGGGCAAGGCGCGGGTCGGAGCCGAGGCGCTCGTCCACGGCGTACGGATCCGCGTCCAGGTCGAAGAGCCGGCGCAGCCGCTGCACCGCCGTGGTGAGATCCCGCAGGTCGGTCAGGTGCAGCCGGGTGTCGAGCCAGCCGCCGACCCCGTGGTCGCGCTCCTCCACCGCTGCGATCCCCGTCCCGTACGGCAGCCGCAGCGTACGCCGGTACGTCCGTCCGCCCTGCTCACCCACGACCTGCTCGATACCGTCGACCGCCTCGCGAGCCAGCAGATCGAAGACGGCGCCCGCCTGGTACGCGCCCCGATAGGCCAGCCGCAGCGGAACACCCGCGGCCGGAGTCGCCCGCCCCGCGGCCCCCCTCCGCGGCGCCGCGTCCCGCAGCGCGGTCGGCGTCATCGCGTACACCGCACGGATGGTGTCGTTGAACTGCCGCACGCTGGCGAACCCCGCGGCGAACGCGATCTCCGTGATCGGCAGGCCCGTGGTCTGCAGCAACACCCGGGCGGTGTGCGCCCGTTGGGCCCGTGCGAGGGCAACAGGTCCCGCGCCGAGCTCGGCGGTGAGCTGCCGCTGCACCTGCCGGGCGCTGTAGCCGAGCCGTACGGCGAGACCGGGGACGCCCTCGCGGTCGACGACGCCGTCACCGATCATGCGCATGGCACGGCCGACGACATCGGCGCGTACGTTCCACTCCGCGGACCCGGGCACGGCGTCCGGGCGGCAGCGGCGGCAGGCCCGGAAGCCGGAGCCCTGGGCGGCGGCGGCCGTGGTGTAGTAGCGGACGTTCTGCCGTTTGGGGGTGACGGCCGGGCAGCTGGGCCGGCAGTAGATGCCGGTGGTCTCGACGGCGAAGAAGAACTCCCCGTCGAAGCGGGCATCGCGGCTGCGTACCGCCTCGTACCTGGTCTCTTCATCGATATCGATCACGTCATCCAGTGTGCGGCCTCCCCGGCGACCCGGCTGGCGGGAATCGGACATCACGTTGCGCGTGCCGCGCCCCGTAAGAGGCGCGGGGAACTGCGCGACCAGCCCCCACCGGCCCGCAGCTCCCTCACCGCACTCACAGCGAACCGCTCAGCGCATCCGCCCCCGCTTCGCCTCCATCGCCGCCCGCCCCTCCGCGCCCCGCATCTTCCACACGCGGCGCATGTCCGCACGGACCCGTGCGTCCGTCTTGGCGACGATCCGCTGGTTCTCGCGGATCAGCTTGCGGTAGCTGTCGAGACGGCGTTCCGGCAGTGTGCCGTCCTCCAGGGCGGCGAGCACCGCGCAGCCGGGCTCGGCGGTGTGTGCGCAGTCCTGGAAGCGGCAGTCCCGCGCCAGGTCCTCGATCTCGGAGAAGACCTGGCCGACGCCCGTTCCGGCGTCGTACAGGCCCACACCGCGCAGCCCCGGTGTGTCGATGAGGACTCCGCCGCCGGGCAGCACCAGGAGGTTGCGGGTCGTGGTGGTGTGCCGGCCCTTGCCGTCCACGTCACGGGCGGCATTGACGTCCATGACGTCCTCGCCGACCAGCGCGTTGGCCAGCGTCGACTTGCCCGCCCCGGACTGGCCGAGCAGCACGGACGTACCGCCGGCGACGACGGCCGCGAGGATCTCGACGCCTTCGCCGGTGGTGGCGCTGACGGGGAGCACCTGGACGCCGGGGGCCGTCGTCTCCACGTCCTCGACGAGATAGGACAGGCCCGTGGCGTCCGGCACCAGGTCGGCCTTGGAGAGGACGACCACCGGCTGGGCGCCCGATTCCCAGGCCAGGGCCAGGAACCGCTCGATGCGGCCGAGGTCGAGCTCGACGGCGAGCGAGACCGCGATGATCGCGTGATCCACGTTGGCCGCGAGGATCTGCCCGTCGGACCGCTTGGAGGAGGTGGAGCGCACGAAAGCGGTGCGGCGCGGAAGGAGCGTACGCACATACCTGGGATCGCCGCCCTCGGGGTCGATCGCGGCCCAGTCGCCGGTGCACACCACCTTCATCGGGTCGCGCGGGACGACGAACTCGGTGTCGGCGCGGACGGTTCCGTCCGCGGTGACCACGTCGCACTGACCGCGGTCGACGCGTACGACACGGCCGGGCAGCAGGCCCTGCGCCGCGTACGGGGTGAACTCGGCTTCCCAGTTCTCGTCCCAGCCGTAGGGCGCGAGAGGGTGCGAAGACGAAGGAGAAGCCTGCATGGATGCAGAGAGAGAAGACAAGGGGGACCCTTCACAGGGGTGGCCCCGGCGCACGCGCACGCTGGCGCGCGAAGGTGAAGAGGAAGGTCAGCCGGTGACCACGGAGGTGGAATGAACGGACTTCTCGATGCGGGCAGCGCCCATCTCAACGACAGCCATCGGTCACACCTCCTGGTACGTACGGCGGATCAGGGCCGCGTAGAGCGGCCCCTCCGGAACGGCCCCAACGATAGGCGGGCCGCAGCGCGGGGCGCCAGCCCTTTTTCGGCGGCGCGCCACGCGGCGCGCCAAGCAGCGCCCTACGAGGACGGCAGCAGGAATCCGGTCGGCAGCTCGTCCCGCGGATCGACGACCAGGGTGTTGTAGCCGGTGACGTACGCCGTGCCCTCGACCTCGGGGATGACGGCGGACTTCCCGTACACGGTGGTCGAGGCGGCGATGCGGCCGAGGAAGGTGGTGTCGAGGATGCCGTGATTGACGAGCACGGCGTTCTCGGTGAGCTCCCCGCGCGCGGCGAGGGTGGCGATGCGGGCGCTGGTGCCGCTGCCGCACGGGGAACGGTCGACCTGGCCGTCGGCGAAGACGGTGACGTTCCGTTCCTCGACGCGGCCTTCCGCCGTGGCGATCCTGTCGTGGAAGATCACGCCGTACAGGCCGTTGATCCGGGGGTCCTCCGGGTCGGCCAGGGGGTGGTTCTTGGTGACGTGGGTCTTGATCTCGGCGGCCAGGCCGATGAGTTCGGGCAGCCGGTCGCGGGAGACCTCAAGGCCGAGGGTGCGGGTGTCGACCATGGCGTAGAAGGCGCCCCCGTACGCGATGTCGGTGGTGGTCGTGCCCCGCCGGGTCGGCACCGGTACGTCCTGGGCGTGCAGGTAGGAGGCGATGTTGCGGAAGGCGACCCTCGGGTGTCCGTCCGCGGTGTCGCGGACAGTGCAGGTGACACGGCCGGAGGGGACGTCGATGACGAGTGTGCCGTCGTCGCGCAGCGGGGTGTGGCCCGTGGTGTACGCCCAGACGGCCGCGGCGATGGAGCCGTGGCCGCAGGCCGTGCTGAAGCCCTCGCGGTGGAAGAAGACGAGGCCGAAGTCGGCGCCGTCGTCGTCCGGTTCGGTGACGAAGCAGCCGTACATGTCGGCGTGGCCGCGCGGCTCGTGGGTCAGCAGTACGCGGATGTCGTCGAGGCGGGTGATGGCGTCGTCGCGCTTGTCGAGGACGGTCGCACCGCGTGGGGGCCGGACGCCGCCGAGGACGATGCGGAAGGGTTCGCCCGCCGTGTGGTAGTCGACGGTGCTGATGAGGCGGGACGGCGCGGTCATGGCTGGCCTCTCGGACGGGCGGGTGGTGGTCGCCGGTTCAGGGTGCCCGACATGGGGTGGGCGGGGGCGCGGAACGCCGTGATGAAGCGGAACGCCACGATGAAAACGTACGGCCGTCAGCACAGCACCGTACGGCCGTCGGCGCGGCACCACCGCGCACCCGTCAGCGCGGCACCACCGTCCCCCCGTCAGCGCAGCACCACCGTCCGCCTGCCCTGCACGAACACCCGGCCTTCGCAGTGCCAGCGGACCGCTCGGGCCAGCGCCGCCGACTCCGCGTCGCGGCCGATCGCGGCCAGGTCGTCGGGGGTGTGGCTGTGGTCGACGTCGATGACCTCCTGGGCGATGATCGGGCCTTCGTCGAGGTCGGCGGTGACGTAGTGGGCGGTGGCGCCGACGAGTTTGACTCCGCGGTCGTGGGCCTGGTGGTAGGGCTTGGCGCCCTTGAAGCTCGGCAGGAACGAGTGGTGGATGTTGATCACCCGGCCCGCGAGCTTGCGGCACAGGTCGTCGGAGAGCACCTGCATATAGCGCGCGAGGACGACCAGGTCGACGTCGAACGAGGCGACGGTGTCGAGGAGTTGGGCCTCGACCTCGGGCTTGGTGGCGGCGGTGACCGGCATGTGGAAGAACGGGATGTCGTGCCACTCGACGAGTGCCTGGTGGTCGCGGTGGTTGGAGACCACCGCGACCACGTCGATGGGCAGGTCGCCGCTGCGGGCGCGGAAGAGCAGGTCGTTGAGGCAGTGGCCGTAGCGGGACACCATGACCAGTACGCGGGGTCTGGCGCTGACCGGTTCGAGGTGCCAGCGCATGGCGAAGGGCGGGGCCACGGCGGCGAAGTCGCGGCGCAGGGCCTGCGTGACGTCCTCGCCGCCGGGGGCCGCGAAGCGCACCCGCATGAAGAAGTGGCCGTCCCGGCGGTCGCCGAACTGCTGGTTGTCGATGATGTCGCAGCCCTGCTCGACCAGGAACAGCGAGACGGCGTGGACGATGCCGGGGGACTCGGGGCAGTCCAGGGTGAGGACGTGCTCGGCCGGCGATGAACTCGACGCCATCAGGGCACCTCCGGGGAGCCGTACTCGCTCATCGCGTCGATGAGCCAGCGCGCGAGGTAGTCGGCGAAGGAGGCCCGCGGGAACAGGCGGTAAGTCGGTGCGCCGTCGACCTGACCCTCGACCTGCCAGAGGAGTACGGGGATGGGGCCCACCGTGGTGGACACCGCCCGGCCGGGGCCGAAGGACCGGGGGTGCAGGTCCAGCGGGCAGCCCTTCTCCAGGACCTGCCGGGCGGCCGGTCCTGTCAGCTCCAGCGTGGTGCGGTTCGCCGATACGTCCACCACCGAGCCGGGGTCCGCGCCGAGCGCCGCCCTCAACTCGGCGGCCAGAGCGGTGCCTTCGGCCTGGGAGAGGACGAGCCACTCGTCGGGGCCGAGCCAGGCGGCCGTGTGGGCACCGGCCGCGGTGGTGTGCCCGCACTGCCGGGGAAGCGGCGTCCCCAGGGTCTGCTCGATGCGGGCGGCCGCTTCGGATGCGGGGTCCACGCGCAGGTTCACCATCGTGATGAACGGCCACTCGGTCAGCGCCACGCCACGGGCGCCGGTGACCGTGGCGGCGCGCATCCGCTCGTCCAGATGCGCCAGCGGGCTGCGGCGCAGGCGCGTCGGGCCGGGGGCGGCCTCGGTCGGCTCAGCCATCTCGCTTGGTCCCTTCGGGGTCGTACAGCACGGAGTCGGCCACCAGGACGGGCACCAAGTCGTCGCCCACCGGGGCGATGAGGGTCTCGCCGATCCTCGCCCGTCCGTCGGCGACGAGGGCGAGCGCGAAGGGGCGTCCGAGTGCCGGGCTGTGGTAGCTGGAGGTGACGTGGCCGAGCATCGGCACCGGACCGTCCTGGGGGGTCAACGGCGTGTCCGCTGCGATGAGTTGGGAGCCCTCGGGCAGCCGCGTCGCGCGGTCGGCCGGCAGCAGGCCGACCAGTTGCTTGCGGTCGGTGCGGGCCGTGTCCGCGCGCGTGTACGACCGGTTTCCGATGAAGTCCTTGCGCCGGGAGACCACCCAGTCCATTCCCGCGTCCTGCGGGG